>NZ_JACJFK010000032.1:0-49700 GCF_014164535.1 Pseudoalteromonas sp. SG41-2 | reverse complement strand
GCCCGCAAAAAATAACAACATAATACTCAGAGATGCATTGGGTGCAAACCAAGTAATAACGCCAAAAATAATTGCAATGAGGCCGCGTACTAACAGTACTGACCAGTTTTTTGAAAGTGTGGTGGCACCTAGCACCTAGTTACCCCAAGGATTACTGGCATTTGAGCGTTGTTTGCGCGTCCGTGCACGATCTTTGGCTTCTTTTTTCGCTTGAATACGTTTTGCGTCACTAAAACTTAACTCACATGGTTCACCCGGTTTATGATCTTCAGGAATAACGCGGTCACGTGGTGGTAGTTCATATTGAACATCATCGGGTTTAGGAAGATTTTTTAATCTATAAAGATAAAAGTTTTCAACTTTATCTTGTGCCCACTGGGTTTTACGCAAAAATTTAACTGCAGATTTGATGTCAGGGTTGTTTTTAAAACAATTTAGCAGTAGATAAGCATGTAAAAGCTCCCACCCATATTGATCAACTAACTCTGATACAACTTGCTCAAGTTTAACGCCTTGTAGCGGGTTATTGCCGAATAAATCTTCATTACTCATGTTTTACACTCTTTTTCTAAAATCTAATCCCAGAATTATAATTTTTATCACGATAATTTGATACAAGAATATCAAGTCAGTTTGCTTGTGTAATTTACATTTGTTTAGTTTATCGGTAATATTAGTGCGCTTTAATAAGTATTGGCATGACGCCACAACATTGGATGATAGATTTAAGGAATAATATACATGGGTCTTTTTAATAAAATTAAAACACAAGCTACCACTATTGGTTCAAATATCAGCGAATCAACGTCTAAACTAAGCTCTGATATGAGCACCTCAATGAAAGAGAACTCAAAGTTATCGGCGATCCGCTCTGAGATCACTTCAATAGAAGGGCAGCTAAATATTGGTTATCAAGATATTGGTAAAAAATACGTAGAAAATTTACTAGAAAACCAAGGACAAAATATCGAAAGTGCTTTGCAAGAAGCATTAAACCGTGTTGAACCGTTACTTGAGAAAAAAATTGAGCTTGAAGATGAAGCTATTGAAATTGAGAAAAAGCTAAAAGATCAAATCATCATTCAAGAAAAAGCAATTTTTCAAAAAGAATACGATCAAGAAAAAGAGAAGCTTGAAAAAGCCGTTAAACTTGATGTGATCTCTGTAGCAGAAAAAGAACAGAAATTAGCTAAAGCACGATTAAAACTTGATAATTTCGACACTATTCGTAAAGTTAAAAAACAGTATGAAATGAGTTTAATTTCAAAAGACGAATTAAACGAAAAGCTTGCTGCTTTAGGCATGTAATGACGAAAAAATTAAAGCTTCTTTTACAAGAAGCTTTAATATACCAATTGAGTTAAATATTTAACCATTCTAGCGGGCTAAATGAAGCGCTAAATACGTCAGTAATTTTTCAAGTAGAACAACGGCATGTCAAAATTCCTGTCTTGTTATCACTGTATTTCTCCGTCGCTATAAATACTTAGTAACTTAACACGATTGGTATAACTTATTTTTACTGTTGGCAATTTACTACTACACGGCCTCGGATATTTCCGGCCATCAGCTCATCAGCCGCGTTAATAACCTGCTCTAAATTAATTTCAGTCGATATTTTATCTAAGTAGCTCTGCTCAACAAGCTCACCTAGACGTTGCCATGCTTGGATGCGGTCGACCTTTGGACGCATTACACTGTCTATGCCGATTAATGAAATACCACGCAAAATAAACGGCGCAACGGATGCAGGAAAATCCATGCCTTGTGCTAAACCGCAAGCAGTAACTACACCGCCATACTTTAAAGAAGCACAAATATTAGCAAGGGTATGACTGCCAACCGAATCAATGGCTGCAGCAAAACGTTCTTTTGCTAATGGCTTACCTGGATTTGATAGCTCATTTCGATCGATCACTTCAGAGGCGCCAAGTTGTTTTAAATGTTTGCTTTGATCTACACGACCTGTTGCTGCAACTACGGTAAAACCTAGTAGATTAAGTAAATAGACGGCAAAACTACCTACACCACCGTTTGCACCCGTAACTAAAATATCACCAGATTCGGGAGTGATGCCTTGCTTTTCAAGCGCAATAATACTGAGCATCGCGGTGTAACCGGCAGTACCAATTTGCATGGCCTGTTTAGGTGTTAACGACGTTGGGAGTGGGAGCAACCAATTGCCATTAACAGCGGCTTGTTGAGCCAGACCCCCCCAGTATTTTTCGCCAACACCAAAGCCATTTAGTAATACCAACTGATCAATAGCGAACTCGCTAGAATCACTGGCTGTTACTTTACCCACTAAATCAATACCCGGCACCATAGGAAATGAGCGCACCACGGGGCCTTTTCCTGTAATAGCTAGACCATCTTTATAATTTAGGGTGCTGTAAAGCACATCTAGTTTGACAGGGAGATTGGGTAATTCGCTATTATTTAGTGTTTGTACTGACGCGGTATACTTATCGTCAGTATTATTTATAACAATGGCTTTAAATTGATTGTTCATCTGGACTCCATTTAGACCGATCGTCTTTTAATTGTTATGAATAAAGAGCAATTACTTAAGCCGTTACCTAAGCAATGCACGTAAAAACATTTCAGTATATAAAATAAGTGGCTGAGTATTTTTAGTTAGCTTGGCACGCATTACAGCACCTTCCCAGCCAATCCAAAAAAATTCACTCATTTGTGTGGTATTCACGTTGGCTGCAATAACACGATCCTGCTGAGCTTGTGCCAGGCAAACTTGCACATGTTGTTGCCAAATCTCGTAGCTGGTTAATAGTTTATTTTTAAAGTCATCGCTGAGATGGTTTAGTTCCTGATTTAAATTACCGACTAGACAACCGCGACTAAAATCGTACTTTTGCATACCCCTTGCTGCACTTTGGGTGAAATTGATTAGTCGCTCTAAAGGAGGGATATCGCTTGCCCCTAGATAGCGAATAAGTTTAGCAACAAAGTAATCGTTATAAGCGTCTATAACAGCTAAGCCGTAGGCATCTTTATTATTAAAGTAGTGGTAAAAAGAACCTTTTGGAACACCTACTTTTTTTAAAATAGTATCAAGTCCTGTGGCACTGAAGCCAAACTCGGTAAGTGTTTCTACCCCCGTAGCAATAAGTAACGCTTTGGTGTCGGCATTACTGCGGGCAACTTTTGGTGGGCGACCACGTCGTGGTGGATTTTGACTGTTTTTTAGCATAAACACATATTAGACCGATCGTATTAATATACCCAAACCACCTCAAGATGCGAGTTTCAGTTGGAATTAAAAGCGATTTAGGCAAGGCATTGATTGCAAGTAATAGTGGTTCTATTGTTAAAATCAATAACGCAGTATAAATCGCTTTTAAACCAACCCGTTGGGCGTTTCACAGGCACTTACTCTCAGCGTTGTTACTTCTTAAAAGGGGCTGCCATTGTTGCAAAGTAACGCCTTGATACTAAGCCCCTGTGAAACGCTGAATTCTGTATATTGAGGTGGTTTGGGTATAGTTGCAAGGATTAATTATTAAACAATTTAAAAATGTACGTGAAATGTGGGCTAATTAAGTGTGAATAAGCCGCAGTAAAGTGGTCTGAAATAAGTTCAAAAATTAAACTTCTTTACTATTAATGAGTTGAAATAAATTTGTCATAATTACATTTTTTATAGGAACTTCACCCATAAACCGCAGTCACAATTAGAGCAGGAAACTGCGTGTTAGTGATTAGATAGTCGTAATTTTTTGTACATATATGGGTCGCACAGAAGATGGTACGACCACTTTACTTTTTTATATGTTAATTCATTTTTGCATCAGCAGCTTAGTTAAAGTCAATTTATTTAATTGCTTTTGTGATTTGAATTTAACAGTTTTATTAACTATTCATTAAATGTAGATGTCACGAACACTACAAATATATAAATATAAAAGGTGAGGATTTACCTATGAAGAGACAGAAAAGAGATCGGTTAGAAAGAGCTCATTCTCAAGGCTTTAAAGCAGGCCTCGCGGGCCGTTCAAAAGACCTATGCCCTTATCAACAAATAGACCCAAAATCAGAGTGGTTAGGCGGTTGGCGCGAAGCGATAGAAAATCGCAATATGTATAAAACCTAATTTTTAAGTATTGAATTAAAGCAAAAACGCCGCTGTTTATGAAACAGCGGCGTTTTTGTAGCTGGGTTTTAATTACAAAATTAAAACGCGCTAGTATCTTGGAATAAACCAACTTTTAAATCTTTTGCTTCGTAGATAACGCGGCCATCTACTTCAACAGTACCATCAGCCATCCCCATGAATAATTTACGTTTAATAACGCGCTTCATGGTCAAACGGTAGGTCACTTTTTTTGCTGTTGGTAAAATTTGCCCAGTAAATTTAACTTCACCTACACCTAGCGCACGGCCAAGACCAGGACCACCAGACCAACCAAGGAAAAAGCCAACCAGTTGCCACATTGCATCTAAACCAAGACAACCTGGCATGACTGGATCACCTTTAAAGTGACAAGCAAAAAACCAAAGATCAGGGTTAATATCAAGCTCAGCAACGATTTCACCCTTACCATGCTCTCCACCGTCATCAGTGATTGAGACGATACGGTCCATCATTAACATGTTGTCACTTGGTAGACGACAATTGCCTTCTCCAAACATTTCACCTTGACCACATAGGATCAAATCTTCTTTTGTATAACTATTTTTAGGTTCCATAACACTTTTCATCGCTTAGAAATTGCCACGTACTTTAGCGTACACTTGTACGCTAAACAACTCGGAGCAGTTAAAAAAATAATTTATTTGCACGAAATACCACCGCTTAGGTGAAGAACATGCTAATTACACGATTAAATCGCGCAATTACTAGCAAAAATCATTATAATTACCGTGATTTTTTAACCAGTATAAAGGAAGTTTATGATCCTTTTTGTTAACGCACTTACCGTAATTGATTTTTCTTACTTGTGTAATAAACGAGGCGCAGTTGGCGAGAGCTGGATTGTTGATTTAACCTTGCATGGCAAGTTAAATGAAGAGTCTATGGTGCTTGATTTTGGCTTAGTTAAAAAGCAAATCAAAGGCATTATCGACCAATGTATTGATCACAAGCTGGCCATTGGCAACCAAATTAACGGCCAAGTTGAAAACCATGGTGACTACACAACACTTGATTGTACTTTTGGTGATGATCACCACTTAGCAATGAGCGCGCCAAACCAAGCGTTTTGTTTAATTGATGCTGATGTTATTAATGAGCAGTCAGTTATTGAATTTTTAATTGCTACAATCATGCCGCAGTTACCAAGCAATATCGATAAAATCGAAATTGAGTTAAAGCCAGAGCATAGTAAGAGCTTTTATTATCACTATAGTCATGGCCTTAAAAAGCACGACGGTAATTGCCAGCGTATTATTCATGGTCACCGTTCGCAAATTGGTATTGCCCTTGATGGAATGGCAATGCCACGATTACAAAAGCAATGGGCTGATAAATGGCAAGATATTTATTTAGCTACAGCAGAAGATCAAATTCAAGCGCCGCAGCTACAGCACATCAGCGCCAAAGAAAATGACCTCTGTTTTGCCTATACCGCCGCACAAGGCTATTTTGAAATGGCAATAAGTAAAGAACGGTGTGATATTTTACCCATTGATACTACGGTTGAATGTATTGCAGGTTACCTTGCTGAGCAAGTTAAAGCGCAGCATCCTGACAATGACGTAAAAGTCACAGCATACGAAGGTGTGGCCAAAGGGTCCATTTGTTATGCGTAAATTATTAGCCGTTTCGTTATTTGCTACTGTGAGCTTTTTTGCTGATGCAGTGGAGCTAAAAGGTCACTTAACCCAAGGCGGGTTAGTGACTGGTCAAATTGATGGGGTTAAGTCAGTTATTTTTAATGGCCAAGCATTAAAAACCACCGCACAAGGTGAGTTTGTATTTGGCTTTGGCCGTGATGCTGAATTAACCCATCAATTAGCCTGGGTTGATGCAGACGGTGTCAAACATCAGCAAGCGATTGAGATCACTAAACGTGATTATAAAATTGATAAAATTACTGGAGTGGCAAGTAAATATGTGTCACCGCCAAAAGCGGTAAGTGAACGTATCAGCCGCGAAGCTGTGGCAGTAAGAAATGCCCGAAAAGTTGACTCTGAGCTTAGGTATTTTTTAGATCCAGTTTACAAACCTGCACAAGGGCGTATTTCGGGTGTGTATGGTAGCCAACGCTATTTTAATGGTGAGCCTCGTCGGCCACATTTTGGTTTAGATATAGCCAACAAAACAGGCAGCCCTGTTTATGCGCCTGTCAGTGGTACCGTTGTTTTTGCTGATAACGACCTTTATTACTCTGGCGGCACTTTAATTTTAGATCATGGCCACAGTGTCACGTCTACCTACATACACTTAAGTAAGCTTGATGTAAAAGTAGGGGATACCATTAAACGTGGTGATAAAATAGCTGAAATTGGTGCGACTGGTCGTGTAACTGGTCCTCATCTGGATTGGCGTTTTAATTGGAAAGGCGAACGCCTTGATCCTGCACTTATGATGTTAGATAAATTAGCAAACCAAAAGTAGAGAACATGACAACTCAAGTAAACCGTGAAGAAATAATTGCTCAGCGCATTAAAGACTCAACGACTTCGGTCACAAAAACAGTATTTCCTGGGCGCACTAATCACCACAATACCTTGTTTGGTGGTGATGCATTGGCATGGATGGACGAAGTTGCATTTATTGCTGCAACGCGCTTTTGCCGTAAACCATTGGTAACCATTTCATCAGATAGAGTTGATTTTAAAGAAGCTATTCCAGCTGGAACCTTCGCTGAATTGATCTCAAAAGTTGTGCATGTAGGCAATACAAGTTTAAGAGTAGACGTTGAAATATTCTTAGAAACAATGCACAGGGATGATAAACACTCGGCAATTACTGGGAGTTTTACATTCGTTGCGGTCGATGACAATCACAGACCTACGCCGGTTGTATGCGATAAGATGATTTATGGTTTTTAAACCGAGTTGTTAAGTTAAGAAAGCACTTTTATGGTGCTTTCTTTGCTATATAAAAAGAACACATCATACTATGTTGCACTGTTATATATCTTTAGCATCTGCGTTAAAACAATAATTGAGTAACCAAGTAGGGGTCTTAATCTATTCTCTGCTTGGTTACTCACATTCAAGGTATTAAAGCACCATAGCGGCTATCCAGCCAAATATTAGTAATGGAATATTAAAGTGGATAAAAGTAGGCACAACTGAATCCCATATATGATCATGCTGACCGTCAGCGTTTAAGCCGGAAGTTGGTCCTAAGGTTGAATCGGAAGCAGGGGAGCCAGCATCGCCTAAAGCACCTGCGGTTCCCACTAAAGCTGCGGTTGCCATCATTGAAAAGTTAAGCTCTAAGCACAGTGGCACAAACAAGGTTGCTATTATTGGCACTGTGGAAAATGAGCTGCCAATCCCCATGGTGATCATTAAACCAACTAATAAAATTAGTGCAGCTGCCAAAGGTTTGTTGCCATCAATAATCAATGCGGCGCTTTGTACTAAGCTAGTCACATCGCCTGTCGCTTTCATTACAGAGGCAAACCCTTGAGCTGAGATCATTATAAATCCAATCATTGCCATCATTGCTACGCCTTTACTAAATACGTCGCTATTTTGCTCCCACTTAACTACGCCAAACAAACTAAAAATCATCACCCCAACTAAGCCACCTAAAATCATTGAACCACTGACATTTTGTGCTGCTAAAGAGGCTAATACCGCTGTAATACCGACTAACAATACTTTTTTAGGTTGTTCTACAACCACATTAGTTGCGTGCTCTTGATGTTCGTCATGCTGATAATCTCGATGTTTTCTATAACTGATAAACACCGCTACAATTAATCCAACTAACATGCCACAGGCAGGAATGATCATCGCCATAGGTACTTGGGTATTAATGATTTCTAAGCCATTTTCCACTAAGTTTTTATGTAAAATCGAGTATAAATAAATTCCACCAAAGCCATAGGGTAAAACCATATATGAGGTTGCTAGACCAAACGTTAAAATACAGGCAATAGCACGTCTGTCTAACCTTAGTTTATTAAATATAACCAGTAGCGGGGGGATCAAAATTGGTATAAAAGCTATATGAACTGGGACTAGGTTCTGCGATGAAATTGCACACACTAAAATTATCAGTAAAATAAAATAGCTTAAATTTGTTTCGCTATTACTACTATTGTTATTTACTTTAGCGAGTAGTTTTGCAGCTAAAATGCGCGTTAAGCCTGATTTTGAAATCGCAACAGCGAATGCGCCTAGCATTGCATAGCTTAGAGCGATCTCAGCTCCGCCAGAGAGGCCTGCGTTAAATGCGTTTAGGGTATCGTTTAAGCTAAGTCCGGCGGTTAAACCGGCGACTAAAGCACTTAAAGTCATAGCAACAATTACATTAACGCGGGCTAAAGTAAGGCCAAGCATTAAAATAACGCCAATCACGACTGCATTCATAGAGTTCTCTTAGTTGTTGTTTTAATTAATTTTACCAGATTTTTACTGTGTTTTTTACGATAAGCGCTAAATATTAGCTGGCGATAACGCACATCGGAGTATAATTGCGCAAATTGCATGATATATGTCCGCTTGTTAGGCAGCTGTTGAGCTGCATATGCTAAAAATTGCAGCGGCGTTTGATTTGACGGTGCAGAAATACCTTGCTTATTACACCAACGCACAACAGTAAGGTAGTCTTTTGCGAGTGAATGCGCTGGCGATTCTGGCTTTTTAGGCCAAGACAAATACACAAAGTAACAAATAAAGGCTAAACATACGGTTGCTATCACGATCAGTGAAATTTGCCAAAACTGTTTATTACCGAATAATTCTTTTAGCAGGGAAGATTGCTTTTGCTGGTCAAAACCTAACACCCAATTTGTCCATTGGTAATCAAGATTTTCAAGCTTAAGCCTTAACCAGTTAATACCAGCAATATTACTCAATCGTAATAAGCCAAAACTCAAGTTGCTAGTAAATTCGCTATTAAGCTGCAAGTGCTGTGATAAAGATCCGTTTAATCGTTCAGGTGAAACAACCGCAGTTGCATCAAAAATTTGCCAACCTTTATTTTTTATAAATACTTCAACCCATGCATGGGCATCATATTGATAGATGCTCATATAACTATTTTGTTGATTATACTCACCACCTAAGTACCCCGAAACAACGCGGGCAGGAATACCAACACTTCTAAACATAAATGCAGCCGTGCTGGCATAATGGCCACAAAAACCACGTTTATTAGCAAATAAAAACTGGTCAAGGGTGTTGTTACCGGTAATTGGATCCGGCGTTAAGGTATAGCTAAAGTTATTATTGGCAAAGTAGTCATCCAGTGCTGAATAAAAAGCCTGATCATCGTTATTATGTTGTTCATACAGACGTTTAGCTAAAGACTGCGACTGTAAATTAGTCTCTTTAGCTAATAAACTAAGCTGCACGTTTTGATAGTGTGCAGAGCGAGAGAGTTCAGCCAAGCTAAAAGCATAACTCTGGGCTGTATAGCTGATACTATTAGCTAAAAAACGTTTCCGCAGTAGTAATCCATTGCTGGTTGTTTTTACATCTTGATGGGCCGAGTCGGCAAACTGTAAACCATAAAGCCAAGGCTTAGCGCCAGGCTCTGCAAAAATTTGATAACTATATAATGGTTCACCACGTTCAGCTGAGGTGATTTGGTCAATTACTTGCTGGCTTTTTAAAATGTCCGATATTAACCAGCGTTTACCATCAAACTCATCATGTATAATCGCTCGCCAGTAATAGGGGGAAGATGGCTTTTGCTGATCAAATTTAGCTCGAAATACTAACTCATCTGAATTAGACAGTTTGGCTATATCAAATGGATCAACACTTTCTGACAAACCGGTTTTAGCGAGTTTTGGCCCCGGTAATTGCCAAAATGCGGGAAGTTTCGGTAACAATAATAATAAAAATATCGCTAAAGGTAGTGCTAGCAACAAAAGTTTGCAGCTGTCTTTAGCTGCAATTTTTAAACTATGTTTAGATTCAATCAGCGCTAAAAGCGCAAAATTTAAAATATATAGCATGCTAATTACTAGCGTAGCAAATAAGCTCTGAGAAAATAGATATACTGTTGAGAGACTAAAAAAACTTAACAAAATGATAGTTTGATAATGCTTTTTTGTATTGGCTTGCAGTAATTTAAATAAGCTAGAGAGGATCAGCATCGCAACAAATAAAGTCACCGTATCGCTAAAACCTACGTCATAAAACAAGATCAATAGACTCAAACCGGCCAAAGTATTTGCTAATATGGCAGTGGGTTTATTTCTTTTCAATAAGGTAACGGCTAGATTCCAAATACACAAACTAGCTAATAATGTATTAAATAGAGGAGGTAACTCAGTAAAAATAAAACTCAGCACTAAAATATAAACAATAGATAACGACAAATTGATCGCGGTTAAATTATCAGTGACTTTCATTTTCATCCTTTGCAAAACGGCTTAGTGCTTCTAAACACTGTTTACAATGTTCTTTGGTATCACTGATCGCGTATAGTCCTGCTTCTAATTGCAGGCCATAACTAACGCCTTGTGAGTAAGCCTGAGTTACTAAATAGCTTAATTGTTGTAGGCGGGATTCGGTATTTCCTTGTAACTGATTAAAATCAAAAACAACACTTTGGGCTGAATAATTTACAAACTCTTTTACCATTAATTGCTGAGTTTTTGCGTAATGTTTCCATGATATTCGTTTCATATTCATACCAGGTTGATGAATATTTAAACCATCAAATTCATCACTACCATGGCTGTTTTTATGCAGGCCATCATCAGTGTTGTGGTTATTTTGCAAACTAGCTTCATGCAATGGTTTGAGTTGTTGCGGGTAGACAAATACCGTATGTGCTAATTGCATATAGCTCCATACCGATACTAATCCAAACGGGTACTTGCTGATTATTTTTAATCGGCGCAAGGGGTATTCACCACGTTCTTTTAATCCTAAATCTAAATTAACTATTTGCTTTTGACTGGTTATTTCATCAACGGTTGTGAGGGTTTTATTTTCATAAATAAACTGCAATGATTGACATTTTTTTTCGGTTTTTAGTTGCAGCTCTAATAATGCAGAGCAGGGAGCATAGCTAGCTATATGATTTTTATAATCAATTTTTAATCCTTTAAGATTGCTATAACCCATAAGTAGCGAAAATATCATTACTACAAGCATTAAATAAGCCATCGCTAAAATCAGATTATTCTGATAATTAATGCCTAATATAAAATTAAGCATAGTAACCACTAAAAAGCTCACGCCCAATTTTGATGGCAAAACATATATTGTGTTATGCGTTAAGGTAAGATGTTCGGTATTATGTTTATTTCTTAGTAATAGCTTGAAAATCTTAGCTTTAAACTGAAACCAAAAAGTAGGGCGCTTTCCTGTTTTATTGTTCATACCTTAAAGTGGCACATCAACAGTATTTATTAATTGTTTGATCTGTTGTGAGCTAACATCATGCTGCAGACCTAAACGATGTTCGGTAACACTAGCAAAAATAGTTTGCACATCATCAGGGGTAACAAAGTCACGACCATCAATAAACGCCCATGCTTTCGCGGCTTTGCCAACTGCAATACTGGCCCGTGGAGATAACGCATTAGCAAATTGGCTGTTATTTCGGGTAGCAGATACAAGCGCCAAAATATAATCAACAACTGGTTCACTTAACATAACAGCACTTACTTTATTTTGTATTTCAATTAATTGTTGTGTATCGATACGTACAGGTAAGTGTGCATAATCACGATTATGTTGGCCTAAAATGAGTTTACGTTCAGCTTCTTTAGGTGGAAAACCCAAACTAATACGCATAAAAAAACGGTCTAATTGAGATTCAGGTAAAGGATAAGTACCTGATTGATATAAAGGGTTTTTAGTTGCTATAACAAAAAATGGTGTTGGTAGGGCATGTTTATCACCATCCATAGTAACTTGGTTTTCTTCCATTGCCTCTAATAAAGCGCTTTGTGTTTTTGGACCTGCGCGATTTATTTCGTCCGCTAAAACAACTTGACTGAAGATAGGCCCTTTATGAAAAGTAAATTTATGCTCATTGGCATTAAAAATACTTGAGCCCAGTATGTCTGAGGGTAATAAATCACTGGTAAATTGCACTCGTTGATATGATAAACCTAATACCGCAGCAAGTGCATGCGATAAAGTGGTTTTACCCATACCTGGCAAATCTTCAATTAATAAATGACCTTGGCTAAATAAGCAGGTTAACGCGAGTTTTATTTGTTGCTGTTTGCCAAAAATAACCTGAGATAAATCATCAATGATCGCTTGTACGGACTGTTTCATAGTAACCTTGTAGGTTGATAAATTACATTAAATGAGTTCGAGGCGTTTCATGACCGTATCAACTTTTTTAGCATTAAATGGTTTTGCAATAAAACCTTTAGCACCTAGTTCCCAAGTATTTTGAACATTTTCGAGGCTGTTATGGCCAGAGCACATGACAACATGTGTATGTGGGTAATTGTCATTTAAGTATTCAAGAATTTCTGTACCATCGGTATCGGGCAGTTCAATATCGAGAAAGATAACATTCGGGGATTTTTCATCAATCAACGTTTTAGCCGATTCAAAATCTCTGCTTTCAAGAATATCTTCAAAACCTAACTCAGTTAAGATCTGATTTAAGTAGTCACGTATATCTTGAACATCATCAATTATTAGGATTGGTTCTAACGGGCGCACAAATTCCATATTGTTTACTTCTTGTGATACAGCTTAAATTGTATTTTTAATACTATGCTAAGCGATAATGAAGCTCAAGAAAGATACTCGAATTAAACTGTATTATTGAAATAAACCACCACTAAGTCCGATACCGACTAGTATTGGACTTAGTGCCCATATAAACACACCCCAGTTAAGCTTATTAATTGATAGCCTATAATTTATATTATGTTAAATAGAGTGAGTTTTATAAGTAACAACCTAATTACCGTGATAAATAAACGCTATTTTCCCTACTTGCATGCAAATTTAGATTAAATCAGTTACATCAATTTCAAATACCTAACTCACACATAACTAATTGTTAAGGCTGGTCGTTTAACTTTGATTCTAAGCGCACTTTAAATCTGTTTTATATTAGCTGACTTTGAGCATTGCTCATTTACACACAACTATATGGTTGAACTATGGTCCTAGCTCTACGATCATTCGTTCGTGTATTTGCTCAATTGTACGTGACAGCTCGTTTAGTATATTCACAGGCAAGTGCCCTAGCGTAAGATGCGTTTTTTATTGCTGACTATCTGGTAGCGACTTTTTAAGCGAGAACTACGGCTTGATTATTTATGACCAGTAAACACTTCGCTTATTTATAAATTGTTTTAGCTTACATAGCTACAATGTTAGCGTATGAAGAATTAGTAAAATCACAGGAGTAATTTGTTTTGATGGGAATTAGCACGAATAAAATACGGTATGCGTCCCCTAATAAAGTTATTGATATTCCGGCTGATAAACGTGTGTTTGTGATTGGTGATTTAGATGCTGATTATAATAAATTTCTACAAGCCATCCATTCAGTAAGTTTTGATCCGCACGCTGATGTACTAATTTCATTAGGTGATGTTATCGACCGTGGCAATGATAGTTTAAAGTTGTTAGATACCTTTTCACAGTTGGGTGTCTATATGGTCTTGGGTAACCATGAGCATATGATGCTCGAGGCACTTGCTAAAGATCAACAAGCGTATGACTTATGGATAAAAAATGGCGGTCTATGGCACAAACATAGTGATAAAAATAGCCTACTAAATGCCTGTAATAAATTAATATCATGCCCACTATCAATTTTATTGAACTACCAAGGCGAAAAAATTGGTTTGTCGCATACTTTAGCTACATGTTGGGATTGGCAGCAACCTATGAAAGTAAATGCTCAACTGATCAGTGACTTATTATGGGATAGACAAATAACGCAGAGTAAAAAACTGGTTCAAAACCTTGGCGTGCTGTTCTCTATTCATGGACATAACGCAACCGCTAAGCCATATTGGATCGACAATACGTACCATATTGATACCAATTATTTAGGCGGGAGCCCTACAATTGTTGAGTTAAGTGAATTAATCAAAAATTTTAAAACGTTGATAAGTTAGTAACTTACAGTTAGGCACTAGATAAATAAAATTACCAGCTAGTGCCCATATGTTTAATGCAGCGCTGCAGTAAATGGAATGTTTTTACATATTTCAGCTTCAGCGATAAGAATTTCTTCTAATCGTGCATCGACCTCATTTTTATCAAAATATTCATAAGCCAGCTCGACAAATAAGTTCTTATGTTTTTCTTCCGATTTAGCTATTGCCACATAAAAATCTTTTTCTTTGCCGATTGGTAATGCTTGTGCAACTAAAGAGAAACGCTCGTGTCCCCTCGCCTCAATTACGGCACCGACTAATAATCTATCCATTAAGAACTCGTCGCGGCCATTTCTAAAAATCGCGCGAATTTGTTTCACGTAGGGATCTTTTTGGTCGTTGCCTAAGTTAACATCACGATCAAGCAGTAGCTTTAATACTTGTTTAAAGTGGATCATTTCTTCCAGTGCTAAATCTGTCATTGCTTTTACAAGCTTGCGGCGATCTGGATAATGCGACAACATCGACATAGCCATACCGGATGCTTTTTTTTCTGCAGCGGCATGATCTTGTAAAAAGGTGTCAAAGTCTGCCATCACAGCTTCGGTCCATGCAAATGGAGTGTGGTATTTTAATTCGAACATAAATATTTTACCTAAAAACTAATGGCGAGATTTTAACGCAATTGAACTACAAAATCTTGTTACAGCAATAATTTTTAATCACCTTGAGTAGTTACTTCCTATCAAGACGATGGGTATAGATATTTATCGATTTTACCATTTGCTGTTGAAGCAACTTTTAGTGGATGTTTTACTGCATTCCAAGCTGTTACTTTGCCACCAATATTCATTTTTTCAAACTCTGTCAGTTCAGTTTGTAATTGCAAAAAATCACAAAGCTGATTAAAACTGTTTGGATGGGCGATATCTATTGATAAAAAGTCAGCTGTTCGCTTAGCAAAATAGTTATGCGCAGCACTTTTGTGTTGCTCATAGCATTGTTGCAAATAGGCATCACTGTGTAACTCATCAACAGAAAAACGGCCAAAGGTATGCAGATAACAACGCTTAATATGAGGGTTGAACCCCCCATCCGCTCGCATCAAGTTGGTGTGCATTCTCAGTAATAATTGGCGAATTGAAGGCAGCCATTTATCTGCTTCTCGCTCTAAATAGATAAATTTAGCACCTGGATAAAGTGAATCTAAATATTCGTAATCATTAAAAATTGGGGTGTCAGCGATCACTTGCGCTTGGTTAAAACATTGCTTGGTATAGGCTGTATGGGCACAACTAAAACCAAGTTGTAAAAATGCATGGCATACACTGGTTGTGCCCGTACGAGGTAGGCCAATTATAAAGATTCTCTCTGACATTTAATAAAGGCGTGTAAGTAATAAGATAAACGCATTTAACACTATTATTAAGAAGGTTGTTAGCGCGCCAATTTGGCGATAGCGGAGATTTTTATCGACAATACCCAAATTATGAAATACGCGCCCTATCAGTAATGCTGCCCCAAATGCGTGGCAATAATGACTGGCTAAACCTTGATACTCGACTAAAAACAATAAAATAATTGCAAGAGGAACATACTCAATAAAATTACCATGCGCGCGCATGGCGCATTGCAGTTGTTGATTACCACCATCACCAAGTGAAATTCGTTCAGCTCGACGAACTTTAACTACGTTCATCGTTAAATAAATATAAAAAAGTGCTAATAAAGCAGCATATAAAGATACAATCACAATAAACCTAATTTTTATCTAAGTGTTTATAAAAACTTGTGTATTACCAAGTCTCCCTAATTATTGGTAGTACTATACAACTATTGTTATTTAAATAACAAATGATAATCAACCAGTACAGTATCAATGGCGTTTACTATTTATCCGATTAATCATGATGAAATATAAATAAAGTAACAACATCTTACCGCCCGCGATTAGAAGCCCATATATTATAGATTTTAAACCTGCAGCGGACAAAAAATACGTTCCTATTGGCACTGTTACTATTAATAATTAGACCTGCAACAAAGTTTGTTGTTAAGCTTACTGCATAAACTAGCTGTTGTTGGTGCAACAACTAAGTCATCTTAGGGTTCATATATGTTTACTCCGCGAAAATTTGCCGATAATTACCGAGAATTAGTCAGTAGTATTGGTTTCTATCCATCGTTATTATCGGTGATATTTTTATTGTTTGCAGTACTTGTTACCACAACAGAGTACACCTCTTTTGTTATGGAGCTTAAGTCGCTGCTTGAGGTACTATTGGTTGATAGCGAAGAAAATGCACGAACGATTCTAAGTACATTAACGGGTAGTATTATTTCGCTAACTGTTTTTAGTTTTTCTATGGTTATGGTGGTACTAAATAGTGCCAGCGCAAGTCTATCACCAAGAGTATTACCGGGGCTTATAACGCGTAAATCACATCAACTTGTTTTGGGTTTTTATCTCGGCAGTATTATTTTTTCAATCGTTATGCTGATCAACATCCGTACTATGGATAATGGTGAAATAGGAATTCCTTCATTGGGCATACTTTTTTCACTTGTTTTTGGCCTGATATCGTTAGGCTTTTTTGTATTTTTCATCCATTCAATTTCAAGGGCTATTCAAGTCGATAACGTATTAAACGACTTATATAAGAATACTAAAAATGAATTGAAATCGATTATTAGCATGCAAAAAGATAACCCTATCGATGTATTTCCTAACTTTGACGATTGGTCGAGTATTTCAAGTAAAACAGAAGGTTACTTTAAAGGCGTGAATAGCGATAAACTATGTGCCCTTTGCCAACAACATGATATAAAAATTTATGTTGTAGTTAAGCAGGGTTTTTTTACTGTTGAAGGCTATCCGTTTTTAAAATGTAATCATGATTTATCTGATAACGTGCAACTCCTTGAAGATCTACTTAATTGCTTTATTTTTTATATCGAAGAATATGTAAGTGACAATTATAGGTTTGGAATGACACAGATTTCAGAGATTGCAGTGAAAGCGATGAGCCCGGGTATTAACGATCCTGGTACTGCGGTAAAGGCGATCGATATGCTCAGTATTTTACTCATTGATCGATTAAGCATATATAACGTTAATTACTCTTTAAAACATAGTGATGATAAACAGCCACTGTTATATTTCCATGAAACATCATTTGATGAATTATTGCATGATAACTTCACGCCAATCCGCAACTATGCAAAAAGTGATGGTTATGTGATGAATAATGTACTCGAAGCGTTCAAAAACATTTTGTTCAGAACCCACCAGAACAGTAAAGCAGCGCAGAGTCTATTTACTTATTTAGATGCTATTATCGATGATGTAAATGAGAATATTAGTAATCAGTATGATCGCGACCAAATAATTAATATGCTTAATGCTATCGCGAGGATCTCCCCTGAAATGGGAGATAAATTGGTGGCGAAATTTCGCCACCAATGAGTTGAGTGTTAATTTTTAATTAAATAAATTGCATAACTGTCTGCTGAAATTGTGATTTCGCCAGCATGATAGGCATCAGGTACGAAATTGCCTGAATTACTGTCTGACAGCATGGTTTTTTCAGCACGCATGTAAGGTTGAGCTGATACGTTCATAGGGGCATTTGAAGCACTATACAAACCTTTGAGTTCTACGTCGTATTCAGCTGCAAATTCTTTTGCCGCTGATTTTGCATCTGCAATTGCCATTTTTTGCACTTTCTTTTGCAATGACTCGTAACGACTCGATGTGAACTCAGTTTGATTTATTTCATTAATGCCTGCGTTCACTAAACTTTGCAGCAGTAATGGATATTTTGTTACATCCGTCAGTGTGAGTGAAAGTGTGCGACTAACTCGGTAACCAATAAAGTCTTGTTTACCTGTTTCACGGTTGTATTGATTTTCTCGGTTAATTGAGATTTGTGAACCATAAATACTTTTTTCATCAATCCCCTGCTGCTTTGCTAATTTAATCGCTTTAGCCATAGTTTGATCAGCTTTTTGTTTAGCGATCATCAAGTCCTTATCAACTTCAACAATTGCAACGCCTAACTTTACATTATCGGCAATAGTGGAGATTTGCGCTTGGCCTTGAATATAAATGTGTGGGGCATCTGGTGTACTGGCTGCAAATACATTGAAACTTAGAGTCGCGGCTAACAATGGTAAATAACGCATACATATCCTTAATAGTTTTAATAACGTTATTAGATACCGTACGCGGTTAATTTAAAATGAACAAGCATAAAAAAACAGGCCGAAGCCTGTTTCTAGATAATTTACTAGTTAATCAGCAGTGATCACTTAGATACTACAACGTTTGTAATTACGGTATTTTGGTAACCAGTAATTTCTGTCAATTGCCGCCCATAACATATCATCGCTGATCTCAAGTGCAGCCCCCTCTTCGATGGCTTTTTTAGCCACCCCAAAAGCAATGCGTTTACTCAGTGTTTCAATTTCTGTTAGTGCAGGTAATAAACTCCCTTTACCGGTATTAGCTCGAGGTGATGATTCTGCCAATATTTCACTCGACACCATGAGCATTGCATCAGTAATACGGGTGGCCTTCGCCGCAATGACACCTAAACCAATACCAGGGAAAATATAGCTGTTATTACATTGTGGGATTACAAATGTTTCACCGTCATAAACAACCGGTGCAAATGGGCTGCCAGTTGCAACAATCGCTTTGCCTTGTGTCCAATTGATCACATCTTCCGGCAGTGCTTCAACTTGCTTAGATGGATTACTTAACGGGAAAATAACGGGCTGTTCGCATCCATTATGCATGGCGCGAATAACTTGCTCAGTAAATAAACCAGGTTGCCCTGATACACCAATGAGAATATCAGGAGCTGTGCAGTGCATCACATCTAGCAATGATGCGTATTCACCGCTGTATGTCCAATCAGCTAATTTATCTGTAGGTTGAGCAAGTGCTTGCTGGAAGTCGCGCAGTCCTTCCATACCTTGAGTTAACAAACCAAAACGATCAACCATGAAAACTTGGCTGCGAGCTTGTTCGTCAGAAATACCTTCCGACACCATTTGCGTAATGATTTGCTCGGCAATACCACAACCTGCGGAGCCTGCGCCTACAAACACTACTTTTTGTTCTGATAATTGTTCATTCTTCACACGACATGCAGCAAGCAACGAACCAACTGTAACCGCTGCTGTGCCTTGAATATCATCATTAAAACTGCAAATTTCATCACGGTAGCGTTTTAATAAAGGCATCGCATTAGGCTGTGCAAAGTCTTCAAATTGTAATAACACATTTGGCCAACGACGCTTAACGGCTTTAATAAATAGATCTAAAAATTCATCGTATTCATCTTGTGCAATACGTTTATGGCGAGCACCCATATACATAGGATCGTTTAATAACTTTTCGTTATTCGTTCCTACATCAAGCATAACCGGTAGCGTATAGGCTGGGCTTATACCACCACAGGCGGTATAAAGTGATAGTTTACCAATTGGAATACCCATGCCACCAATACCTTGGTCGCCTAAACCAAGAATACGTTCACCATCGGTAACAACGATAACTTTTACTTTGCCTTTGGTCGCATTACGTAAAATATCATCGATTTGATAACGATCTTCATAAGAGATAAATAAACCGCGCGCGCTACGATAAATATCTGAGAATTTTTCACAGGCATCACCCACGGTTGGGGTGTAAATAATAGGCAACATTTCTTCAAGATGGTCACGCACTAAACGGTAGTAAAGTGTTTCGTTGTTATCTTGGATGGCGCGTAAATAAATGTGTTTATTTAGGTTGTCTTTAAAACTTGAATATTGTTGATAACAACGTTCAACCTGCTCTTCAATCGTTTCATAGCGTGGAGGCAGTAATCCCGCAAGGTTGAAACTTTCACGCTCTTTTTGAGTAAATGCACTGCCTTTATTTAAGAGTGGCGTTTCGATCAGACCAGGGCCTGAGTGATGAATATAAAGATAATTTGGGTCAGTATTTGTAGTCATAAGTCCAAGCTTAACGAAGTCTTTAAGTTACGATCTGTCATTATTACTGTTGAATATTAAAAAGCAATGATATTCAATCTTGTCAGACCATTAGGAGAAAATAAGACGTGTGTGCTTAACACACACGTAAAAGTAGATTGTACATTAAATCACGATGTCAATTAAGGCTTATTCACTGGCATTTCGTGCTCTTTAAGAACAATACTTTGCTCACTTAAAGCGATCCCTTCGCGGCGAGGATCTGCGGCACCAAATAAAGTGCCATTGACGACTTCAACCGCATGCAAGCCAGAGTTTAAATCGACCACTTTTACTGTATGACCCCGCTTTTGTAAATCAGGAATAATCGCCTCGATAGCGGTGCCTTTTTCAATACTAGTGTAATTATTATTACGATTAGTAATTCTTGGCAAGTCAATGGCTTGTTGAGCAGTTAGTTGCCAATCTAGTACGCCAATAACCACTTGCGCGACATAGTCGATAATTCGGCTACCGCCAGGTGAGCCGACCACTAAGCGTAAACTGCCATCGTTATTAAACACCATCACCGGTGACATTGAGCTGCGCGGACGTTTACCTGCTTCAACGCGGTTGGCCAATAATTTGCCGTTTTTTCGCGGCGACAAGGCAAAGTCGGTTAATTGGTTGTTTAATATATAACCGTTCACCATAACCGTTGAACCAAACGCCATTTCTATTGAGCTGGTCATTGATACCGCGTTCCCTTCACTGTCAACAATAGATACATGGGTAGTAGATGGCAATTCATACGCATCATCTTGTGCGTAACTTAGTAATGGACGAGGCTGCCCTGCATAGGCTTTTTCATCTCGCTCACTTATTAATTTTGTTCGTTGCTCGATATAGCGTTTATCGAGTAGCTCATTAGTAGGAATATCTGCAAAATCAGGGTCGCCCATATACACATTACGATCCGCAAAAGCGAGTCGCGATGCTTGGCTAAAATAATGCAGGGCTTGTGCAGAATTAGCTTTAAATTGACCCATGTTCTTATCTTCAAGCAAAGCGAGAATTTGTAACACCGCGACTCCGCCACTGCTCGGTGGTGCCATGGAACATACTTTATAACTGTGGTACGGGGTGCAAACTGCATCACGTTGTTTACTTTTATAATTAGCTAAATCGGTTAATGCTAAAGTACCTGGTGCCACAATAGAATGAGTGACCGCATCAACCATTTTCTTAGCGTTATCGCCTTTATAAAAAGCATCAATCCCTTTACTGGCGATTTTTTTGTAAACTTCAGCAAGTGGTTGGTTCGTTTTAACAGTGCCAACAGCAAGCGGTTTACCATCTGGGAAAAAATAATCACGGATCACCGGAAGTGTTGTCACCCCAGGATTTATTTGTTTGGCTAACAAAGCGTGTAAACGCGGCGATACTACAAATCCTTGTTCAGCAAGTTCTATGGCTGGTTTAAACAGCTCCGCCCATGCAAGTTTGCCATATTGTTGATGCGCTTTAGCGAAGGCATGCAATAAACCAGGTACACCCACTGAACGGCCGCCAACCACTGCTTCAATCCAAGGTGCCGCGTTACCTTTTTCATCTAAAAACAATGTTTCGTCAGCATTACTTGGCGCTGTTTCGCGGCCATCAAAGCTGGTTAGCTTATTATGACCTTTGTCAAAATACAGCATAAAAGTACCACCACCGATCCCGGATGATTGCGGCTCGACCAAAGTCAGCACTAATTGTGTTGCAATGGCAGCATCAACAGCACTGCCGCCCTTAGCGAGTATGGTTTGTCCAGCTTTAGCTGCATAGGGGTTTGCCGCAGCAACCATATACTGCTGACCGGTGACATGTTGCTTTAGTTGATGGCCAGTGGCGGCTTCTGGCTCGCGTACTTCCCGTGGTGTTTGAGTGGCTAAAACCGGTAAAGTAAAAAGAGTTAAACTAAAGACGACGCTGGTTTTAAAAGGTAAAAACATAAAAAGACCTTAATTGCATTGAGATGTTTGGCATCTTAAAGTTAAACGGGCACAATATGCAAAATTTTGCTGTAAAAATAAGAATAAAATGGTCAATTTACCACTTCAACCCCGATATATTTTACCCCCGCTGTGTTTAATGGCATTAAGCGCCCTATTTGCAGCGTTTAATTTAAATGATGTTTTAGAGTTTAATCGCCAGCTCATTGACCAAGGCCAAGTTTGGCGTTTGATCACGAGCCAATATGTGCATGCTAACTGGGCGCACTTAGCATTAAATTGTGCCGGTATCGTACTGATATGGGCGTTACATGCTGAGTATACAAAACCGACGCAATATGCATTGCACACCTTGTTTTTGGCTGCTTGGTGCGGTATTGGGGTTTACTTTTTTTGTCCTGACATTCACATTTACACCGGATTGAGTGCACTACTGCATGGTGTCATTGTGTGGGGGGCAATCAAAGATATTGAAGTTGGCATGAAAAGCGGCGGTTTATTGTTTATCGGTATTTGGCTTAAAATTGCTTATGAACAATTTCATGGCCCCAGTGCTGAAGTGAGTAAATTAATTGCCTCTCGGGTTGCTGTTGATGCTCACTTAATAGGTGCAATTGGCGGAATAGTACTCGCAACGCCACTGCTGATCAATTATATAAAAAAATGCCAAGCATAAGCTTGGCGTTGCACTAAAATTTTAGTGCTTATAAACTTTCTTTAAATAGTTTATGAATACGACGGTATTCATCTAACCAACTAGAAGGCTGTACAAAACCATGTGGTTCGACTGGAAATATAGCCGTTTCAAAGTTTTCTTTTTCAAGCTCAATTAAACGCTGTACTAAGCGTACTGAGTCTTGGAAAAACACATTATTATCAACCATAGGGGCGTTGATCAATAAGCGGTTTTTAAGTCCCTGCGCATAATATATAGGCGAACTTTTTTCATACGCAATTGGATCAACATCTGGGTGATTTAAAATGTTTGATGTGTATGGACCATTATAGTGTGCCCAATCGGTAACTGGACGAAGCGCAGCCCCTGCTTGAAATAAATCAGGCTGAGTAAATAACGCCATAAAGGTCATAAAGCCACCATAAGAGCCGCCATATGTACCCACAGCACCGGTATCAACATTGGCATTTTCAGCCATCCATTTAACACCATCGGCTAAGTCTTCAATTTCTGGGGTACCCATTTGACGGTAAATCGCCGTACGCCAATCACGTCCATAACCTTTTGATGCGCGATAATCCATGTCCATCACTACATAACCTTCAGAGGCTAGTAATGAATGAAACATAAATTCGCGGAAGTAACCTGACCAACCCATGTGTGAGTTTTGTAGATAACCTGCGCCATGGTTAAAAATGATCGCTTTGCGGTTTTTGCCGCTCTCACCTTCTACATAGTCTGCTGGGTAATATACTTTAGCGTATACCGGTTGTTCGGTATGACTTGACGGTACCGCAACAATTTTAGGCGCAATTAATTGTTTTGCTAAAAATTCACTCGATACTGTATGAGTTAGCTGCGTTGCAGTTGTATTCGCTTTTGCATCAGCAACATATAACTCTGGTGGAGCCATGATTTTGGAATGTGTTAACAATAATTTGCTTTGATCAGGGCTTAATTTATAGTCGGTCATACCGTCTAAGTTGGTTACTTGCTCTGATTTTGCCGTTTGTGGATCAACGCGGTAGATTTCATATAGACCAGGATGCTCAACATTGGCTTTGTAATAAATTGCACTGTCGTCATCTGTTAGTGTGAGGTTCGATACGACAAACTGGCCTTTGGTAAGTTGTGTTGCTTTACCATTGAGTGGTTTTTTATATAGGTGGCTATAGCCAGTTTCTTCAGATAAATAATACAAGGTATCTGAATTATTTAACCAGCCAAAATCGTTATAAGCATAGTTAACCCATGCATCATCGTGTAAACGGTGTTGTGAAACAAGTTTTGAATTTTCAGCATCAACAGTAGCTAACCAACGGTCTTTGTTATCCCATGCTTCAAGCATAATCGCGACTTGCGTGCCGGCTTTGTTCCAGACGATAGCACTTTGATCCCATCCCCAATCCATCATTAGGTTGATAGCACGAAGTTCTTTTTTAGATTCATATGTTTTGCCGTCACGGGCATAGTTTTCTTTTTTAACTGAAGCTAGCACGTCTTCATCAAAACCAGGTAAGGTATCAAATGCGAGTGCTGTTTGCGTTTGCTCAGTTAAATCTATGTAGATAACTTTCGAGGTTTGTGGTTTTTCATCAGCAACACGACGACGTACTTTTTCAGCTTTTACCCGTGCATCATCAGCAATATAGTTTGGCATGATGTCGGCTTCATCTCGCCAAGGTCTGGCTTCTGTGACAACAGCAATTAAGGCTTTACCATTTGGTGATAACTGCACATCGGCTAACTCATTGCCTTTACCTAAGTAAAACTGAGCATTGGCAATTGAACTATTTTGCTGGTTGAGTTGCTCTTTGCGCGCTTGTTTATCTTTTTTATTTTTATGGGTCAGCGCAATGTAATCAATCAGTTTATGCTGTTCTTTAGCGATGTAAGTTTCAGGCTCTGTAACTCCTTTTGGTGCATCGCTCAAATGAAGATTTACAAGCTCAGCTTGCAGTCCCGTTGCCAGATCTACTTTATAAAAAGAGTTTGCTTGACGATAAGCTAAATTACCATCAGTTAAAAATTGTGGTTTAGATTGTTTAGCACTGTCGTGAGTAATTTGTGTAATTGCACCTGTATTAATGTTCTTTACAAATATATTACCTTCAAATACATAGGCTTGCTGTGTACGATCTGCTGAATAAACAGCATCATCAGCCCCTAATGTATGCAACTTATTTAACGCTACTTGGCTTGCAGCTTGGCTATCAACAGCTTGTGTAAATAAGTCTCGAAGCTCATTACCTTGTTGTTTTTGCGCATAGACAACTGTTTTTGAATCAGTAGCCCAAAACGCACGCTCTGCTTGGCGGCCTAACCAATCAGGATGAGCCATTGCTTGCTCAAGTGTGATTGCGCTGCTGCCTGTATCAGCAGGCGTTACAACAACGCTGGCAACAGTTGATTGTGGTTGCTCTGTAGGGGTAGATGCGGTTGATTGACAACCGGACAACATAACGCTGGACGCGACGGCAAGTGCAATTAAGGTTTTTTGAGTAGAAGATTTAAAAATCATAGGGCTTCTGTAAGGTTATTGTAATTCCCCCAATTTAAGCAGAAGCACCTATGTAATAGCAATTATTTCAGACAAACAGCCAAACTTTGCTGTTTAATAACCAAGTTACTTTATAGAAATATCTAACCACACCATGCGATGATCTGACGATGCATTACGATCTTTAATTAACCGGTACAACTCGCTACTTTTAGTTGGCCAAAATACCCCACCATCATGGACTTCAATGCCATAACTTGAAGGCAAAACATAATCTGCACGAGCTTGCCAGTTTGCAGTGTAAGCCGCAGCATACTTTTCACTGTAGCTGGTTTTAGCGCCCTTACTGGTTGGTGTAAATTTGCTGTTTATTAATGGATTTTTTAAAAGTTGATCCGTTGTTTCTGGGCGTTTTTTATCTCCTTCAGGAGCCGCATTTAAATCTCCGACTATAACAAATCGTGATTTTTCAGCTAACCCGCCTTTGACACCATGATCGTCATAGAGGTAATCTGCGCTGGCGATATAATCTTTAATCAAACGTACTTCATCATGATTACGTAAGCCGTTTCTATCTTCAGCACCATCAAATACAGGAGGCGTTGGGTGCGATGCGATAACGTGCAGCGTTTTACCTTTTACAGTAACCGGAATATCCCAAAACGATTTTGAACTGAGTCTCAAAGCTTGCCATTCTTCGTTGTTATACCAATTTTCACCTGTAGTTGGATCAATAGGCATTTTAGCATCTGGCATATCTTTGTATTTAAAGGTTTGTAAGGTACGAATTTTATCAAAATCAATTGGGTAGCGAGATAAAACGGCCATACCATAATGGCCTTCAAAAAAGCCAAAACCAAATGCATCCCCTTTAATACCAGTTGCTTGGCCGTCATTATCTAGATCAAATGGCGTTTTCAAACCTGTGTTTACTGGGCCAACATAGCTGTACGGATAATCTATAGCGGGCTGTTTATTTTGGCTTTTAGCAAGGTAGTGCGTTTTAAAATAATCAATGCCTTGCGCTTTGCTGACATAATCAAATTCATTTAATAATAAAATGTCAGGGCGAATACGTTGAATGATCTCGGCAATATTTTTGATTTGTGGATGATCACTTTGTAATGCATTTACCAAACCTTTGGCATCAAGGGGGTTATCATTTTCAGCATAATTTGTTGCATCCATGCTCACATTAAACGTGGCTACACGTAAAGATGACGCGGCCATTGCTGAGTTAGAAAAACCACTGATTAATAGGCACGCTAATGTGGCGATAGAAAACTGCTTCTTCATACGATATATCCATCTAAAATTAATAACAAAATGACACTACTTACGACTATCCATAAAATAATTGCCATTATAAAGGGCTTTAGTCCTGCTTGTTTTAATACAGCCAGTGATAAGCCACTGCCAATTAAGAATAAAGTCATTACCAATAGTTGTTTTGCTACGGTGTTGATCAGCTGCCAGAGATCCGTAAATTGAGGCAAATACGTATTGATCAATGCAGCAGCTAAAAAACCAACAATAAATAAAGGAATGCTGGCCTTTTCTTCTGAGCGCCAAAAGACACCTGCAATCGTAGTGTAGGGAATGATCCACATCGCACGTGTGAGCTTAACTGTTGTAGCAATACTTAGTGCCACAGCTCCATAAGCTGCTGACGCCCCTACTACACTGCTGGTATCATGAATAGCTAACGCTGCCCATAAACCAAATTGGTGTTGGCTTAAACTAAAGTAATGACCAATGGTTGGAAATAGTAGCAAACCGACACCGTTTAATAAAAACACTACATCAAGTGCAACCGCTACTTCGTGATCTTTAGCTTTAATTACCGGCGCCATCGCTGCAATCGCACTGCCTCCACAAATGGCCGTACCGAATGATATTAATACACCTGTGTTACGATTTAATTTAAAGACTTGCGTTAAAATTTCACCAAGACCAATGATCGCTGTAATACTGACTATGGTCAGTACCAGCGAACTGCGACCAACTTCAATCACCTGATTAAAATCAACAGCAAAACCTAAGCCAACCACCGCGGCTTTGAGCATCCATTTACTCGCCTTTTGGGATAGCTCTGCAAATGGATTACCGAGCAAAATTGCAAACATCGCGCCACAAATTAGGGCACTACCACCACCAATCAAAGGGGTGATACACAGGACAAAACAAAGCAGGTATAGAGGCTTTTTAATCCGATCAGACACAGACAAAATAATCCCTTCGTTACGAGCGCACAATCTTTGTAGTGAGCTTATGCACAACTGGCGCTACAAGAATTACGGTAGGAAATGCGACACAAAATGCAAAAGCCCACGCCGCTAACCAAATAGAAACTATGTTATCAATTAAACCAACATTAAAAATTGAAATTACCAATGACATAAAACCAGACATAAATAATGCCATGAAAAAAGCGAATACCACGGTTCTGTATTTAGCGCTAATCATAAAACCATTCCTCAAGTAAAAAGCCGAGATAAACTCGGCTTTTTTAGTTAATTTAAAATCAACGCGGTGCTGGCCGCTAATACGCCGGGATAATCTTCCTCCGGAAGATACTCCGACAATTGTGCTAAGCGTTCACCTAACTCATGAAGGTTCGCAGCAGATACATTAATATGGCCCATTTTACGACCAGGCTTTGCTGTTTTACCATACCAATGACTCGTAACCTCAGCAATGCTTAGTACTTGCTGAGGAATCGCGGCTTGTCCGAGCACATTCACCATTGCCGTAACACGCTGCAATTGTGTGCTACCTAATGGCAGCCCAGCGACTGCACGCATATGATTTTCAAATTGACTGCAATGCGCGCCTTGTTGGGTCCAATGACCAGAATTATGAACCCGAGGAGCAATTTCATTGACCAATAACTGCCCTGCCACATCGAAAAACTCAATCGCCAATACACCAACGTAATCAAGCTCATTAGCCAATTTATTAAATGCATCTTCAGCTTGTTGTTGAATCACAGATTTTTCTTTACCGGCGATAGATAAGGTTAAAACACCATTGGTATGCTGGTTTTCAGTAAGTGGGTAAATAGCGGTATTACCTCTTTTATCGCGAACACCTATGATTGATACTTCACGATCAAATGGGATCATTTGTTCGGCAATAATAGTGTGTGGCGCGGATTCAGTACCGGAGGCAATAAAATCAGCCATTTGTGACCATATCTGCTCAATTTGATCATCTGATTTTAAACGCCACTGGCCTTTTCCATCGTAACCGGCTTGACAGGTTTTGATCACTAATGGCTTACCCAAGCTAGCAACGGCTTGTTCTAAATGGGCTTTTTCAGTGATTAACTGATATGGTGCGCACTTAACCGCGGTTTTACTTAGTAATGCTTTTTCTAGGGCGCGATCGCCACCCGTTTTAATCGCGGCTTTACCCGGATAAAACTTTTTGCTTGCACAGCATAGCGTTAGCACATCATCAGGAATATGCTCAAACTCAGCAGTGATCGCATGAGCATCTACAATGGCTTGCTCTAACGTT
The DNA here is from genome assembly GCF_014164535.1 of Pseudoalteromonas sp. SG41-2. Classification (NCBI taxonomy): domain Bacteria; kingdom Pseudomonadati; phylum Pseudomonadota; class Gammaproteobacteria; order Alteromonadales; family Pseudoalteromonadaceae; genus Pseudoalteromonas; species Pseudoalteromonas sp. SG41-2. Next base: position 20,849 of record NZ_JACJFK010000032.1, on the reverse strand, counting down.
GTAGTATAGATTTGCCCAGTTAATGGGTGAACAATTTTTTTACTACCAACATCATACGCAACCACATTTAAATTCAATGGCGCACCAGCTAAACACATCATACGTGCTAATTGGCCGGCTCCTAAAATTAAAATAGTCATATTACTCTGCTGGATTTGGGTTAGCTAAAATAGTTTCGGTTTGTTCTTTACGGAACGCTTCAACTTTGGCAAATATCTCCGGTTGCTGACAACCTAAAATCTGTGCAGCTAATAATCCTGCATTTGCAGCACCAGCTTCACCAATTGCTAATGTACCTACCGCAACACCTTTTGGCATTTGGCAAATCGACAGCAATGAATCAATGCCATTTAACGTTTTAGACTTAACCGGCACACCTAATACTGGTAACGATGTGAAAGCAGCGGCCATACCTGGTAAATGCGCTGCACCACCGGCACCGGCAATAATTACTTTAATACCACGTTCTGCTGCTGAACTTGCGTAATCAGCGAGTAGTTGAGGAGTACGATGAGCCGATACAACTTTAGTTTCGTAAGCGATGCCAAATTTATCTAGCATGATCGCCGCATGTTCCATAGTTGGCCAATCTGACTTGGAACCCATAATAATGCCAACAGTCATAAATACTCCTCAGTAATGGTTTTAATACCTATAGCGGACTTATGTCCGCATTAAAGGCGGTCATTATACACGTATTAATTGTTAAATTGCGAATATCGAGTAACAAAAAAGCCATGACTAGCATGGCTTTTTGATCAGTATGTAAATTGAGCTTTAGCCTTCTTTACTGGCTAAATATTCAGAGTAAGTACCTCTGAAATCAATTATTTTGCCGTCTTTGATTTCCCAAATACGGGTTGCAACTGAGGATACAAATTGACGGTCGTGAGATACAAACATTAACGTACCTTCATATGCTTCTAGCGCAAGGTTTAATGCTTCTATTGACTCCATATCCATGTGGTTCGTTGGCTCATCCATTAATAGGATATTTGGTTTATGCATCATAATCTTACCAAATAGCATGCGGCCTTGCTCACCACCAGATATTACTTTTACAGACTTTTTAATATCATTTTGTGAGAACAACATACGGCCTAAGAAACTGCGAACAACTTGTTCATCATCGCCTTCTTGCTGCCATTGCTCCATCCACTGAAATAAGTTCATATCGGTGGCAAATTCATCAGCATGATCTTGCGCATAATAACCGATATTATGGTTTTCAGACCATTTAAACTCGCCTTGCTTCGGTGCCAAACGACCTGCTAAAGTATTTAATAGTGTTGTTTTACCAACCCCATTTTCACCAATGATAGCGATACGCTCGCCTACTTCAACTAAGCCTTCAAGGCCAGTGAACAGCATATCGTCAAAACCTTGGCCTAAGTTTGTTAATTCAAGGGCATTACGGAATAACTGTTTTTCTTGCTCAAAACGAATGAACGGTGTTTGACGTGACGATGCTTTAACTTCATCTAATTGAATCTTGTCAATTCGCTTGGCACGAGATGTTGCTTGTTTTGCTTTAGATGCATTAGCTGAAAAGCGTGAAACAAACTGTTGTAGCTCAGCAATTTGATTTTTCTTCTTGGCATTTTCACTTAATAAGCGTTCACGAGCTTGCGTTGCTGCAAACATATATTCGTCATAGTTACCCGGGTAAATACGCAATTCACCATAGTCAATATCAGCCATATGCGTACATACAGAGTTTAAGAAATGACGGTCATGGGAAATGATGATCATTGTGCAATCACGTTGATTCAGTACATCTTCGAGCCACTTGATAGTATAAATATCCAAGTTATTAGTTGGCTCATCGAGTAGCATGATATCTGGATCTGAAAATAACACTTGCGCAAGAAGCACACGCAGTTTAAAACCAGGAGCAATCTCTGACATCGGACCGTAATGCTGATCAGTTGCAATACCTACGCCCATTAGTAGCTCGCCGGCTTTAGATTCTGCAGAATAGCCATCCATTTCAGCAAACTCAGTTTCAAGATCGGCAACCTTCATGCCATCCTCTTCACTCATTTCAGGCAAGCTATAGATTCGATCACGCTCTTGTTTAATTGCCCACAGCTCTTTGTGGCCCATTATCACAGTATCAATAACTGAATATTCTTCGTAAGCGAACTGGTCTTGGTTTAGTTTAGCAACACGTTCATTTGGATCAGTACTTACATTACCAGCTGACGGTTCCAATTCCCCACTTAAGATTTTCATAAATGTTGATTTACCACAGCCATTTGCGCCAATTAAACCATAACGGTTACCTTCGCCAAATTTAGCTGAAATATTCTCAAATAACGGTTTAGCACCAAATTGCATGGTGATGTTAGCTGTACTGATGATAGCGCTACCCTCCAACGGGGAAAATCAAAGAAATAAAATTGGCTGGAGTGTAAACCAAATAGGCTTATTTTTCCATGAATTATTAGCTTCGTGGGCTATAGCTGCTGTCCATCGAAATAAGCTAATTTAGGTCAATTTATTATGCTAGTATTGTGTAGCTGCACACAAAAAGAACATAAATTAACAATTCAAATTTCCTCTATCATTTTTTGATGATATTTTTTCACTTTAGCCATTAATTTAGCTTTGTTAGTCTGCGCGACCAAAGGACAATGATAAATAGCACACAAGGCAATATTAAATGAATAGAAAATTAATTGGGGTCATCATCGCAAGCGCGTTGATAGCACCGAGCGTAAACGCTGTTGAGGTTTATGATGACGGAAAAAACAATTTAACCATCGGTGGTTTTATTGACGCCAGAATAATCCACACACAAGGGCAAACTGAAATAGTTAATGGTGCATCACGGATTAGCTTTGATTTTAGTCGCAAACTAAAAGATCAGTGGTCAGCTTTAGCCTTATTAGAATGGGGTGTAAACCCTGTTGGTAGTAGCGATATTATCTATAACAACCGCTTTGAATCTATTCAAGATAAATTTTTATATAACCGACTTGGTTATGTAGGTATAGCACATGAAAAATACGGACAAGTGACAATTGGTAAACAATGGGGTGCTTGGTACGACGTAGTTTATAGTACTAACTATAGCCTAGTTTGGGATGGTAATGCAGCCGGTGTTTACACCTACAACAAAGACGATGGTGCAATTAATGGTACCGGGCGCGGTGACAAGTTATTGCAGTATCGTAATACGTTCGGTGATTTTAGTATTGCAACACAAGTGCAATTTAAAAATAATGATTTTTATACTTGCGATATCGAAGCCATTTCTGAAGCTGCTTGTCAGACTTTGTGGGAAAATGGCAGTGATCTTGCTCAACAAGTAGAATTTAATTCAACCTATGGGGCAGCCGTTACCTATTCAGTAAGCGACGACTTAAAACTTTCTGCTGGGTTTAACCGCGGAGAACTGACCGTAAATTACGCCGCAGGACGAATTCAGTCTGTTAATGATTTTATTTATGGCGCAGGCGTTACTTGGGGTAACTTCAACAATGATGGCCTTTATTTTGCCGCAAATATCAACAAAAATGAAAATCATGATACCGATAACTTAGGCCGTCTTATCAAAGACGCGATTGGGGTAGAGTCTTTATTATCTTATAAGTTTGATAATGACATTCGTACCTTCATTGCATATAACGTCTATGATGCTGGAACAGATTACGTGATCCAACCAAATTTTAACGCCGATCCTAATGACAACTTTAAACGTCAATTTACAGTACTTGGCTTTCACTATCTATTCGACGAAGATACGATTTTTTACATTGAAGCACGTAAAGACTTTAGTGATTTTTCAAGTGCCGATAAAGAACAAGAATATCAAATGGGTCTATCAGAAGATGATGGCATTGCATTTGGTTTTCATTACACATTATAACTAGAACACTGACAGGCTGATTATTTAATCAGCCTGCTTTGCTAATATTTAGCACCCGCTGCGATCACATTTTTTTTGCTTTACCTTTAGTTGCAAACGCTTTTGTCAAAGCCAAATAACCTTCCTTAGGTCCTAAAATTATCCATAACATTAAAATTCCCCCCGGTAATAAAATTGCTTTAAGTAATGGTCCTAGCATGTAAGAATAAAAAATAATAAATGGGATAAATAGTCCGTAACCAATAACTTGTTTGATAAAGTTCATATAAGTTCCTTGTTTAAATGACTGCGCTCACAAATATAATTGAGCGCAGTCACTTTTTCAAGTAACTTCATCTTTACTATCACAAGTTAAATATAATTAATTGATATACAATGAATAAAAAAACGCAAACCTATAATAAAATTCTTACCTCGGCTTGGCTGTTATTCTTAGAGCAAGGTTATGCTCATACATCTACACGAGAAATTGCAAAAGCGGCTAATGTGGCCGTTGGTACTGTGTTTAGTCATTTCGAAAATAAAATCGACTTACTAAAAGCAGGAATGCAGCAACAAATAGATACGATCATTCATCAGGCTAGTTTAACTGATCGCCAACATGCACCAAGGCTTAAGTTACGTCACTATGCCCTACCGTTGTTTGAATTTTATTGTAATAACATTGAATTTAGTAAAATATTGATAAGCGATATGATTTGGCAAGCAGCTTTTTTTGAACAGCAAATGAGTGAGTTTAAAAAACGGCTGTTCGATAAACAGCAAGAGTTTGACGATATAAAAGCAAGTGTGATGTTAGATTGTTATTTTATGACCATTATTTCAGGGTTAAATGAACCTGCGCCAGAACCTGAAAAAATGCTACGTCAACTCACCAGCAAAATATCTATTCTTTAGCGACAACTTATTTCACTCTGTGTTTCACTCTGTGTTTCACTTTGGGCATTAAATTTAAGCTTTTAACTTACCCTTTGTTTAAGTTAAAAGCTTAACTTAAAGTAATAGCGCTTTTCTATGTGGTTAAGTGCATTTTTATTTGACCTGAACCTGATTACTTTAAGAACTCTGTAACTGCCCTATTAGTAAATCGTTGTATCAATGAAGATCCCTCCATAGCCAAATAAACATAACTCTTGTGATACGTTTAATCGAATTACTAACTTTGATTTATCAAGCTCATGATTCTTCTTGATAGCTTTTAGTTGAAAATAACTTTTTATGCAGAGTTATCTTAATTAACAAATATAGTATGATGTGTTCTTTTGTGGTTTATTACTGTCTTATTATTTAGTTAAGCATATTAGTTTATTGATGAATTATAGAAATCGAGTGCCTGCTTAACACTATGCACCGGGTTTTCCCTGTGCTCTAAACCTTCATTAATTCTGCTATTCCAAATAATATCATTAGCATATATGTTAAGGCTATTATTAAGACCAGCAAAGGCACTTAACATTAAAGGATGCTCGGCGCCTCCTACTGTTATATAGAGCGACAGCGGTATGTTATCGTCTGTATTGAGGCATCGTTGCGATAAGAATCGATCAAACTCTTTTACAACGGTCATATCGTCGTACCAAGCAGCCGGACTAAATGCAAAATAACCGTTAAACAGCCAAGGCTTTGTACTCATAGTGTATAAAACAAAACTCCCTCCTGCTGAATAGCCCGACAAAACACGATTATTATCTAGCTTATAATGTGATTCTAAATACGGTAATAACTCACCTTCAATAAAAGCCAAAAATTGATCTGCTTGACCAAATAATTCTGGTGAATTTTCACTTGCAGGACGAGCTTGGGTATTCACATCTTGGCGTGCATACGGCGGCACTAAATCACGATTTCTGGTAAAGGTCCAAAATTGATTAGGAATAGACACTAAAATTGTATCTTGCTGCGCTGGTAACTCAGCCATCACTGAATCCCACTGCGTAAGATTAAAGTTACCATCGGTTCTAATGATCAAGGAGTAGCGCTTATTTGGCTCAAAATTGTTAGGTAAACGAATAAACACTTTCCTACTTTCATCCAATACCTGAGAATAAATAGTGATGTCTTTAAAATTTGACGTGTAATGCGCGTTATATTTATAAATGACAATAGCGCATGCAATGAAGCCGGCTGTACTCAATAGAATTATGATTGCAGTGCGATTTAGTTTTTTTAATAGCAGCATAGCTTTCAGGTAAAGATTGTTTTAAAAACAATACCCTTTCTGTATTTTTAATTAAACTACCGTTATGTAACAAAGTGTGATTTACAGTTGATACAACCATTGTTCACTCGCTACATGAGTGAATTTAAAACGGCGAAGTAGTTGCTGGCTTTGGCTATTTTCTGTCGCCACTTTCGCCTGTAAATTAGTAATGCTCAACTCATTGCCTAACTGCGCAACAACGGCTGTTATATTTGTTAGCATAAATGCTAATGCTTCAGACATAAACCCATTCCCCCAATGATTTGGTGACAACTCAAAACCTAACCAAGCAGTATCTTCTTCAATATCATATAAACCAATGCAGCCAATCAAGGTCGACGTATTTAGTAAGTACATTCCAAAGCGCAGCGTATTTCCTTCATACATGCCAGTAATATCATCTTGGATCAGTTGTTTTACGTCATCACGTGCAAGTGGCACTGCATAGTCATTAAACTGAGCAACTAACGGCTCAGACAAAATAGCCCACAACGCACTACAGTCCCTATGCTTAATTGGCTTTAATGTGATTCGACTTAGTGCAAACTCATTGTTCATAAATAAAATTAAATTACGGCTTTAAAGCCCGCTATTATTCCCTTAAGATACCCGCCATACAAGTTAATAACTGAGCTAATTATGAATGACGAATTTAAAGTAATACAACCAACAACCACTGTTTATTGCCCTGAGCGCGGTGAAGGATGGACATTAACAGGTATAACAAGTATTGATGAATTTACATCTGTAATGTTCGATGGCGTGCGTTACACATTGCCAGCAAGGGAAATTGTAGAGCAGTTATTACCTAATCAATTAGCGCGTGAAAAGAAAAATAGCTAAGCTATTTATAAATATAAGATTTAACGTTTTAAAATATAGGTTCCAATTGGTGTATCAAGATGAAGATTATGTTTATCTACAAGTAATACTTCCCATTTAGTTGTCTCTCCAGCTGAGGTTACATGTAATATGTTCCCTTCTCTGTGATAAGGATGATACCTGTTCCCATACTCTTTCATCATCTCAAGGATCCCCGCATCATCAATTTTAACAAAGTTACCATCTTTAATTTCTATGGTATTTGTATCTGAAGCAATGATTTGCGTTAATTTCCATTTAAATTGAATATCGTTTTCTTTTGAGAAAGTCGAAGTAGAGCATAGTAAAATGCTTAAAGTGAAAAAGTATTTAATAATATTTTTCATATTCTTATTATCCATAAATCTAACTGAAAAATTGACCTGTAATCTATTGATCAACGGCCTAAAATGCCGATGATAAATAGTTTAATGTTTGGGGTGCGCGAACGATAATACACCAACAAAATTAATGACTGAACATACGCTAACTAGTAAATGAAAGGCGTATTATTTGTATTGGCTAAAATCAACCTCTTCTTTAATAAACTTACCGCTAGCCAATAAAACACCTTCGATATCTGATATTACTTGTCGATTGTTTTTAGGGGCATGAATGAAAAAAGCCCATATATCGTCATCTAATTCATATTCTCCATTTGAGTACTTCCAGAAGGTCAGAAACTCATCTGCAGCTACGGCCATTGTAGCAATATCAAAAGAAGAGTATTGAGTTGGATCAAAAGACTTAAGTTGATCAGGTTCAGCTTTTAATCCTTTTACAAGAATTTCTTGTATATCAGGAAACTGAGGCTCTCTATGGTCTCCCAAAAATTCAACTAAAAGCTCTTCTGTTTTATATCCAGGTCTTACTAGAAATTTTTCCATTTTGGTTAACGCCTCATACACCAGTACAGTGTTTGCATATTTAAAAAAGATGTAATTAAGTATTCAAATTTTAATTGAACAATACAAAAACTATTGCTTTTTATCTGGTGCTACGCGATATAGTGCGGGCTTGTTATTTCTAATTACAGAGATAGTGTTGCCTTCAAATACTACTTGCTTCCACTCAATATTAAAACTGTCTTTATCAATAATAAGTGATTCATCGCCTGTAATTTCATAATCTAAAACTGGAGCACAGATTGGACCATCTTTGATACCGATAGTTGCTATGACGAAATTATCAGTAAAACAAAAATCCTCGATACGAGTGTCATCGATTATCGATAACATTAACCCTTCAAGTTTATTCTTTATCATCACGATCTCATTAGACAAATGACGTCATATTAAACTGTAAACACAAAGACATAAGCACTGAATTACTGAAGTATAAAAATTTAGACAATCAATACCATATATATTTCAATATGTTACTTTATTTAACAGCACAATACTATGGCTGTAATTATCAAAAAACATCAATTAAAAATTTAAGTCAATAAAAGTTCGTAACCTTGCTCTGGTTCTTGCCCAAGGTTAAAATAGCCAGACTAAAACGATTTAGCCTTCGATGAACTCGGAACGATACAGCTTATTAGCTCATAAATTACAGCACATAGGCTTACCTAACTTAAAGGAATAAAATGAAATATACCGACTTTATGGATACTTACTATTTACCCCCTGATAATTTCACTGATTATGAGTTTTGGGGATTACAAGAATTTGTATCTAAAGAATCGCCTTCCCCATTAGGACTTTATATTCGAGACAGAAAGCTTGTTGGTTTAAAAGTGAATTGCAAACTCGACGCGACAAAGCGTAAAGCGATAGCTGAGATGGAAAATTTAGAACTTCTTGATTTAGGAATGCTAAAGGGGTTTTCTAATCCGTGGATGGCAGATTTAGCCAAGCTTCCTCATTTAAAGCTACTAATACTTTGGTATACTTCACTTAACGATGCTGGCATCAAAAAGCTTTCACAATCAAAGTCTTTAGAAGAGCTCGATATTAGATCGACTAAAGTAAGAGAGGCCGGTATTGAAAGTTTAGGAGAGTTAAAAAGTTTACGTGCTTTAAAAACATCCACTCCTTCATCAATTAACTTTACTTGTTTTGAAAGTCTATCTCAGCTAAGCCATTTGAAAATGCTCGACATAAGTCGTGCAAGTAATGTTTATCGTTCTAACTATATTGACGCTGATAGCATTCATAAAATGACTGAGGGATTGACAGCATTGGAGTATCTCAACCTTGACTGTATAGCTAGAGGTTCAGAGACAGGTTTTAAATTTTTAAAAAATTTACCTAATCTAAAGCGACTCTCACTGGAAAGTTTTGTTTTTGATGATGAGTCTATTGATACTTTACAGTTGTTCCAACAGATTGAATACTTAAATCTCAAATGGGCTAGTATACATACAATATCTCAAGCAAATCGTTTATTCCAAAACCTAAAAGTTAATCACTTAAATATCAATTACTTACTTATTCAAGTTTTTGATGAAAAACCACAATTAATCAAAAATATTCCTAATATATACTTTCAAAAGAGACTTGTTTTAGAATCAGAACGCAAATTGAGAGAGGTTTGTAAGCAATTTTCTCCTAATTTTATTGATAGTGAAAAAGATAATAGCGCTGATAATCTTGACTATTTTATTCGATTTGACCGTTGGACTGAAGCTAACATTGATTAGATAAATCTATTGATATTATTCAAACTTTAAGGAAATATTTTGACTCTTAATACTTTATTTGTGTGCGAAAGCTACGACAAAGGACTTTCTATTGTTGATTATATTGGCTCAGCTAAAGATGTAATCATACCCAATGAAATAGAAGGTAAAACAATATTGAGTATTGGCCCAAAAGCTTTTTCAGAAAAAGAACTCACCTCTGTAAGCCTGCCTGACTCTTTACAGAAGATTGGGTTAGAAGCTTTTTGCGAGAACTTTTTAACAACAATTAATTTACCCTTAGGATTAACTCATATTGGTGGTGATGCTTTTTATAAAAATAAACTTAAAGAACTCATGATACCTGAAACGGTTATGAGCTTAGACGCAGGTGCTTTTTGTCGAAACGAAATTGAAAAGTTGACTATCGAAGCCCCTTTATTAACCATAGCTAGTCATTGTTTTTGCAAAAATTTATTAACTGAATTACGATTACCAGACACAGTAAAGTTTATTCGTGACTATAGTTTTTCAAATAATAATTTTCAGCATTTATCTCTTCCCACTCATATTGAGGCGATAGAAGATAGCGCCTTTGCAGAATCTGAAAAGCTAGAAACCGTTCGAATGAAAAAAAGTTTTATGCACAAAGTCCCTCGGATTTTCCGAGGATCGCCGATTGATGATATTGATTATTCAATATGGTAGCCTTGTCTTAAAACATAGATTAACTTTATTGGTAGGTGTTTTCCCTAACAAAATACACCTACAAAGAAAGACTATGTAAATTTTCGTACCTTAATAACTTTACTTAATAAGTGCTTTTTCGGGTAGTTAATTGTTAACTCAAATCGCTCGAATTGATTAAAAATTAATTCATAACAGTTGTTAGATAGCTCGTTAAAATCAGTTAATAGAAAGCTGTTGTAAAATGGCGTAAAACTATACGTCGCTACTAGCTTAATCTGCTTATTTAAAATAACAACTTCACAGCCTTCTTCAAATAGGCAGTCCCAGTTAAGTAGAAGAAGATAATAATCAGCGAGCTCAAATTGTTTTTCTATTTCATAACCGGAGACTTGCAATTCAGTTTTGTCACCGCAAACATATAAATAAGACTTTAAAGGGCGATCTTCGTACTTACTTTTATGCTGCTGCAAACTAAATATTTTAATCGGAGTCAAAAGCTTTCCTTTTTGAATAATTCTGAGCTCGTAAATGTGTTGTAGTCTCTTGTTTGGTCTTCATTATAGAGAACAGCTAATTTAACTTAGGTTTCACTATCCACCCCATATAATTACGATAGCATTGTTATTAGATGCTGCGCTCTTTAAAAAATTAAACATTGAGTCAAACAGCCAAAAATCTGACGAACAATTCACTTCATTGAGCAACTCTTGAAAATATGGCTTCGACTTGTTTTCTAGCTCTGTCACAATTGACGCTATCATTTCTTTGCCAACAAATACAACATCGGGATCATCATATTCATTAGGTTCTGCACGGAGCTCCCCTTGGAATAACAAACTCAATGGTTCACCTTGGTTCTTTAATGCTAAAACCCAGGCGGGTATTGATTCTTCAGCATCGCAAGATTCATAATTCTGAATCTCAATTTCTCCTAAAACATCATACCATTCGCTTTTCGCTACCTTTCCTTCGAAAGCAGACCGAACTTCGTCTTCAACTTTATAAAATGTACCGAAACTCATTTTCACCTCTAACGAGCCTGTAGATTAACTCGCTTTTTATTTATGCATCAACCATAGCCGAGTTGCTATTTTGCTTCAATCGGTTGCTTCGATTTTACGTAAAATATAAAAAGAGGATTTGCTGTTGCTTTAATTAGCGTTTTGGAAGGTATGACAGGTGTTTAAGTGGCTTATTTGGAGAGGTAGCAGCTTACCTTTATTAATGCATCGTGTTTTGCAGCTTTTCTATATTATGAACTAAGCAATACAGTTGCCGCAGTATGAAGTGAAAGCATTCACTTTCGTTTGACCGCGTAAGGTCAATTTATTCAGCGAAATTGATCGGAATGAATTTATTTTGGCAAGATAAGTCAGGCTTGACTCCTTACCTAATGAAAGAGCCATAACAATTTACCGTGGGTGAATAATATCTATTAGATCACAGTAACCCAGTGGATTCAAGGTTAAAAAACAATCAAGTCAAATGTGAAGAATTAGTTCCTAAAAAGAGTAATTCTACAGCCTCAACGCCCGCTTAAATTGCGTAAAAAGCTGGCTTTAGTTTTTGCTCCGCAAAAAATATGAGCGCTTTTGGAGTCAAATTTAAAGCCCTTGTTATATGTATTAAGCACAAAGCTTAATTGCTATCTCTTTACCGTTATTCCAGTACATATGAGGCCTAATTTCTTCATCAGAACTTAACAGCTGCTCAAATCGAAAGCGTTAATGGCAATCTAGTTCTTTTGGGTAGTCTACTTCTTTTGTTGCTTGAAAATAGATACGAACATTAAAGTAAACACAACCGCTGTTCCGAGAACATTGGATGTTGAACCACTTTGCTAATTCACCCTCAGCACAAGCCCAAGAAGCCCCTTTCTTTTTAAATCCAAAAGCTTTGAATTGAGCTTTTAATGCTTCTTGAAGTTTTTTACTTATAATCGACGACATATAGCACAATCTCTAAAATACATATAACGCCCTTGTTATACGCAAAAAAATCACCGTACAATTAAGATATACGACTAACTAAGATGTTCGAAACGTAGATTGCCGTCATTAACTCCAACTTCTCTAAAACCACTAGAAATCAAAACTTTTTTAGACGCGTCATTTTCCGGCGAAGTATGAGCAATAATACTATTTGTTTTTTCAAAAGAATATGCATGAGAAACGAGCGTATTAACTATTTCTGTAGCATAACCACGACGCTGCCACTCAGGTAGAACGGAATAACCGATCTCAACTATCCCATTACTATCTGGAGGCCCGAAATAACCACCTGAGCCAATTAGAGATCTTTCTCCTGAAATAGGATCAATATTTATTGCATACCAGCCATACCAACCTTGGGAAGCTTCACCGCCATTTTCGAAACAGGAAAGAAAAAACTCCATTGCATCTCTGTCGTATTCACCAGAAGGCCAACCATTTGAAACCGTAGCATTTAATTTTTCAGCAAGTAACAGAGGTGTTTCAAGTTCTATACGAATATGAGTAGCTGAGGATGATATTAATTCGATGCGGTCTGATTTTATAATTTTGATTTACTCCAATGTTAGAATTTGCAGCGTATAACGCCCCAATATGCCGACGAAACAAGCGCATCGAGTTGAGGTCGGAATAATTGGATTGTTATATTTCACTATACTCTGACTTAATTAAACCAAAGCATTTAAGATCATGAAACTGGTTTTTCCAGTACCCACTTTGACGTCTTACCCCTTCTTCTTTAAACCCTACTTTTAAAAGTAATGATTCTGATGCGGTGTTCCCTGGAACGGTATCGCCTTGTATACGATTAAGATTTCCGCAAGATAAGTCACCTGAAAATGCTGCTTTAACTATTCGATGAACTGCTTCAGTGGTAAAACCCTTACCCCAATATTTAGGCAGTAAATCATATCCAAGAACAGCGTTTTTCATTTTAGGACTCCAAGTATTAAAACCGCAAGTACCGATAAGTTGATTTGTTTCTTTTAGGCGAATAGCCCAACGAATACCTGATTTTTCCTTAAAACGAGAGTTAAAAAACTCAATTAAATGGCTTGCTTGTGACAGTTCAGTAAATGCCTCTAAATCATAATATTCGACAACTGAAATGTCCGAGAACAACTCAAATAAACTATTTGAATCTTCTTTTGATAATTGATCTAACCTTAAGCGATTTGTCTCTAAAGTTGGAAATGACAACCTAAATCCTCCGTGAAATATAACGAGCCTGTAGAATAACTCGTTTTTAATTTATTTTTATTGATGCTTCAACCATAGCTGAGTTCCTATTTTGATTCAATCGACAACTGACTTTCACGTGAAAATATAAAAAGAGGATTTGCTGTTGCTTTAAGGGGCGTTTTGGCGGGTATTCCAGTTGGTTTACTGGCTATATTACGGCTTAAGTGGTTTTAATGAAGCCTGTTTGCAGCTTTTCTATATTATGAACTAAGCAATACAGTTGTATTGGGAGTTTACTTTCGTTTGAACCCGTAAGATCAGTTTTTTCATGCCTTTGTTGACCGTAAAATTTCGCTTTTCACCTCAGTAAAGCGGCTCTATAAAACCACGTTGTTTGCCATTCCTTCAAGAAAAACCTGTCGTCGCGCCATTGGACTGTCTATTTTGACCTTCATTTTAATTAGCTAACGGTGGATTTAGATCACTGGATCCGCCGTAGGATAAGAATGTGCTACTGGCGGCAGTGGCGCTCTTTATAAAAAATAGCACGCACTAAAGTACGCAGTTTAATGAAATTGGGTGTTAGCGAACGACTCGCCATTGCATGTGGTATCACCAGTACCAAAGCGCTTGGAAGCGAAGGTCCTTGTAGAAGCTCAAAAACAAAAGGAATTAACATTGCGATAGGCAATGACTATCTAGCGTCACAAGGTTTAGCGTCATTGAGAGATATTTGGATCAATATTCATTACGGGAGATGAACCGCCCATTGCACTTCCTATTAATAAAAAGCGCATGATGGGTGGTGTGCCTCCAGCTACCCGATTCAAAAACATTTTCAGAACACCGTTTTGATCACTTTTTACCCCCCACGAATTCAAGCGCGTCCTCTTTTGTAGGCCCCCGATCTGCAATGATCGCAAATACTCCGAAAAGTCACCTAGATGCTCAAATTGAGTAAGCATCCCATATTTTTGGAATGATCCCTAAAGTCCCTAATCTTTTGTACTAGACTGATTCCGTCCAATCTACATAATCTCTTTAACATCTTCATTACTTCCATACTCTTCTGCAACAGTTTTAATTAAACTATCTAAACTCACACTTCCTCCACCGCCAAACTTCAAAGCTCGAATAGCTTCGACCCATTGACCTTTGCCAGTTTGGCCTAGATTAATTAAAGACAAATCACCACCTGCTGCAATCCATATTTGATTATCTTTCAATCCGCCTGGATAAAGTTTACACATAATTTCAACCAGCTTTTGCTCTCGGTTTGGTTTAGTTGTGGTATCTGAAAAATCCAGTTGTTCAAGCAGACCGAACATAAAGGCAGCTACATTTGCTGAGGCGTAGGGCTGGGAGCCTTTGCTATCCATATGATTTTTGCCGTCTACTAGGTCGGAGATGCCGCGAAGCAGCAAGGTTTTAACAAGCGGACGCATACGACAGACTTCCAGAAAGCCGAGGCCTTCCATTTCGATGCCGAGGGCATGGCTAGCGTTTTGTTTAAGGAATTGATGAAGATCTGAATCGATGGAAGCATCTACCTTTTCACCAGAAGCAATGGTTCCGGTGTAAGTGCGGATGACGGGAGCAAAATCCGAGTTTAGTAGTTCTTTAATTTTTTGATTCCATGCGATACTTTTTGCGTACAGACTGGCCAACCGTTCCAGAGCATATGAAGAAGCACCAAATTGTGGACGAGGTTTAAAATTGTTTTCTTCGGCCTTTCCTCGCTCAAAACCGTAAACGTCCCGACCAATAATAATGTCACCAACTTCTACATCTTTCAGACCACCTGCCACACCTGCAAAAAAGACATACTCCGGTTCGAAATGAGCTATGGCACGCTCTGTTTCTATAGCAGCATTCACATTGGTTTGATCAGTACGGGCGACTATCACTTCAAGGACTCTACCGTTGCAGTTGTAATCGCCTTTGGTATAATCGGTACAGGTTGAGGGGTGTAGTACTGTCTCGATGTTATTTAAATGCTGCTCGATAGCCAGGCGCTCCACTTCCAAAGCAGTAAGAATCAGAATAGGTTTGTTCATAAAGTCCCTTGTAGATTTTTAAGAATTTCGTTTAAAGAATATATATCACGCATTTTACTTAACAGTTTTTTACGTGTTGGATTTCCATTATTTCGCATGATTTGCACTGCATGACTCCACTTGTCTCGGCCTGTACCGGCTGTTATAAGTTGTGACTGGTCACCGCCTGCACTTACCCACAATCCATTTTGGTCTGGTCCACTTGGGAACAGCTGAATAGCAATTTCGAAAAATTCATCCATCCATTCTTCTGAGCTGATTGCATCTGGCTTTAACCCACTGGAAGCAAGTGCCATGCGTTGCCAAAACCCAAGTAAGTGGCTGCATTGTAATAAAGCTGGTAGTAGATCGTTTCTATGAGAGCGTTTATTGTAAAGCTCATCAACTACCGTTTTCCAGTGGCCTGTAGTTGCAACAATCCGACCAAATTCTTTAGCTTCTGCTGGTGAAAATTGATTATCCTGTATTAACTGCCGTGCGTGATATTCTCCCAAACTCGACAACACACCGAACAACTGTAGTTTTTTGGTGAGGGGGATTGCTTTGCTGCTGAAAATATATTGTTGCACTTTTTGCGATTGCAGTTCCTTTTTTAACTCAGGTTCGAGGACGTTATAGTTAAATTTACCGCTAGCATTATCAACCATTAGCGCGACAAGCGTTGCATTAACGAACTCGTTACGTGCATGCTCGGGCAATACATCCCAGATAGATGCGCGCTGTCGGTAATCTTTCAGGTTGTTATACTTGCCTGTGCTTATTGAGTTTAACAGTGTTCTGTTAAACGAATTTCCTGCCAGAAGATGATCAAGAATTTCAACTAGAATGTGCGGTGGGTTGGAAATACCTTGCCAAACTTCATTTCCTTGCTCTATGGCTGCTTTCCAGCATTGCTGCCAACCTTCACTGGTAATGTCGACACCTTTCATTAACTCGCTGTCTTCGACAATTAACTTTCCTGCGATGTGGTGCAAGCGGGCATCAGAGTGACCGGCTGCAACGGATACAAATGAGTTGCTCCTGATGCTTCCGGAAAGAGTTTGGAGCGCTCGAGTATGATTTTCATCAGTATCGATACGCAACTGAGCTTCGATGGCTTTTTCAGCAGAATAAAGCTGTACTGCCACTTGCGCGTGTAGCACAAGCCAATTCTTCTGTTCGGACATTTGCAGAACCGATTCCGCTACTGTTTTTTCCAGTAGTGGAATTTTTTCGGTTAGCTCATTTTCAATATCATCCGGCAACCAGGAATGGTGTCGGATAATCAACATAGGTTCCTTTTCCATCCATTGCCACAAAATGGAGGCGTCGCGAGATTGCCAGTTTTTAAGCCGTTTATTCAAATAACTCAAAACCGTGCTGCTCCACCAGTTTTTCGTTTCAGCCTCCAATGCTTTTTCCAGCACAGCACCACACTCTTTTGCTTGTTTTCCGTTAATAAGATTATTGGTGAGCCAGTCACGCAGAGAATCCGACAAAGATGTAACTGCTTTCGGAAATCCTTTCCAAGTTTGGTATATGAGCGCGATTAAGATATTAATTGGGGCATTGGGAATAGCTTGAAGTATGGCATTCATCAGCCTGCTTTTCCCCTTGATTCCAACTTTTTCACTGGGACTAATTCTCGAAACAAAATTAGCCAACACCAATAAATGGTTAAGCTCAGAGGTATTGTTAATCTGATGGTAGGCTTTACCATAATCCTCAAGCTGCTTTAGCGTTTCTATGGAATCAATTATCGGACCAAAATCATCGATCAAGACCTCGAGGGAAGCTGACTTTTTAGCAACTCCTACCAACCAATTTGCGGTTAAGGACTCAAGGTTCTGCGATTCTTCCGTATCGACGACACGAAAGGAATGCCTTACCCACAGAGTTTTAGCACCTTTGGGAATGTAGAGTAGGTTGAGGTTTTCTTTTTTTACATAGGAGGGGCCGAATGCCGCTCCGATTTTTAAGGTGCATTTCTCTTTGGCCGGTAACCTAGGCCAGATTCGGGCTAGCCAGTCCCAGTAGCCTTCCTCCCCCAACCAAACAAATGGCTGCTTTTCTATCAAGGCATTAGTAGCTGCTGCTTCCCTTCCATCCACTGCCCCTGTTATCGTTATGGCTCCATGCGAGCGGTAGTCTATCGAATGCATTTTCGCTTCTTTTTGAATATCAGGCAGGAGATATTGAAATAGGTTGCTGAGGTTGTGTACTCGATGTAAGTCTGCTTTTGGTATAAATAAAGCATGCGAAAAAACGCGTCCAGAACGCAATCCAGGACTTTTATCGGGAAATGTCTTAATAAGCAGAAAGTGATCTTCAGCAAATAAACCACGCATCACAGAGCTGGATAAAACTCCCCCTTCAGGTCGGTCGGCCAGATCGGTATGGCCGCTCACTCGTCTGAATAGTTCATTTTTTTCATCGGAAGCGGCTAGCAGTTCGTGCCCTGAAGTTTTCCCCTGCACTTCTCCATATATGGCCTGCTGGATAATGGTCATAGAGTCAGAGCTTCTTCGATGAGTCGGGTCAGATCCTTTTCCTTAGGATTATCGTCCAATACCAGGTAGCCGAAATTTTGAGGCATCTCGTCCAGGTATTTGTCGCGATCCTCATTGGTTTTTAAAGGGAATTCCTGTGCTGATACTCCAATGATTTTGAAGGACCCCGGCAACCAACTGGCTGCAATGAACTGTGTGAACAACGGCATCTTCTGCTGCAAGATTTCCTCCGGTGTCGAATCGGTCTTCAACTCATCCCAGCAGGTTAATGCAATGAGTAACCTAGGGGTATCAATAAGATCTTTCATTCCCGTGCCGCGCGCGTGCATCAGGACTTGCACTAGCTCGATAAATTGGGATTGCTCGGAAGTGCCGGAAATTGAGGCATTCGATTCTTTCTGATCTTTTTCAGCATACCCCTTCTTACTTAAGTCGAAGCGCTGTTCAATTTCTGAGGGGCGAATGAAAAGAATCCAACGGTCGTTCGTTTTCGCCCGTTCGATCCACGTTTTGTCATATTCCATCAATGCTATGAGGTCGCGTACCTGCTCCCCGCCATAATCTTTGCAATGCAACACTAATTCCAGCCCTTCGTGAATGACCGGTATTTTGACCTCCAGGTTATCTGTAGAAGGTGTTGGTTCCGTTTCTTCCCCGTCAGTAAGTCGATCGTAGGCGCTTTTGATCCCATCGATATTTCCAGGTGCGGAAGCTAATTGCAGCTTTCCTTTTTTATCTAATAGGCGGCCATACAATTGGGCTAGAAAGGTAGTTTTTCCCGTTTTAGGCGGTCCAATGATCAATATTTCGTTATTTGCTACCATAGCTGCCTCGGTATAAAAGGAAGAAATCATCTGCTTGAATAGATGCAGCAGGTGCGATACGCAGTCGTTTCGGGTTAGCCAGTAAGTTGAGTACCGTTTCTGCCACACTTATATTATTAATGTGACATAACTGGTCGGAGTCAGATTTCGAATAATTGCTGATCTCCAGTGAGATGGCTCCGGGAAAGATTTCAGAAAGATTTCGTTTGATGGCATCCACAATGTTTTCGCGCATATTCTTAGCCAGGTCGGCTTTCGACCATAAGATCACTACCGGTCTACCTCGAAGGCTGCTTTTGACCTGTTCGGCTACTTGAACAATGTCACGTCTCGCCCTGCCTCTTTGCCCAATAATTGCCTCGCAATCAACAAAAAACAGAAATGCATGGGCGTTGTCATAAATCCAGCGCGCATTTTCAGCTGCAGGATCGTTCACATTATTCGCCCATTTGGAAAATACTTCGCCTGATGAGTCAGCAAACAAGATGTCCTGTAAAAAACCGTCATGGCGCAAAGCTAGATGGTAGAGACTGTAAAAATCATTATCGGAAGGCGTGGCATCTGGGTTTCGAACCGTACCATCGTCCTGGACTTGCAATGTTTTGGTCTGCAGTTCCCATCCGTTCAGCGTATAGCTTCCGGCAAATCCCAGTTTTCGATGCGTCTGCCGTTGAATAGTAGCGAATACAACATGGCAAGGTAAGTGGTTTTACCTGCACCAGACGACCCTACCAAACCGATGATCCTGGGCGTCCCTCGATGTGTCAGAATTTCGAGCTGTTCCGGCCGCAACCATTCTCCGGTCCAAGGAATGGACGCAGCCAATTTTTTTGAAGTTGTGGCCGATGGTTCTGTGGCTCCTGACTCTGCGAAAAACTGACATTGTTCGTGCAGAGGGCCCGCGAGTTCAAGACAAAAATCCTTCGGTGCATAGCAGCCTTCTTTAGTACATCTTTCCTTTGCCATGTTTCGCCTTATTTATCGGTTGCCAGTTTTTGCGCTTGTAACCCATGAAATAACCACACCGCCAGATCGGATGCCGTCAGTGTGGCTTTTTTGTCTATGCCCGTTTCTATGAAAAAACTGGTGGGTTCGCTCAAATGCAATGTATTGCCCCATGCGCTAAGCAGGGATTTGCGCTGCTCTCCTTGTTCTGAATATGCTTTCAATGCTGATTGAATGTTACCATGCAGGCTAAGGCTATCCTTTAACCACTCTATCAGTGGACGCTCTTCGGATGCCCTATCCCCATGCACGTCTTTCAGCGTTTCTCGCAGCAAGTAATCCAGGCTTTCTGGGTAGATTGGATCTACTTGTTCGGCAAGGTCATGCGCCATACAAACGGCCGCGTTCAATCGATCAAGGCTACGATAACTAGCATTCAGAGAACCAGAATACAGCGATTGTTTCCACCACAGTAGCTCACTGCGCTTATTGTTGGCAGTGATGCTGTTGACGATAGAATCATTCACGTCTTCGAAAAACGGTTGGAGTTGGGAGAAATAATCATCCAAATTCTTTTTAATGGAGGAAGAAACCGTAGAAAGGGATTGGGCTTGCTGGGATAAGGCGGAGTTCACAACCTCAGCAATTCCTGTTGCTGAATTTTCAGCTGCAAACTGAGGCCACTGCCAGCTATTATGAGCTGCAGAGTGAGGGTTCTTTCCTCCTCCAGCTTGCTGACTCCATCCAGAGTGAACCATCGCATCGAGTAATTGTGTCTTTAGTGATGCTTCATCTATTTGAGCCGCTTTAACTGCTGAAATAGAAATCTCAACTCCATTAAATTTACTGGCCTGAAATTTGTGACCAATTCCCCATGCCGCTTGTCCATTCTCCTCCACTCTGTCGGCCAGTCCCTGAAGAAGCGCACAAATCGAATTCTCCTCCGCATCAAGCTGGTAATGTCCGATCACATCACGGGCTGTCAACTGTAATGGTCAACAAATTCTGTAGAGATTCTAAGCGGCATTTTTTAATTCATTATATTTCTGATGTGGCGTCATATAATTAAGCGTAGAATGCCTACGTTTGTAATTGTAAAACTGAATATAA
>NZ_JACJFK010000031.1:38493-50417 GCF_014164535.1 Pseudoalteromonas sp. SG41-2 | reverse complement strand
ATCATCACATTGAGATAATGCTTTTTCAACCGCTTGAACTTTAAATTCTTGTGTAAATCGACGTCTCATTTTTATCTGCCTCTATTAAAAGTTAGAGGCGACAACTATCCTGACACAGGGGGATAAGTGAAAGGTACGAGGTTAAAGGCAAAGACTAGCTCCACCTAAAATCTAACATCTCAATACAACCGCGCGGCATAAAGCCGCGCCTACGCAAATTCAAACATTGATGCCAAACCCGTAGCCGCGTGAGCGTAAATGAGAAGACATACCCTTAACTTATCTCTAAAGCACAGCACTCTCTTAACCTCTTTGTGAATAAATCACTTAAATCTTTCGCGGCTAAATCCGGCTCCTACCAGCTATTACAATCTAGGAAATGGCTTTAGCCATGAATTTTTAAACCGCGCGGCATAAAGCCGCGCCTACGCAAATTCAAACATTGATGCCAAACCCGTAGGCGCAAGTTTACCTCGCGCAATTTTCCATCTTTATAAACAAAAACACCGCGTTCAAATTGAGCGCGGTGTTTTCTTTAAAGCTTAAGGCTTACAACTTATAGCTGCGCTTTAAATCAATGCTCTTCATTAACGATATTGAGATTGTACTTCGGTATTTCAACTATTAAGTCTTCATCACGGATTATTGCTTGGCAACCTAGGCGTGATTCAGGCTCTAAACCCCATGCTTTATCTAGCATGTCGTCTTCAAGCTCGTCGCTTTCGTCAAGTGAGTCAAAACCTTCACGAATAACTAAATGACAAGTGGTACACGCACATGACTTTTCACAAGCATGTGGAATACTGATACCGTTTTTAAGTGCAACATTAAGAACTGTTTCACCACTTGGTGCATCAATTGCAGCGCCGTCAGGACATAATTCCGGATGGGGAAGAAAAATAATTTGTGGCATTCTAACCTCTTTTAAACGTTGTCTACTGACTGCCCTTGCAGTGCTTTTTTGATCGATGCATCCATTCTTAACTCAGCAAATTTACTGCTGGCGTTATCAACTTTCTCAATGGCTGCTTTTATTTGATTTGGCTCGGTAGCTGTCTCACGAACTGTAACTAGCTTCGCTATTTCAGCGTTCAAGTTAGTTAATTCATGTTCAGCAAGTAAAGCACTGTCTGTTGCTAATGATGCATAAAGTGCTTCGATAACACGCAATGCTTCAACTTGTTGCTCTTTGAGCATACGCGCTTGCATATCATCTTTGGCATTAGTCATCGACTCTTTAAGCATATTAGCTACTTGGTCATCTGACAAACCAAACGATGGTTTAACCTGGATTTCAGCTTGTACGCCAGTTGATTTTTCCATTGCAGATACGCTAAGTAAGCCATCGGCATCGACTTTAAAGGTCACACGAATATGCGCCGCACCGGCTGCCATTGGTGGAATACCTTTTAAGCTAAATTTAGCCAATGAACGGCAATCATCAACTAGCTCTCGTTCACCTTGCAATACATGCAGCGACATTGCAGTTTGACCATCTTTAAAAGTGGTAAACTCTTGTGCTCGTGCTACAGGTATAGTGGTATTACGCGGAATAATCTTTTCCACTAAGCCGCCCATAGTCTCAAGGCCAAGCGACAGTGGTAATACATCAAGTAACAACATGTCTGAATCAGGCTTGTTGCCCACTAACACATCCGCTTGTAATGCTGCACCAAGTGCAACAACGCGGTCCGGATCAATAGAGGTAAGCGGCTCTTTATTAAAAAATTCAGCGACTTGGTTGCGTACGATTGGCATACGAGTTGAGCCGCCGACCATAACTACTTGCAGTACTTCGTCATTTGTAATGCCAGCATCTTTAACTGCACGGCGACACGAACGGAGTGTTTTTTTCACCAGCACCATGGCTAGTTCTTCAAACTTTTCGCGAGTGACTTCAACCGTGTATTTTTCATCATCAAACTCAAGACCAACATTCACTTTAGCATATTGGCTTAGTGCTTCTTTACAAGCTTTAGCTTTATTAATAAATAAGCGTAATACTGATGGAGATAGCGTCATCACACCGGTTTCACGTTTAAAATGATCCACTAATAATGAGTCAAAATCATCGCCACCTAGGCTTGAATCACCACCGGTTGCCAGTACTTCAAATACACCTTGGTTTAAACGCAAGATTGAAATATCAAAGGTACCGCCGCCTAAATCATAAACTGCGATAATGCCTTCTTGGCCTGAATCTAAACCATAAGCAACTGCGGCTGCAGTTGGCTCGTTTAATAAACGCAGTACATTAATACCAGCAAGCTCTGCGGCATCTTTGGTGCTTTGGCGCTGTGCATCATCAAAATAAGCAGGTACTGTGATCACGGCACCTAAAATATCTTGCCCTGCAAAGCTTTCTTCAGCGCGTTGCTTTAATGCTTTTAAAATATCGCTTGATGCGGTGATTGGGCTGATGTTGCCAGCCGCGGTGGTAATCGCTAATGCGCCATCATGCTGACAAAAATCATACGGTAATTGGCCGTAGCTTTGCTCTATTTCAGCTTGAGTTTTACCTAAAAAACGTTTAACTGAAATTAAAGTATTTACAGGATCTTGTGTTGCAGCTTGAGCGGCAAGTTCGCCTACTGTTATACCATCAGCGGCGTAACGTACAACAGACGGTAACATGGCTGCGCCATTAACATCGGTTAATGTACGGGCTTCGCCACTTTGTACTGTCGCAACAAGTGAGTTGGTAGTACCAAGGTCAATACCAATTGCTAACTTATGTTCATGTGGTGCCGCGCTCTGCCCCGGCTCAGCAATCTGCAATAATGCCATAATGATCTTTAACTCTTGTTTGACTTACCAATGGTGCAGTAAGTTAGATAATTAATCGTCGAATAAACTGTCTTCAATACGCTCTAATTCATCTCGTAATTTATACACGAACTTTAATTTTCGAATGCTATCAGCGGCTAACTGCCATTGCTGCTCGTCATTACTTGCCAATTGCTCAGCAAGTTGCGCACTGTATTGAGTGTCTAGTTGTTTTATTTGCTTCTCGAACTGAGCAATCGCTGTGTCTGGATCATCGCTTGTGCTTAGCTCTTCAAGCTCTTCACGTAATTCCATTTGCTGCATTAAAAACAGTGGATCTTGTAGTGTTTGCTGCTCGGCACGAATATCAACACCCAATTCACTCAGCATGTATTCTGCGCGTTTTACCGGATGCTTTAAAATTTGTAAGGCATCATTAATTTCTGCGGTATTTTGTACGGCTAATAACTTATCACGGCTGCTGGCATTGGCATGGCGATCTGGGTGAACGGCACGCTGGAGTTCGAGGTAATTCTTAGTTACTTTTGCCAAATCTACATTGTAATTAACGGGTATCGCAAACAATTCAAAATAGCGCATAATTCCAACCATGCCAACAATCTATTGGCTTAAAATTCAGATAGAACAAAGCCCTACAGGTGCAGGGCTTAAGAGTACAATCACTTTATTGTTTATACTGTGAAACTTTCGCCACAACCACACTCATCAGCTTGATTTGGGTTAATAAATTTAAACCCTTCGTTCAAACCTTCTTTAGTGTAATCAAGCTCGGTGCCATCAATATAAACTAAGCTTTTAGCGTCGACGATTACTTTAACCCCTTTAGATTCAAATACTTCGTCGCCTTCAGATAACTCGTCAACAAACTCAAGAACATATGCAAGACCTGAACAGCCCGTCGTTTTAATGCCTACGCGCAGGCCTAAGCCTTTTCCGCGATTTGCTAAAAATGATTCTACGCGGTTTACTGCCGCTTCTGTCAATGTCACTGCCATGATTTATCTCTTACTTCGCTTGTTTACTTTTGTAATCTGCAATTGCTGCTTGAATTGCATCTTCAGCTAAAATTGAACAGTGAATTTTCACTGGAGGCAATTCAAGCTCAGCACTGATATCAGTGTTCTTGATCATTGCAGCTTCATCTAATGTCTTGCCTTTAACCCACTCTGTTACAAGTGACGATGAAGCAATTGCGCTACCACAACCGTATGTTTTAAATTTAGCATCTTCAATTATGCCTGCAGCTGATACTTTAATTTGCAGCTTCATTACGTCACCACATGCTGGTGCGCCAACCATACCCGTTGCTACTGATGGATCATTTTTGTCTAATACACCTACGTTACGTGGGTTTTCAACATGATCGATTACTTTATCACTATACGCCATAATTCTATCCTCATTACCTGCTAGTGGATGTGCTCGTCAATTAATGATGAGCCCATTCAACTGAATCTAAATCAACACCCTCTTGATGCATTTCCCAAAGAGGAGACATCTCACGTAAGCGACCGATAGAGTTTTTCATTAAATTGACGGTATAATCAATCTCTTCTTCGGTGGTAAAACGACCAATACTAAAACGAATTGAGCTGTGTGCTAATTCATCGTTGCGGCCAAGCGCACGTAATACATAAGAAGGCTCTAAACTTGCTGAAGTACAGGCAGAACCTGATGATACAGCAATATCTTTAACAGCCATCAATAACGACTCACCTTCAACAAAGTTAAAGCTGATGTTAATTATTCCTGGTACTGATTGGTCCGGCGTACCGTTAAAGTACACTTCATCCATATCAGCCATAATGCCATCAATTAAACGCTTACGAAGCGCGCTGATGTGAGCATGATCTTTTTCGAAATCTTGTTTGGCAATTCTAAATGCAGCACCCATACCAACCAACTGGTGAGTCGCTAGCGTACCAGAGCGCATTCCACGCTCATGACCACCACCATGCATTTGTGCTTCTAAACGAGCACGCGGTTTACGGCGAACATACAATGCACCGATACCTTTCGGGCCATATACTTTGTGCGCTGAGAAAGACATAAAATCAACTTTAAGCTGTTGCACGTCGATTAAAACTTTACCGGCACTTTGTGCAGCATCAACGTGGAACATGATTTTACGTTCGCGACACATTTCGCCAATAGTCGCGATATCTTGAATTACACCTAGCTCGTTGTTTACATGCATAATGCTCACTAACACTGTGTCATCGCGCATTGTGTCGGCTAATTTTTGTAAATCAAGTAGGCCGTTTTCTTCAACGTCCATATAGGTTACTTCAAACCCTTGACGCTCTAGCTCACGACAGGTGTCGATCACTGCTTTATGCTCAGTTTTAGCGGTAATAACGTGCTTACCTTTCTTTTTATAAAACTGTGCTGCGCCTTTAATTGCAAGGTTGTTTGATTCTGTCGCACCCGAAGTGAAAACGATTTCACGTGGGTCTGCGTTAATTAAATCTGCGATATCAGTACGAGCTTGATCAATCGCTTCTTCAGCTTGCCAACCAAAACGGTGTGAACGTGATGCAGGGTTACCAAAATTGCCATCCATTGTTAGGCATTGCATCATTTCTTTTGCTACACGCTCGTCAACTGGCGTGGTTGCTGCGTAATCTAAATAAATCGGTAACTTCATTTCTTTCTCCGCTGGACGCCAACTTATAGTTGGCAGCTTACTTGAATATTTTCCAATTGCTTGAGTGCATTATTAACGCTGTTATCTTGGCGAGATGAAACTTCCTTCACATCTGACTTTTCCACCAATTCAGCAAGGGTAATACCGTTTAAAAAGTCTTCTATTCTGGTACTTAGATCAGACCATAAGGTGTGAGTTAAACACCGCATACCGCTTTGACAGCCGCCCGTTGCACCATGGCATCGGGTTGCATCTATTGATTCATCAACGGCGTTGATCACATCACCAACCGAAATTGCATGCGTTTCTCGACCGAGTAAATAACCACCACCAGGTCCACGCACTGAGCTGACTAAACCACTTTTACGTAACCGGGCAAATAACTGCTCTAGATACGACAAAGAAATTTCTTGTCGTTCTGAAATATCAGCAAGGGGAACTGGCCCTACATTTGTATGTAGCGCAACATCCAGCATCGCTGTGACGGCATACCTGCCTTTTGATGTTAACTTCATGGAGCCCCCGCACTAAAGAGTGCAAATTTTAATTACCAGAGTAAAATAGTCAAGTATTAAATAAAGTCTAGGTTCTAGGTTCTAGGTTCTAGGTTCTAGGTTCTAGGTTCTAGGTTCTACAAAGTTTATATAGCTCGATTCTAGTCAAGCTATTCCTAGTGCCTATATCTTCCTAGCCCCTCAATTAACTTCAATACCCGACTGTTTTAGTCAAGTACTGTGTTCATTGTAATTACCTGAGTAATTTAGTCAAGTATTAGCGGCAAATAGTCTTATAACTTTCGCTTATTTAGTAGACTTATTTATTGAGGTTAAAATACCGCGCAAGATATTTAGCTCTGCGTCTTCTGGGCGTGCACGGTTAAATAAACGACGTAGCTTAGTCATTACCATGCCCGGATGCTGCTTAATAATAAAGCCTGTTTCCAGTAAGGTTTGTTCTAAGTGTTCGTAAAATAACTCGGTTTGTTTTGAGCTTGGATACACAGCATCATCTACTGGCGTGGCTTTTGGTTGTTGATTTAAAAATGCCATACGCGTTTCGTAACATAAGGTCTGCACAGCCATTGCTAAATTAAGCGAGCTGTATTCAGGATTAGCCGGAATACACACATGGTAGTTGCACAGTTGCAGTTCTTCATTACTTAAACCACTGTTTTCGCGGCCAAAAACTAATGCTACAGGACCAGTAACAGCTTCGGCAACTAGCTTCTCACCACATTCACGTGGTTCCACCATAGGCCACGATAAAGTACGTGAACGGGCGCTAGTACCAATAGTTAGAGCACAACCTTCAATCGCTTCAGCAACTGTGTCAACTATCACCGCATTACCTAGCACATCAGTTGCACCGGCCGCTAATGCGCTGGCGTGGCTATCAACTTCACACGCTGGATCAACTAAATACAGTTTTGATAAGCCCATGGTTTTCATCGCGCGCGCCGCTGAGCCGATGTTACCTGAATGCGAGGTGTTTACTAAAACAATGCGGATGTCATCTAAGATCATTACTGTTTAACTCATACCAAAAAATTGCGCGAATTATAACATAGAGAAAAGCTGTAAGCAGCAAAGATTCTAGGTTCTAGGTTCTAGGTTCTAGGTAATAAATATGGGAAGTTTTATGTATCAACGATCAATGCTGGCTTTTGTCTTGTAATTTTTACCTTGCAACTCAACTCAGTACAAAAAACACTCAAAAATTTTTGGGGTTTATTGTTTACTTTGTGTCAAAAATCGCTAGAATACGCCGGCTGAAATATATAGAAATATATACACGTTCTTTTACAACCCAAAGGTAATACCATGCATCCAATGTTAAACATTGCGGTTCGCGCTGCGCGTAACGCAGGCAAAATTTTACTTCGCGCTGGCGAAGATTTATCAAAAGTTGAAGTGCAACAAAAAGGCACTAATGATTTAGTAACGAATATTGATAAAGAAGCCGAAGCCGTAATTCGCGACACTATTTTACAATCTTACCCTACTCACTCTATTGTTGGTGAAGAGCTAGGTGAGCACGTAGGTAAAGATGCAGATTACCAATGGATTGTTGATCCTATTGATGGCACTACAAACTTCATCAAAGGCATCCCTCATTACGCGGTTTCTATCGCACTTAAAGTTAAAGGTCGTCTAGACCAAGCTGTTATCTACGATCCAATTCGTGGCGAGCTTTTCACCGCTTCTCGTGGTCAAGGCGCACAGCTAAATAGCAAACGTCTTCGTGTAAGTAAAACTACCGTTCTTTCTGGTACTGTTCTTGCCACTGGTTTCCCGTTCAAAAACAAACACCATATGGATGCGTATACTGAAGCATTCAAAGCATTGTTTGTTCATACTGCTGATATTCGCCGTGCCGGTTGTTCTGCACTAGACATGGCATACGTGGCAGCTGGCCGTGTTGATGGTTTCTTTGAAATTGGTTTAAAACCATGGAACTCAGCTGCAGGTGAACTAATGGTTAAAGAAGCTGGCGGTATGGTTGTAGATTTTGCCGGTGGTAATAATTACGCTCACAGCGGTAATATTATCTGTGGCGCACCGAAATTAACACAAGCGATGATCCGTGAAATTCGCCCAGTGTTGACTGAAGCGTTACTTCGCTAATAGCGAGTTATACTCAGATCGATACTAAAAGGAGCCTAGGCTCCTTTTTTAATGATTAAAATAAGGGTTCTCTAATTTGATCTCAACAGTGTTCTGCGGATCAAATGGCAAGGCCTTTAAATCATCGCCAAAATACTGGTTAAATAGCTCATCAAAACTACCGTTCTTTTGCATAATAGCTAAGCCATCGCTGAGCGTTTTTGCCAGTTCTGGCTTGTGTTTGGCCACAAAGTAATAAAAAGCACTCGGGTAGCTAATATATAAATTTGGAACAATAACCAGCGCTTGCTTATTAACTTCTTTTAACTCTGAGCTTACTTCTATGAAGGAGCGAGGAAAGTAATCAACTCGTCCGGTCAAAACGATATTAAACATCGCTTGATAATTTGCAAACGGCCGTACTGATAAATCATTATGTGCCAATATTTTGGTATCTGGCCAGTCATGCCCTTGAATTGCAGTAAACCCTTTTAGTTGCTCTTTGCTCTTGATATCAACAAAGCGATTAAGAAACGACTGCCTAGTTACTAAGGCTCGCTTACCAATATAACCTTTAAATAACGGCACTTTTATCGGTATTGCTAAGGTTTCTCGTTCTGGGCTGGTCATACTCCAATATAGGTCAACGCTATTATCGCCAAGGGCTATGAGCGCCCGCTGTTGGTGAGGATGTACCACGACAGATTCTAACTGGGCTGAATAATTAGCAGCATCAAGCGCACGTTGCAGTAACTCTTTTAAGTATGCATCTCGTTTATATAATGTTCGAGGTTCTTGAGCGATTGTGACCGTTTCTTTTGCTGCAGTTTTAGCACTGCATACGGTACTAACAATAAGTACCGAGAGCGAGATGAGTGAAAAGAAATACCTAGTCATAATTATTATTTTCTAGTGTTTTAGTAAAGCTACACGCTGAGCAATAAATACTCAAGAAAAACAGCCCTACTTAACGTTATTTTATATGACTTGTTTCTCAGGAGTTAAACGTACAACCGCCAAAGCAGGGCCACGTCGTTTACATAAAAATAGATAGCTTTGGCGATAACGTTTTGCTTCTTTTTTAGCATCTGTTGCCAATGCAGCAATTTGATGGCTGTTAGTACACTGCTCTAGATCGGGTTCAACAACGCCAATCGATAAAGTAAGTAAAGGTACAAATTGCTTTTCACCTTCACGATTAGTTGCCCAATAACCACCACTGGCAATATGCTCTGGCGTAAAGAATGCACGAGATTTCAGCTCAAACTCAGTTATTATGTTGTTACATACTGTAGCCGCATCATCACCATCAAAGACCACCATAAAATCATCGCCACCAATATGACCAACAAAACTGGGCACATTACTACAAGCTTGGGTGGTGACATCAGCCAATAATTTGATAACGCTATCACCACTGGCGTAACCATATAAATCGTTGAACTGCTTAAAGTGGTTTAAATCAATATAGGCTAATGCAAAGCTGTGTTTGGCTCTTAATCTATGCTCAATTGCTTCGTTAATTGCAACATTCCCCGGCAGCATAGTAAGTGGATTAGCATGCTGAGCATGACGAATTTTCTCTTCCGTAATATGTTTTAAAATATCCCGCAGTGGCGCGAGCCCTAAGTACTGCTCAGTGCGAGTGATCACAATATGACGGCGAATATCAAAATCATTTTCGGTAATTTGCTGACTAACAGTATCAAGTAGCTGATTTTCATCAACTACCAAGGGTTGCTTATGCATTAGTGCCGTAACCGGTTGTTTGTCGTATAAAGCATGGCCATAAGGAGCCGCAAATACTTCTGTCAGTTGATCTTTGTGTAATAAGCCTATCGGCTGTAAGTTTTCGTCTACAACCGCAAGACTGATAATCGATTTATCTTTTTCAAAAATATTATGCGCATCTTTACAACGGGTATGACTGTCGATGGAGGCTTGTTCGATTGCTAGCCAACCTATCGCCATTGATTGCTCAAACTGATTGGTAAGTGGAGTAAAACTTAATTGCTGTAATTGAGCTGAGTCAAACGCTAAACTAGGCTTTAAACTTGGTCGTTCCAGCAAAAAGCCTTGCGCATTCACAATGCCTAGCCCTTCAAGTAAACTTAGTTCTTCAACCCGCTCTATGCCCTCTGCTATCACGGCTGTTTTGGTAACTTTCGCTAACTCTATAATTGATTTTAAAAATTCTTTTTTAACCACGCTTTCATCACAATGGTCAATAAAATAACGATCAATTTTCACATAGTCAGGACATAATTCTGACCATTGCTTTAATCCTGAGTAGCCTGCACCTAAATCATCGATGGCAATCGAAAAACCGAGCTGGCGATAATGAGCAATTGTTTTCAGCAATAAAAAGCCATCATCGACCTTTTCTTGTTCGGTAACTTCAATCACCACTCTATTAGCGGCCAAACCAAACTGCTTAATTAGGTGTAATGTTTCGCCTTTCGGATGGCAGGGATCAAGTAAGGTTTTAGGGCTTACATTTAAGAATAATTTGCCTTGTAGTTTTAACCTTACAAAATTTTCGATCGCTTTTGAACGGCATAGCAACTCAAGCTCTGAGATTTTATCGTGCACAATTGCAGCACTAAAAAGCGTATTTGGCATCTCTAATGCACAATTTTTAGGACCGCGACTTAATGCTTCGTAACCTAATATTTGCTGCCCAGCGATATCAAAGATGGGTTGAAACAGTGTCGTTATTTCACTATTTCGCAATATATTGTCTAATATACTTAGCTGAGCACTCACTTATCAATAACCCATTACTTCATTAAGAGGCAGTTAAAGTAGCAAGCTGGTATGACAATTTTATGGCAATTGAGTTTAAGCTACTTACTTTAATACTTGTTCAACCTGATCAAAATGAGCAATTACCTCAATAATCTCAAGTTCCGCATATTCATAAGCTTGTTGATCAACAAATCCTGAACGAGCAATCGCTTGTACAGTCGCAGGATGAACCAATAAATCCTTACCGTGATAACAGATGGGCTCGTCAAACTTAGGTAGCTTACCATCGCTATGATAACCACTTTCAATTTCTTCTAGGGGCAATGACGGGAGCAAATCAGCAACAGCAATAAGCGCATTTAAGTATTCAGCACATTGTGGATAATCAACTATCAAGTCACTGAGGATAGTCTGCGATAGCGCGACTAAATCAGCAGATTGAGTTTCTAAATTAGCCGCATCTTTTTGCACTCTAATACTGCGAAGTAAGTTGTTAGCTTGATGCTGGTAATGCTCAAGTGTTGTTAATTGATAAGGTTGTACAGCAGCCTTTGATTGCTTAGGTTTAACGTTGTCATCACATCCGCTAACAATAATTAGACTACTAGCGACTACAAGTTGCTTTAACATTAGTTGGTTACATCAATACTTAATCAATAATTACTATTATAGGAAATATTTAATTTCATAAATAGCAATAATTAAAATTCGCTATGATAAAGCCCCGCTTACATATAGCCTTACACCGATGCCAACCCGCAGGCTTCCCAAAACCCTAGCACCTTTAACTTTATCCCTTTAATCTCTTCCTCTGTGAGCTCTGTGGTGAATTAATCATTTAAACAATTTGCACCACAGAGGACACCGAGGCGCTTCGCGCAACACAGAGAAAGTAAGGTTAAGCCGAACCCTATTACCTTCCTTTAACTCTTTGTGAATGAAAAACTTAAAATATTTTTCACAAAGAGAAGACATTTGAGTCACGCGGCATAAAGCCCCGACTACGCAAATCCAAACACCAATGCCAACCCGTAGGCGGAATTACTTGACCAAGGTACCTCGCGCAATTTTAAATTCACCAGTTAGACATAGAGTTGTGAAAAACCTTTCGCGGTGGCAAGCCACTCGCCTACAAGTTA
>NZ_JACJFK010000031.1:0-38393 GCF_014164535.1 Pseudoalteromonas sp. SG41-2 | reverse complement strand
TTAAGTACCAAAGTAACTTTAAACTCCCGTAGGCGTTAAGCTTGCTGACGCGCGTCTCTTAACCTCTTTGCGAATGAATAACTAAAAATATTTTGCACAAAGAGAAGACATTAGAATATTTTTAATAGCGCGGTGGCAAGCCACTCGCCTACAAGTTATTAAGTACCAAAGTAACTTTAAACTCCCGTAGGCGTTAAGCTTGCTGACGCGCGTCTCTTAACCTCTTTGCGAATGAATAACTAAAAATATTTTGCACAAAGAGAAGACATTAGAATATTTTTAACAGCGCGGTGGCAAGCCACTCGCCTACAAGTTATTAAGCACCAAAGTAACTCTATACTCTCGTAGGCGACACAAACACTTAAAAGCAAAAAACCGCTCAATGAGCGGTTTTTTAAACGTAAACTTAGATTTATACCTATGGCATAGCGTCTAAATCTGCGCCTTCTTTTTCGATAACTTCTGGTATTAAGTCTTCTTTACTTACGCCCATCGCAATCGCAACGGCACTAGCAACATAAATCGAAGAATAAGTACCAATAAACACACCAAATAACAGCGCTGTAGCAAAACCATGAATAGTTTGACCACCCCAAGCAAACAAGGCGATTAATACTAAAATAGTGGTAATTGAAGTTACTAGAGTA
The DNA here is from genome assembly GCF_014164535.1 of Pseudoalteromonas sp. SG41-2. Lineage (NCBI taxonomy): Bacteria > Pseudomonadati > Pseudomonadota > Gammaproteobacteria > Alteromonadales > Pseudoalteromonadaceae > Pseudoalteromonas > Pseudoalteromonas sp. SG41-2. Next base: position 37,746 of record NZ_JACJFK010000031.1, on the reverse strand, counting down.
CGGTTAAGTGTTTGCGTTAATGAAATATCAATGATCTCAACAGTATCGTCGATACGCACTTTGCGGAAGTTCTCACGAATACGGTCAGATACAACGATAGTATCATTAAGAGAGTAACCTATTACCGCCAGTATTGCCGCCAATATGGTTAAGTCGAACTCTAACCCTAATACTGAAAACAAACCTAAAGTAATGATTACATCGTGTAAAAGTGCCGACACTGCGCCTACCGCAAAACGCCACTCAAAGCGAAATGCCACATAGATCAAGATACAAATAAGCGCAGTTAACATGGCAAGGCCACCCTGCTCTTTTAAGTCTTCACCTACACTTGGGCCAACAAACTCAATTCGACGCATTACTACGCTATCATCGGCTTTTTTAAGTGCATCAATTACTTGGTTACCAATTACTTCGGCTTTAACATCATCACCGCGTGGTGCTAAGCGAACCAAAATCTCTTGGCTTGAACCAAATAATTGTACTGATGCATCTGCAAAACCATTTTCAGCTAACACTGAACGTACTTTCTTTAAGTCTGCTGGTTGTGCAAAACCGACTTCTACAGCAGTACCGCCCGTAAAATCTAAGCCAAAGTTTAAACCTTTAACGAAGAACGATGCGAACGATGCCAAAATAAGTAGCGTTGAGATGCTCATAGCAACTTTGCGCAGCGACATAAACCCTAAAGTTCTGCCGCCTAATTTTAAAATTTGCATATCTGCTCCTTAAATTGACAGCTTATCAATGCGCTTACCACCAATACATAAGTTGATTACCGCACGGGTACCAACAATGGCTGTAAACATTGAGGTGATAATACCTATCGCAAGTGTCACTGCGAAACCAGCAATTGGGCCTGTACCCACTGCGAACAAGATAATCGCAGCAATTAAGGTGGTAATATTGGCATCAAAAATTGTACTAAAAGCACTATCATAACCATGATGAACAGCCTGTTGCGGACTACGTCCATCGGCCAGCTCTTCGCGAATACGCTCAAATATTAGTACGTTGGCATCAACTGCCATACCTACCGTTAGTACGATACCAGCAATACCTGGCAGTGTTAGTGCAGCGCCTGGGATCAACGACATAACACCCACAATCAATACTAAGTTAGCTGCTAAGGCAATATTAGCGACTAAGCCAAAACCTTTGTAATAAACTAACATAAAGATCAGTACAAACAAGAAACCTAAAGCAACCGCTGTCATACCTGCTTCGATATTTTCTTGACCTAAGCTTGGCCCTACCGTGCGCTCTTCAACAATTTGAATTGGCGCAACAAGTGCTCCAGCACGTAGTAATAAACTTAAGTTATGTGCTTCTGCAGGGTTATCAATGCCGGTGATGCGAAACGAACGATCAAGACGCGCTTGTATAGTTGCAACGTTGATCACTTCTTCCACCTTAATTGGTGGTAGCGCTTTACCGTTTTCGTCTGTTTTACCAGAGGGCTTATACTCTATAAATACCGTCGCCATACGCTTGCCAATAGCACGCTTAGTGAAAGCATTCATTTTCGCGCCGCCTTTGCTATCAAGGCTAATACTTACTTGCGGACGTTGGTATTCATCGGCACCCGATTGCGCACCAGTAATGTGACTACCTTCGAGAATAATGCGTTTTTTAAGTACCACTGGGTAGCCATCACGGCTCATGATCATTTCAGTACCAGGCGGAATACGCCCTTGCGCTGCTGCCGTTGGATCGGCATTTTCGTCTACTTCACGAAACTCAAGGGTTGCTGTAGCACCCAAAATCTCTTTCGCACGCGCAGTATCTTGAACACCTGGTAGCTGCACAATAATACGCTCTGCACCTTGACGTTGTACGTTAGGCTCAGCAACACCGATTTGGTTAATACGGTTACGGATAATGGTTTCGTTTTGCTTGATAGCATAGTCACGAATTTCTTTGAGTTTTTGCTCGCTGATGGTGGCATAAAACGCGTTATCGTTAGAGCTATCATCAATGTAGTTGTGTAATGGGTAGCGTGACTGTAAAAAACGCTCTGCCGCATCTTTATCTTCTGCGCTGCGCATCTCCACACGAATACGTTCAGTACCAGCTACACGACGTACCGTGCGATAGCGTAGTTTTTCTTCACGTAAATCACTTTTATAGTCTTGATCCATTTGTTCCAGCGCGTTATCAACCGCTGTCACCATGTCAATTTCCATCGTAAAGTGAACACCGCCACTTAAATCCAAGCCCAATTTCATTGGATTGCCGCCAAGGGCTTTTAACCAATGAGGTTGCGCCGGGGCCATGTTAATGGCTGAGATGTAATCGTCGCTCAATGAATCACGCAATAAATCTTGCGCTTTAAGCTGCTCTTCAACATTTTTAAAGCGGATCAACACTTGACCGTTTTCGAACTTAACTGATTTTACGGTAACATTGTGCTCTTTGAGGGTCGCATTTACTTTGTCTACTACAGCTAGATCTGCATCAGTTCCTTTAGTACCTGAAATTTGTATGGCCGGATCACGACCATACAAATTAGGAGAGGCATATAAAAGACCTACCGCAATCACAGCTAGAACAAGTAAATACTTCCATAATGGAAACTTGTTTAACACGTGGGCGTCCTTATTATTATTATAGCGACTTCATTGTGCCTTTAGGCAATACTGCTGACACTGCTGATTTTTGTACAGTTACTTCAGCTTGATCGTTAAGTGAAATAACAATGAAATCTTTATCGTCAGAGATTTTAGCGATTTTACCCACTAAACCACCTTGAGTAAGAACTTCATCGCCTTTTGCCATCGCATTCATCAGCGCTTTATGTTCTTTTACACGCTTAGCTTGTGGACGGTAAATCAAGAAGTAAAATACTAAGCCAAAGATAGCTAGCATGATCAACATCTCATAACCACCACCGGCTGGCGCTGCACCTGCCGCACTTGCGTGGGCGTTTGAAATAAATAAACTCATAACACTTCCTCTTTAATTTTTAAATTTAATTTGTGGTATCTGCAAGCTCTGGCACTTCTTGACCGCGGCGTGCATAAAAATCATTTACGAATTCATCTAACTTACCGTCACCGATCGCATTACGTAAACCTTCCATAACGCGCTGATAGTAACGTAAGTTATGAATTGTGTTTAGTCGTGCACCTAAAATTTCGTTACATTTATCAAGATGATGTAGGTACGCGCGCGAGTAATTCTTACAAGTATGGCAATCACACTCAGGATCAAGTGGGCCGGTATCTGTTTTGTGCACAGCATTACGAATTTTCACAATGCCACCGGTTATAAATAAATGACCATTACGCGCATTACGAGTTGGCATTACACAGTCAAACATATCGATACCGCGACGAACGGCTTCAACTAAGTCTTCAGGTTTACCTACACCCATAAGGTAACGGGGTTTGTTCTCTGGCATTTTATAAGCACAGTGATCAAGAATGTTAATCATCTCATTTTTTGGCTCACCGACCGATAAACCACCGAGTGCGTAGCCATCAAAACCAATTTCTTCAAGACCTTGTTGTGACTGAGCACGCAACTCCGGATACATACCACCTTGGATAATACCAAATAAAGCTGATGGATTGTCACCGTGACCTTCTTTTGAACGCTTAGCCCAACGAAGTGATAACTCCATTGAATCTTTAGCTTCTTTTTCGGTGGCAGGATAAGGCGTACATTCGTCAAAAATCATTACGATGTCTGAACCTAAATCACGCTGCACTTGCATGGCTTTTTCTGGTGAAAGCATAATTTTTTCACCGTTAACAGGCGAGCTAAACAATACACCTTCTTCGGTAATTTTACGCATTGCGCCTAAGCTAAACACTTGAAAACCGCCTGAGTCGGTTAAAATCGGTTTATCCCAATTCATAAAACCATGTAATCCACCATGCTGCTTGATGATTTCAGTACCAGGGCGAAGCATTAAATGGAAGGTGTTACCTAGGCAAATATGCGCACCAGTGTCTTTGACTTCATCTGGGGTCATACCTTTGACAGTACCGTAAGTACCTACTGGCATAAATGCTGGCGTTTCGACTACGCCTCTATCAAAAATCAAGCGGCCGCGGCGGGCTTTACCGTCTGTACGGTCTAATTCAAACTTCATATCATCCTCAAATGTCAGAAAAACAGTCCAACAAGCTATAATTTAACCGCTCGATTCTACCCTTTTTGTAAAACCATTACTATTAATTGGGCCCAAAGCTGAAATTAAAAGTGCAAAAATCAAAACTAAAAAGCCCAACGCAAGGCTGGGCTTTAAGTGCTTTTATAGAAAAAACTATTTACGGGTTAAAAACATCGCATCGCCGTAGCTAAAAAAGCGGTATTTTTGTGCAATTGCAGTTTGGTATGCACTCATAATATTATCTTGCCCAGCAAATGCACTAACCAACATGATCAATGTCGATTCTGACAAGTGAAAATTAGTGACCATGGCATCAACTACGTTAAATTGATAACCTGGGTAAATAAAAATATCGGTGTCACCAAAGTAACTGGCTAATTGGCCGCCATGTATCTTAGCTGCTGATTCCAATGAACGTACCGAAGTTGTGCCTACCGCAATCACTCTGCCGCCGTTAGCTTTGGTTGCAGCGACTGCTGCAACAACATCATCAGGCACTTCAATGTATTCGGAGTGCATTATATGATCATTAACCGAGTCTACGCGCACCGGCTGGAATGTGCCAGCGCCAACATGCAAGGTAACAAATGCCATGTTTACACCCTTGGCTTTTAATGCAGCCATGAGCGTATCGTCAAAATGTAGACCGGCAGTTGGCGCTGCAACCGCGCCAGGTTTTTCACCGTAGACTGTTTGATAGCGTTTGCGGTCTTCGTCAGTATCTGGACGGTCAATATAAGGCGGCAGTGGCATATGACCAATATCGTTTAAAATTTCCAGAACGTTTTGCTCACCTGTAAACTCTAGTTCAAACAATTCGCCATGACGACCCACCATAGTCGCCTGCGCTTTACCTTCGAGAATAAGTTCTGTACCTGGTTTTGGTGATTTACTGGCGCGTACATGAGCCAGCACGCGATGCTCATCAAGCACGCGCTCTACCAGCACTTCAAGTTTACCGCCAGATGCTTTTTGGCCATACATACGAGCAGGGATCACTTTGGTATTATTAAATACCAACAAGTCATTTTCATTTACTAAATCAAGAATATCGCTAAATATTTTATGTTCTACAGCGCCACTTGGGCCATCTAAGGTTAATAAGCGACTGCTGGTTCGATCCTGTTTAGGAAAACGAGCAATTAATTCATCAGGTAAGTCAAAGTTAAAATCAGCCACGCGCATAGGATATATCCAGATCAAAAAAGTCGCGCCAAGTTTAACTGTATCGTGCTATTAGCTCAACCAACGGCTTTAATTAAAATACAATGGAATGTTCTCTTGTGGTTCGAGACAAATGGCATTATTCTACTCAACTTGATTAGAGCTAGGTTGATAAGAGGTGTGACATAAATGGCTAAGCAGCTAACTTTGCTGATCTTAAACGCCAGTGTCGCTGAGCGTCAGGCTGTTAAGTCAACCTTAAATCGGCTCAATGTATTTACTTTCCTTGAAGTGGCCGATAGCCAACAAGCCCTCGAAATTCTTAAATCTCAAGCGGTCGATGTCATTATTACCGGTCTAAATGTTGGTAAAATCGATGGCTGGCGATTTTCTCGGATGATCCGTTCAGGGTTATTAAAAACCCCAAAAAACACACCAATTGTGCTTACTCCGCCTATCTATTGTGAGCGAATAGCCGAAACGACAGCACGCAGTTATGGCATAGATGCGGTATTACCATTTGAACGCCAAGATATGCTGCCACAGGTACTGGCAAATGTATTATCAACGCATTTAGAAAAAAGCAGTCGCTTAGATTTGTTGCTGCTCGAAACCGACAGTAGTAAAGCCGCCGAAATAACGCAACAACTACAGCTAAACTTTGCCTGCACCCATGTTTCTAGTAATAAACAAGCATTATCAATCTATTTGCAGCAAAAATTTGCCATTGTGTTACTTGATGCAACCGCAGCACACGCAGGAGCTGCCAGTCAATTAGTTGAAGAGATTTTACAACACAACCCAAAACAAGCCATTGTAACTATTATTGATACAAAAGATGCCGATCATGCTGAACAACTATTGCTTTCAGGGGTTACTGATTTTATTCGTGCACCGTATGAACAAACCTTGTTAAGTAAAGTATGCGACCATGCTGCGCGCCGTGAAGATTTTATGGTCAGTTATGCAGAGTTTGCACAAAAAGTAGAACAGCTAAGTCAAAGTCAAAGCCGCTATAAGGAGCTATTTTCAGCCCATCAGCGGATACTATTACATCTTAATACTGTGGTGCTTGAATTTGATCAACAAGGCCGCATTCGTTTTATCAACCCTGCGTGGGAAGCACTCAGTGGGTTTGGCATAAAACAAACCTTGAGCAAAGCACTCTCTGACTTTTGTATCAATGATTGCAAAGATAAACTACTGCAAACAATTAGCAGTATTTTGCATGGCGGTGCCTTGCAACAGCAGGTTGAAGTGCAAATTATTCATAAAGATGGTCAAGCTATTTGGGTTGAGTGCCGCTTACAACTAATCAAAAACAGCAGTAATGCTGCCACGATCACCGCCACAATAGATAATATTCATGAGCGCAAACAAGCTGAATTACAGCTGCGCCATTTAGCGCTTCATGACACCTTAACCGGCTTACATAACCGCTATTATTTTGATCAACAACTCAATCGAATTTGCCAGCCGCAACGCACTAATGGCGACATAGAACACGCTTTAATTTATATTGACCTCGATCATTTTAAAATAATTAATGACAGTAAAGGTCATCAACAAGGCGATATAGTTCTTAAAGAAGTTGCGCAACTATTTAACGCCAATATCAGTGATGAACACTTAGTGTGTCGCATTGGTGGTGATGAATTTGCGGTGATCTTAAATAATATGAATCTGCTTGATGCACACTTGATAGCTGAAAGTATTTGTATGGCTATTGAAGGTCACCAGTTTAAATCTGAAGAACAAGTTTATTCAATTAGCTGCTCAATTGGCTTAACGCAAATAACAGCAGCGAACCATGATCCGAGTGAATGCTTAAAACAAGCTGATATTGCCTTGTACGTTGCTAAAAGCTTAGGCCGTAATTTGGTTCATTGTTACTCTAAAGAAGATGCCAGCCATAACACCTTGCAAGCTGGATTGGAGTGGGGACACAGCATTCGCCAAGCATTACAACAAAACCAAATTGAATTACATTACCAGCCGATTTGGGACTTTAAACATGGTGGTGTCGCTTATTTTGAAGCACTGTTACGCTTAAAACTAGACGGTGAACTGGTTTATCCAAACCAATTTATTCCGTCACTTGAATTATTGAACGACACTTACTTAATGGATCAATGTGTGATCAGCAATGCAATTTCTGCCATTGCCGCTAACCCTGAGCTAAATCAAGTTGCAATAAACCTATCTGCGCAATCGTTTTTAGATGAACGCCTATTACCGCATATCGAATCGACCCTTGAAAAGTGCGATATCAGCCCTACCCGGGTTATTTTTGAGATCACCGAGTCCGCCAGTATCAATAATTTAACTGCCACTCGTGCGATGATCGAAAAGCTCAATCGCCTGGGCTGTCATTTCTCAATTGATGACTTTGGCACTGGCTTTAGTACCTTTAATTATCTTAAGCAACTGCCAGCTCAACACGTAAAAATAGACGGTTCGTTTGTTCGCGATATGCTCAATGATCCAATCGACTTGGCGTTAGTTAAAGCAATAAACGATATTAGTCGCTCGCTCAATAAGCGTTCAGTTGCTGAATATGTTGAAAATGAAGAGATCTTTTTAGCACTAAAAGAAATAGGTGTTGATTATGGCCAAGGCTACTTTATTTCACGCCCAGTGCCCGTAGAAAAAATCAAACATCAGTTACAAAAAATTTATCAAAACAAAACTTTTTACGAACAACCACCTAGCTAAAATAGCGAACTTTTCATACAAATCTACGCATTTTTTTACTTCCATCTTGTGATAACTCATCTATACTTTGCTCATCGGGCGATAAATGTCTTGTGATTATGATGATAATCGAAATTTCACATGACATCGCTAAATCGTAGCAACATGCCACTTACAAACTAACATGTTGTTATTAGTATCATTGTCAATTTATGGAGTGAATTATGATGCAATTAATAGTGTTACTATTAGCGGTAAACTTAGGGATAACTTACCAATGCTATCGATATGCCAGTATCAAAGGTTACCCAGTTGTAACTTTTACCTGCTTAGGTTTGATCCCCTACTTTAACTTAGTGGTGTGGGTTTATTTGTTATTTTTACCAGATATTACGCCATTCAATAAACAGTTTGAATATGAAGGGCATAACGAAAAGCAGCCTTTATAATACGGCTGCTTGTTGGTCAGGGATAAGTTATTAATTGAGCTAAGTTAATATGAGCTCGGCTAATTAAAATTGGTAGCTAATAGCTTTTTTAGTCAGTTCGCTGGCTTTGATATCGCCGGCGACACACTTTTTAATATCTGATTTATTAAATACTTTTATTAAACTCGTATTTTTATCGCCGAGCCCTTTAAGAACAAAACTCACATGCTCGTCGTTTGGCAGACTACGTAAACCACTACCGTAATCACATAACGTAAGACTGATACTTGTGCTTACTTGCTCCAGTAACTGTTGTTGCTCTGCGGCTTGTTGTTGCTCACGCTCTGCATGCTTTGCATTGATTTTTTGCCGTAGCTGTTGCTGCTGTTTAGTGAGTCTAGTTTGTTGTTTTTCCAGCTTCGCGATATCTTTTTCTAACGCTTTTTTGCGTTGTTCAAGCTGTTTCTCTTCGGCGCTATTATCATGGCGGCTGGCAAACTCTAAATCGCGCTTTTCACGCTCTAAATCTCGCAACTTTCGGCCCACATCACGCTCTTGCTCTGCAATTTCGCGCACTTGTTCTGCGCCTTCACGCATTAGCTCCATCGCTTGTTGATAAGCTTCTCGTGATGATTCAACAACATCTTCGGTAATAAACTCTACTTGATCACTGATAATTTCAATATCCATATTAGCAAAATCAATTTCAGGCAGTGGTGGTAACGGCGCATTAGGTGCGTTACTAAAAATAGTCTGCCAGCGGCTAGAGCCTCTTACGCCCAGCTCAAATACCACTCCCTGCTTAACAAAATAGTTGGCTTGAATCGCACGGATCCTTTTATTGGTATCTTGCTTTAACGCGCTGCTTAAAATGTTTTCCATTATTGCTACTTCACGCTGTATTGATGCCAACTCCGCTGGTTCTTGCGCAGATACATTAGCACTTAAACACCCAAGTATGGCCATTATGGCGCTGCTGATAAGTTTTTTATTCATGCTCTATACTCCTAATTTTTCGCAATCGCGGCTGTAGGCTGCTCTTGTACTTGTTCGGCTAAATCATTTAATTGCATCCGTAGATACGCTTGATCTTGAGCTCGCTGGGTTTTGATGTAAGTGATTAAACTGGCAATATCTTCTTGGCGTTCAACTCGTCCTGTTGCAATGGCCTCTTTTGCTAATTGATACATCTGCTGTTGCTGCAATTGATTTTGCGCAGTAATAATTTTTTGCATTTGGTCAATTTGCTTTTGTTGAGACTGCAATAAATGTGTTTGTTTCGTTACTTGTGTAAGTAACCCCTGCGCATCTGATTGCGGTAAAACTAAAAAGATTAACGAACAAACCAATACTGATGCTGCAACAGCCCACGCTCCAGCGACGCTAAACAGACGCACAGCAGAGAACTGCGATATTGTTGATTGGCGATCCCAGATTGGTACAGGTACAGCCTTATAGTCACGGCTATGCTGTTGCCATACTTGCGCTTGGCTCATCAACGCTGCATATTCGGGAGCATTTTCGAGCTGCTGCAATTGTTTATCGCTCAAAACTTTACCATCTAACCATTGCTCAAAAAGCGACTCTAAACTAGCCATCTACGGCCTCCAAATGAACTTTTAATTTTCCTAATGCACTGTATAACCGCGACTTAGCAGTATTAGTTGAAATATCTAATTGCTCAGCAATCTCTTCAAAGGTGCAATGCTGGAAAAATTTCAACTCCACCACTAAACGCTGCTCCCACGGTAACTTATTCAACATACTTTTTAATTGCTGATGCTGGGCCTGAGCTACACTATTGCCTTCTAATTCACTGTGTTCACAGGCTTGTTCTGGCACATCATCTAAGCTCTGATAATGCTTGCGACGGCGGTAGTATTCAACGCTACGCCGATGCACAATTTGAAATACCCAAGTATTAAAACTCGACTCACCACGAAAGTTCGGCAGACTTTTATACACCGAAATAAACACCTCTTGCATTAAGTCCATGGCATCATCTGGGTTACTTAGCATCCGCAAACAATAGTTATAAACTTGGCTTTCATGCTGCTTAACCAGCTTAAGCCAGGCGCGCTTATTTCCTTGTTGTGCTTTGGCGATTAATGTTTCTATTGATTGAAAAAAACACGATTCTCGATGCTTAGTTATTTTACTTATGAGGTTAGTCGATAGAGTGAAGCAGATAGTTTGGAAAAGATAAAAATAAATGAAAATAAATAAAAAAGCTCACCTAAATGAGCTATTCATCTGCCATTAAACGGCATTGCTGCTTTAAAAAGCTTTCTAGCATTTGGCTAAATAAACGAAAATCTCGAATACGACCGGTTGTTTTGCGCCACAGAATGCCAATATCGCGGTAAGCGTCACTTTGTGAGGGAGTGGCAAGCATGTTTTTGTTCGCTAAAATACCCGCGTTAATCGCCATTTGCGGCAAGAAAGTCACACCGAACTGGTGCTCAACCATGCTAAGTAAGGTGTGTAAGCTCGCCGCTTCAAACGGATTGATACAGCTTGAACGATTTAAATGACAAGCACTTAATGCGTGCCCTGTCATACAATGTTCTCGCTCTAATAAGAACACGCTGGCTTCCGGTAACAAGTTAAAATCTTCTATATTCTTAGCAGGTAAATAGTCTTTATGATGTACTAAGCAAAAGTGATCTTGCGCGAGTACTTGAGTATGAAATTTATCAGTATCGTAAGGTAGTGCCAACAGCGCCATATCGATATGGCCATGCTCGAGTTTATCTAACAAGCTATCACTGGTGTCTTCAACCAGTACCAACTCTAAATCGGCAAACTGTTGCTGACAAAGGTGGTAGAGAGGTGCCGCAATAAAACTAGCAATCGTTGGAATAACTCCAAGTGTGAGCGTACCGCTTAGCGGTGTTAAATGGCTTTTAGTCAGCTCTCTAACACTTAGCGTATCGTCAATAATTTTGCGTGCCCGCTCTACTACCTCTTCGCCGATAGCTGTGAACATCAAACTACGATTTTCACGCTCTATGAGTTGGCAACCGAGTGTTTCTTCAAGGGTTTGAATTGCACTGCTGAGTGTTGATTGACCAATAAAACACGCACTTGCGGCGCGGCCAAAATGTTGATGCTGATGAACTGCCAATAAATACTGCAGCTGTTTAATACTTGGTAAGTTCGTCATACTTTTTGTACCCACAAATAAAAAGACCCCAACACCAAGGGCGTTGAGATCTTTTCAAGCTAAAAGTCTGTAATACTTAAAGACTGCTGGATTTAAACTCCAAAGGCAGTTCTCAGTATGTAGAAAATAACAATAGCAAGGGCAGCGCCAACTGGCAATGTAATTACCCAAGAAACTACAATGTTTCTGATCACACCCATATTAAGTGCAGCAATTCCACGTGCCATACCTACCCCTAATACCGCGCCAACTAAGGTTTGTGTAGTAGAAATTGGTAAGCCTGTTCCCGATGCAATTACAACTGTAGAAGCAGCAGCTAATTCAGCAGCAAAACCACGACTTGGTGTTAAATGCGTAATGCCTTCACCAATCGTTTTAATTACTTTTTTGCCTAAAATTGCAAGGCCTGCAACAATACCGAAACCACCCAGTGGTAAAATCCACCATGCGATTGTCGCTTGCTTAGCTATCTCACCGTTATTTTCAACAATGTTTACAACTGCAGCCAACGGACCAATAGCGTTAGCCACGTCATTAGAACCATGAGCAAATGCCATACAACATGCGGTTAATACCATTAAGATAGCAAACACTTTCTCAACGTTATTAAATTGCATTTTCTTATCGGCTTTTGGATCAATCTTTAACCGAGAAATAACGATTTTACCAATAATACCAACAATAACAGCAATACCGATTGCTAATGCATAACCTTCAACAGCACCTAAATTAATACCAATGTGCTTTAAACCTTTCTTGATGGTTACTAAAGACATGATAAAACCGGCTAAACCCATGTAAATAGGCACATAGCGTTTGGCATTATTAAGTGGTGCCTCGGTGTCAAAAATTAACTTTTGCGCACTCATAAATATTAAGTAGGCAATAAACCCTGAAATCGCCGGGGTAACAATCCAACTCCCCACAATACCTGCAACTTTGTCCCATTGAATCGCTTCGCTGCCAACTGCAACTAAAGCAAATCCGATGATAGCACCAATAATTGAATGCGTGGTTGATACCGGCCAACCTAAGAATGAAGCTATTAGCAACCAACTACCCGCTGCAAATAATGCCGAGATCATCCCTAATACCATAAGTTCTGGCAGGTCTAAAAACGGCGTAGAATCGATAATGCCTTTACGAATTGTCGATGTTACTTCGCCGCCAGCTAAGTAGGCGCCTGCAAATTCAAAAATCATCGCTATAAAAATAGCTTGTTTAATAGTTAATGCTTTTGAACCTACCGATGTGCCCATCGCATTAGCAACGTCATTCGCGCCAATACCATAAGCCATAAAAAAACCGACTGCTGCGGCAATTAAAATTAATACCGTGCCATAAGATGCAATGATATCCATTGTGTAACCCTAATCTTTCGTTATTGAACTGAGTGTAAATTACCGAGCTAACATCAGCTCAAGACGCGAACCAACGCGTTCTGCGATATCCGCAAGCTCGCCGACCCATTCGATGATTTTATATAAAAACATTACATCTACAGGATTGAGTTCATCTTCGACGTCACGTAATTGGCGACGTATTATGATTTGCATATCATCCGTGTCTTGTTCAATTGCATCCAATTCAACGAGCATTTTTTCTACTAAGGTCACTTCACGACCTTTAAAACCAGTTTCTAGTAACTCATCCAACTCATTGATTGCGTTTGATGCTTGTTTAGTTGCATCAACACAGCGAGTTACATAGGCTAAAAAGTTAACTTGAATTTCTTTTGGAATGGTCATCTCACGACCAATTACACGACCAGCAATGTCTTTTGCTTTATTAGCAATTTTATCTTGCTGGGTGACGAGTTCGAGCAGATCTGTACGCTCTACCGGCATAAATAAACCGCGCGGTAATTGTAAACGTATATTTCTTTTCATGTCGTCGGCTTCACGTTCTAAAGTACGAATGTTCAAGCGAATCTCTTCTGCTTGTTGCCACTCTTCTTTAAATACATGATTGAAAAAAGGGATCAAAGCTTTACTTGCTTGATGTACCTTCTTGATGTGATCTTCCATTGGCTTTATAGGAGATTTTGCGAATACCCCTAAAAATGCGTTTGTAGGCATAACTGACCCTTAAATCAAATTAGTATGCTTTGCGGCGTGAATTTTACAGCATTCACCGCGATTGTGAATGCTTTTATTACATCACAGCTGCCGCTACAGCATTATAATTATAACGAAAACATGAAAAGCGACCATTGGCCGCTTTAATAAAACAAGACGGTATCAAAAAATCTATAACGATTTTTCTATATCCTCTTGAGATGTATGACGAATATCTTTGCCATTAACAAAGTAAATAATGTATTCAGAGATATTTTGACAACGGTCGCCAATACGTTCCAATGAACGTACCGACCAAACTAAATCCATAATTTTTGGAATTGAACGTGGATCTTCCATCATATAGGTCATAATTTGACGAGTAATTGCTTCATACTCACGGTCAACCTTGGCATCTTCTTTGTGTACTTCAAATGCTTTTTGTACATCCATACGTGCAAAAGCATCGAGTACATCATGCAGCATTTTTGAAACTTGGCGACCCATATTTTCGATGTTAACTAATAAATCTTGCTGATCTTTAGTAAATGAATCTAGCGCAACTTTAGCAATACGCTCAGCCTCATCGCCAATACGCTCTAAATCGGCAATGGTTTTAGCAATCGCGACTACTAAGCGTAAATCACTTGCAGCTGGCTGACGACGAGCAATGATACGGGTACATTCCTCATCAATATTTACTTCCATGGCGTTTACTTTATAGTCGTTTTCACGCACTTTACGCGCTAACTCAGCATCGCCATTACTTACCGCATCAAGCGCGCTATTAAGTTGCTGCTCAACTAAGCCACCCATGCTTAATACATGGTTGCGAACGTTTTCTAGCTCTTGGTTAAAGCGGCCAGAAATATGCTTATTAATATTGTGTTCCATTGTTTACCTTCTTATCAAAATCGCTAACGTCACCCAAAAACAGTTTGACTCAGCCTAGCCGTAACGACCGGTGATATAATCTTCCGTTTTCTTTTTCGTTGGGGTAGTAAATAACGTATTGGTATCTGAGTACTCTATTAATTCACCCATGTACATAAAGGCCGTTTGATCAGAAACCCGCGCTGCTTGTTGCATGTTGTGGGTTACGATAACAACGGTAAACTTATTTTTTAAATCGTTGATAAGCTCTTCAATTACCAGTGTTGAAATAGGATCCAATGCTGATGTTGGCTCATCGAGTAATAATACTTCAGGCTCAATGGCGATAGAGCGTGCAATCACTAAACGTTGCTGCTGACCACCTGACAAACCAAATGCGCTATCGTGAAGCCGATCTTTTACTTCATCCCACAGTGCCGCGCCTCGCAGTGACTGTTCAACCACCTCGTCTAATTTACGTTTTTCTTTGATACCTTGTAAGCGTAGGCCATAAACCACATTTTCGTAGATTGATTTAGGAAACGGGTTCGGACGCTGGAATACCATACCAACATTGCGACGCAGCGCTGCAACATCTACCTTTTTGTCATAGATGTTTTGTCCGTGTAGTAAAATTTCACCTTCAATACGGCAAATATCAACCAGATCATTCATACGGTTAATACAGCGCAATAACGTAGATTTACCACACCCTGATGGTCCGATAAATGCGGTTACTTGGCCTTTTGGAATATTCATATTCACTGAGCTAAGCGCTTGTTTTTCACCATAGTAAAGATCTAAGTTTTTGATCTCGAGTGCCGTTTGCTCGGTGCTTAAATTGTCTAAGTCCAATTTCAAACTCGTGCTTGATTGGTTTACTTGTGGAGCGACTGTAATCATGTTTGTTACCTATAGAATCTTTACTAATTATTGATCAAGCGATCTAAATTTTTCACGTAAATGGTTACGTATGCCTATCGCGGTGATATTCAGTGTAATAATTACTGATACCAATAAGAATGCGGTGGCATACACTAGCGGACGCGCCGCTTCAACATTTGGGCTTTGGAAGCCAACATCGTATATATGAAAACCTAAATGCATGAACTTTCGATCTAGATGAAAATACGGGAAGTTACCATCGAGCGGTAATGTCGGTGCCATTTTCACCACACCCACTAGCATCAATGGTGCAACTTCGCCGGCAGCACGCGCTACCGCTAATATTAAACCGGTCATAATCGCAGGACTGGCCATTGGCACGATAATACGCCATAACGTTTCAGCTTGCGTTGCGCCCAGTGCTAAAGAGCCATGACGAACCGTACTTGGGATACGTGATAAGCCTTCTTCGGTTGATACAATCACCACAGGCAGCGTTAAAATAGCAAGCGTTAAAGCAGACCAAAGTACCCCTGGAGTACCAAATACTGGACTAGGTGCGGCTTCTGGATAAAACAATTGATCCAAACTGCCACCTAATACATAAACAAAGAATCCTAAGCCGAATACACCGTAAACAATTGAAGGAACACCAGCCAAGTTAATGACCGCGATACGGATCATCTTGGTAACCGCATTTTTAGCCGCATATTCATGTAAGTATATAGCTGCTACAACCCCAAACGGCGTTACGATTACAGCCATCAACATTACCATAAAAACAGTACCAAAGATTGCCGGGAATACACCACCTTCGGTATTAGCTTCACGCGGATCATCTGAAACAAATTTACCTAGTTGAACAAAATAGTGACCTAGCTTTGCAACAAAGCTCATGTCATTAGGAAACCAAAAATCCAAAACCTGATATAAAGGCAAAGTAACAATTTCACCGCGCATATCTTTTACGGTTACCTGATCACGCTTAGCTTGTTTGCGCAGTGCAAATAATTGCTTTTCAAGTACGCCATACTCGGCTCTTAGATCAGCACGCTGTTGCGCAAGCTCAGCCACTCGTTCATCGGTCAATGCATCATCAAGTAAATACGATTTCTCTTGTAAACGTAAACGCTCTAATTGATAGTTAATATGACCAATGTCACCGTTTTGCAAATCAAGAGCTTGCTCATTAAGCTCAACGGCACGTTCAACTAATTCTTCTAATACTTCAGTTTTATTATCGGTAATCACTTGGCCGTCTTTTATTACCTGTTCAACGTAGCCATAAAAGTTACCGTTTTTACTGCGCTCAAATACAGCTAGGGTCGCAGGCATGGTATTTGATTTTATGTCGGTTTCTAACACCCAACGAAAATCTAAATCAACGTATTCACGGTTACCGGTTTTAATTAAATAACGCTCTAGTTGCTCTTTATCATAACCAGATAAATCAACACCGGTTGCCTCAAGGCGCGATTTAGGCACCATTTCACGGTCGTATATTTCACCAATTACAGTTTGCTGCGCAACCGAGCCCTGTAGCTCTAATTGCACGACTTGTGATGGCCAGAAAAAGCTTAACCCTTTCCAAGCAATCATTGCTAATAAACCTAAGACAGAAATCAAACTGATACTTACTGCACCACCTGTCATCCATATCCAAGGAGAACCTGACTTAAACCACTGCTTTAACATGTCGTGTCTCCCACTTACATCGAGCTGTATTTATCACGCAACTGCTGACGCACAAACTCAGCAATTGTGTTGAAAATAAAGGTGAATATGAACAATACAAAAGCGGCTAAGAATAAGATCCGATAGTGTGAACTACCCACTTCCGATTCTGGCATTTCTACTGCGATATTAGCGGCTAAGGTACGCATACCTTGGAAAATACTCCAATCCATTATTGGCGTATTACCCGTTGCCATTAGTACAATCATCGTTTCACCTACGGCGCGGCCTAAGCCCATCATCACAGCAGAGAAAATACCAGGGCTGGCGGTTAATAACACCACACTAACCAAGGTTTGCCATTGTGTTGCGCCTAGCGCCAATGAACCGTTTGATAAATGCTTAGGCACACTAAATACAGCATCTTCTGCGATAGAGAAAATAGTCGGAATAACCGCAAAACCCATCGCAATACCGACTACCAGTGAATTACGTTGATCGAAAGTCAGACCCAATTCGTTAGTCAAATACTGGCGAACATTACCGTCAAACATCCACAACTCAACCACCCCGCTCATCGCAAAGGCTAACCAACCAATCAGTAACAATACTGGTATTAGTAAGATTGAGTGGGCCCCTTCAGGAACTCGGTGACGAAAGCTTTCTGGTAATTTAGTCCACGCAAATGCGGTCGCTAAAATCCCCAGCGGCAGCATAAACAGCAAGCCAACAATCGCAGGTAAATGCTCTTCTATCAACGGCGCAAGCCATAAGCCCGCTAAAAATCCTAAAATTACGGTTGGTAATGCTTCCATAATTTCAACTGTTGGTTTGACTACTTTACGTAATGGACCTGACATAAAATAAGCGGTGTAAATTGCTGCAGAGAGCGCAATCGGCACTGCAAATAGCATCGCATATAAAGCAGCTTTTATAGTACCAAATGAAATTGGCACTAAAGAAAACTTAGCTTCAAAGTCATCACCGGCAGACGTTGATTGCCAAATATAACCCGGCTCTGGATAACCCTCATACCACACTTCTTGCCACAAGGCTGACCAAGTCACCTCAGGGTGTTCATTGTGAATTTCAACCACGGTTAATTTGTCATCAGCTAGAATAAGTGCCGCATTTGAGCGTGGTGCAATAGCAAAGTTTTCAATCGGACCTTCACTGATTTTACCTTGCCATAGTTTTGCTTCACTGGTGGTGTAATACACGCCTAACTCACCATTAGAACTGGTGGTAAAGAACGTACGGCGATAAAACTCAGTGAATATATCTAGCTTAGGCTGCTTTGAGGTTTCAAACGCGCGTATTTTTTGATATTCACGGCCATCGTCAGTATTAATTTCAAACCACTGCGAAACTTCACCATTGTCATTCGCTAGCATCAGCGAGTTAGCTCCGGCTAATAATTGCGCCGAAACCAAGTTGGCATTTTCTTCATTCGCCGCAAGCATTTGGATCAGCTCAACCTCGCTTGGATTGCGAGTATCGTAAACATAAATTTGATTGGCTGAGCGCACAAAAGTACGGGTGGTATCTGGCGACATTAGGAGTTGGTCTACGCGCCCTTCAACATCAAGTTCAGTGCGTTCAACAACCCATTCAACTTCACCGCTGAACATGTTTTCTTCAGCAACAAAACTGCTAAAAATTACACGCTTATCAGCCGTTTGTGCCACAACAGCGGTTTTATCTTCATAATGGCTAAATGCAAATTGTTTAATGGCAGCACCATTGTCGTCAACCAGCAATGTTTTTTCACCAAGTGGATAACCCAAACGCGGGGTTAATTTACGTTCGTTATTAGGAAAGGTAACTAAGAATTTAGGTGACACTATCATCACCGAACCATTTTCTAGTCCGTATGCGTAATGTCCTTGAAATGGCGCGCTGGATGCAAAACTACTCACTTCGCTGTCAAGTGGCACAACTAAGCTAGCAAGCTTTTTACCAAAGCCCTTTTTCTCAACACTGTAATAATCAACCTTACCTTGTTTGCTCAGTAAAAAAGCAATTTCAGTTTGCTCTTCAATACCTAGGCCAACAATTTGTTCAGCATTACTAAGCGCAAAGCTATCGCGCGTTTCTACTTTCGCTGATTCAAAAATAGGTTGCACAACATACAATAAATAGAAGAATATCAATAGCAAAGCTATCAATACCATAATACCGCCAGCGGTAATGCTAAATTTGGCAAACCGATCTTTAAATAGACGGCTTCTATCCGTATTAAAAGACGGTTTATTCGGATTGGAAGTCATCAAAACACCTATAAATCTTAACGTTGGATAGATTATATTTCACCAAGATGACAGTATTGTTACAAACGTCATAATTGCTAAGACTTTGTTGTGGTATTCATCATAACAAAACAAACAATGTTTATATTCAATAACTTGAAAAACTTTCAACTTAGTGCTTTATTATTGATAAACAAAAGTTTAGATAATTCAGACTGTAAACTCACACTATTTTACTGTTTTTAAATTGAACTATTGGCAAAAAAATTGGACAAATTTGGGGACTGAGTCAATACTCAATCCGGTTCTTTTTAATCATTCAATAATTTCATGCCTGGGCATTTATTATTTAATTACGGCACTCTTTAGGAATTATCTATATGAAGCAATTGGTTATAACTATTTTGGGACAAGATCGTCCGGGACTTGTAGAAGACATCTCATCTGCAATTTTAAATCATAATGGTAACTGGTTAACCAGTAACTTAAGCCATTTAGCCGGTCACTTTGCTGGCATCATTGAAGTAGCAGTGCCAGCAGAGCATCTGCAAGAATTACAAGATGCATTGCATGGCTTACCACAATTAGAAGTACGGATTGAAACAGGCGCGCATGAATTACCAGACACACCTGCTGAACAGCTTAATTTTGTAATAACTGGCAATGATCGACCAGGTATTATCCAGGAACTAGCCGGAGTATTGCGTCACAAGGGAGCAAATATTACCCACCTAAACTCTAAGCAGCAGAGCGCACCAAACTGGGGGGTACCAATTTTCAGCGCCGTTGCAACAGTTGCTTTGCCAACGGGCATGAATAAAGACGAAGTTGTTGCTGCACTCGAAGCAATTACATCCGACTTAATTGTTGATATTGAAGACGCTTAAGTCACACCTCACAGCCATCTTCTATAGCAAGACAAACATGTCACAAAAGTGACATTTTTGTCATTTTTATGTCATCTAAGTGTTCTATATTTTGTTCAGTTGCTATCCAAGGAATAGAATATGAACGCCTGCGCTGATGTGTCTCAAACGATTAATTATTTTGCCCCAGAGTTAAGTTGGCTGTCTTTTAACGATCGTGTTTTACAAGAAGCTAAAGATAAAAATAACCCGATTATTGAACGTATTCGTTTTTTGGGGATCTTCTCAAACAATTTAGATGAATTCTTCAGAGTTCGGGTTGCCGATGTAAAACGACGCATTCTATTAAATAAACTACCAGATACTAATTTTGATGAAGATGAAATTTTACTGACCCAAATTCAGCAAAAGGTTTTGCAGCTTGGTAAAAAATTTAACGTTATTCATCAGCAAATTCTCCATGATTTAAATACCCACAACATTCATGTTGACCGTCCCGAGCAGCTTAGTGAATTTCATATTAACTGGCTAAAAATATTTTTTCACGACAATGTATTACAGCATATATCGCCAATAATGCTGGATGAAAATAAAGACTTCTCAGATCATATTAACGATACAATGACGTACTTGTTTGTCGAAATGTTTAACGACAAAAGTCATTATGCGATGTTAGAAGTCCCTACCGATCGCGTACCACGCTTTGTAATTTTACCACCCGAAAAAACCCGTCGTCATAAAACTATTGTGATGTTAGATGACATTATTTTGTTTTTTTTAAGTGACGTATTTAGCAGTTTTTTTAGTTTTACTGAGATCCAAGGCTACGCAATCAAGCTGACCCGTGATGCAGAATACAACCTAGATGACGAACTAGAAGAAGGCATTTTAGATAAGATGTCTAAGGGCCTAAAACAGCGTATTTATGCCGAGCCGGTGCGCTTAGTATACGACCAAGCGATGCCCGAGCCAATGCTCAAAGTAATGAAAAAACGCTTAGGTGTTACTCATCACGATGCGTTGATCCCCGGTGGTCGCTATCGTAACTTTAGAGACTTTATTGGTTTTCCCAATGTTGGTCGGCAATATTTAGAAAACAAATCATTACCGGCTTTGCAAAGCACAGCATTTAATAATCATGCCAGTGTGTTTGCTGCAATTAGTCAGCAAGATATTCTACTTTATTATCCATATCATACATTTAATCATCTACTGGAATATGTTCGCCAAGCAGCATTTGACCCTCGAGTAACACAAATTAAAGTAAACATTTATCGTGTTGCGAGTAAATCTCGATTAATTTCATCACTGATCAACGCGGCAAAAAATGGCAAAAAAGTCACCGTTATGGTGGAGCTAAAAGCACGCTTTGATGAACAAAATAATATTGAGTGGGCAAAAGTACTCAGTGGCGCAGGTATTAAAGTTATTTTTGGTATACCAGCTCTCAAAGTACACAGTAAGTTATGTATTATTCATCGTCGTGAAAAAGGTCAAATAGTAAAGTACGCGCACATTGGCACTGGTAATTTTCACGAAAAAACCGCCAAAATCTATACAGACTTTAGTTTATTTACTAAACATCAAGGTATTTGTGACGAAAGTGATAGCGTATTTAAGTTTATTGAAAGCAGTTATAAACCGTTTATGTTCGAACATTTGATGATTTCGCCAGTGAACGCTCGACAGCTGTTGCTTGGTTTAATTCACCAAGAAATAACCCATGTTGAAAATGGTCACACCGGTAAAATAACATTAAAAATAAATAACTTAGTAGATAAAGAACTGGTTGATTGTTTGTACTTGGCCGCTCGTAGCGGTGTTAAAATTCGCATTATTGTCCGTGGTATGTGTTCCTTAGTGCCAGGACTCAATAATTTTAGCGACAACATTCGGGTAATTAGTATCGTCGATCGCTTTTTAGAGCACCCGCGAGTTATGATCTTTGGTAATAATGGGGATGAAAAAGTCTATATTTCATCTGCAGATTGGATGACACGTAATCTTGATCATCGAGTTGAAGTTGGCGTGCCTATTTATGATGAAAAACTAAAACAACTCATTGTTGACGTACTTGAACTGCAATTTAAAGATCGTACCAAAGCGAGAATCATTGATAGCGAACAGAAAAATCATTATGTTAGACGCGGAAATCGTAAAAAAATACGTTCACAAATAGCTATTTATGATCACTTAAAAAAATGGGAAGGCAATTACAATAATGAATGATTATCCCTCAATTGCTGCGGTTGACTTAGGCTCAAACAGCTTTCATTTAGTGGTCGCAAGAGAAGTGGATGGCTCTTTGCAAATTCTCCACAAAGAAAAACAACGCGTTTACTTAGCCGATGGCTTAGACGACAAAAATCAATTAAGTCAAACTGCCATAGATAGAGCATTAACGATATTAAAGCAGTTTGCTACTACGCTACAAGACTTCCCTGCGAGCAATGTAAAAATTGCTGCAACTTATACATTACGACGAGCTAAAAATATTAATTCATTTTTAACTCAGGCAAATAGAGTTTTTCCTTATCATATTGATGTGATCTCAGGTCAAGAAGAAGCGCGCTTAATCTATCAAGGTGTAGCTCATTATGTTCATCACGATGAAAACCGTTTAGTTATTGATATTGGCGGCGGTAGTACCGAGCTAATTATTGGCAAGCATTTTAAACATAAGCTGCTCTCAAGTCGCAATATGGGCTGCGTAAGCTATACCAAGCAATTTTTTGCCGATGGTATTATTAATGATAAACGCTTTAGCAAAGCACAAATAAAAGCAGAGCAAGAACTTGAGGTTATTTTTGCCAATTACATTAGTGCAGGCTGGCAATCGGTAGTGGGGACGTCAGGCACCATTAAATCAATATTAGCCATGATCAACGCTAATGACCCTGAACAAAAAAATATCACACTGGAGCGATTGCTCGAACTTAAAACTCAGTTTATAGCCGCTAAAACTATCGATAACTTACTTATTGAAGGTTTAAGCCCGGAGCGTCAAGTAAGTATTTGCGGTGGCTTAACTATTTTACTCGCGATTTTTCAGCTGTTTAATATTACCGAAATGGATTACAGCGACTTTTCACTACGTGAAGGTTTACTGCATGAAATGCAGCAAAAGTTAGCGCTTAAAGATATACGCACCAATACCATAGCTAATTTAAGCGAAAGAAACACAATAGATAAAGTACATGCACAACGTGTTGCAAATACTGCCGATTGGTTATTCCTACAAGTACAAAAAGAATGGCAGCTCGACTCATTAGATAATCATCAATTATTAGTGTGGGCAGCGCAATTACACGAAGTGGGTTTAGGTATTAACTCATCAGGCTTACACAAACATAGTGCTTATGTTGTTGAAAATAGTCAGCTGCCAGGATTTACTCAACAACAGCAAACATTATTAAGCTGTATGATACGGTTTTACCGTAAAAAAATTCGTTTAGAAGAATTTCCAACTTTACTCTCGGTGCCGCACTTTCAAATATTACAATTAATTGTATTACTCAGACTAGCTATATTATTAAATCAAAAACGCCTTAACGATCAACATCAAGAGTTAGCAGTATCAGTAAAAGGCAATAGTATGCTATTGCAGTTCCCAGCGGATTGGCTCAATGAACAAACCTTGCTTCATGCTGATTTACAACAAGAGCAAAAATATTTGAAGAAAGTAGGCTTTTTAATCGACTTTGTGTGATTTACAGACATGGCTGAATTTGGATAGCATGCGCTACCCAAATTAGATCTTCTATTACATATCCATATGGCGATTAGTACTTTGCATCATTTGCTTTAATCCTTGATGTTCAAGCTCCAGCAATTGAGATAGTTTCTCTTTACCTGTTGGCGTTTCTGCACGACTAAGTAAGTATTGATAAAGATTGATCACCTTTTGATGCTGATCTGATATATAACCTTGCATGGCTTGCTCATCAACACGCGTATCACGGTTTAAATCTGTAAAATTAATCAGTTCAGAGTTTTCAGCAAAGTACTCGTAACAATAAGTATCTAAGGTATTGATCTCCGTGATGGCTTTAAAACCAACTAAATCCTCAGCCAACTTTTTTTCGTACTTAACAAAATAGTCTGCCAGCATTTGGTTATGCTCTGCTAAATCGTCTCTGAGACTAAAAAAATTTGCCGCCATTTGGGTATGAAATAGTACAGTCCAGTCGTACACTTCTTGTATTGTTTTAACTTGCATGTGCGTTCCTTAATTAACCCTAGTAACCATACTCTTGCGTAAAACGTGCCAATAAAAAGTTAAATTAAAACAGAGAGATATTGAAAGTAAATCACCCAAACTCGTATAAGTTACAAGTCATAGGGTAATTTTTATAGAGTGGTGGTACAAAAACGGTGGCTCATATTTAAATTATGACTAATTGATGTGACATAAAACACTCGCAAATTCTAACCTTAGTAGCCAAGTAGCGTTTCATCTTAAAGCATAAGTAAATGCAAAACATGACATCCCAAGTTTGCTGATAACTTAGCTGACAATGTGAAATCTCTACAACCCTTAGCTGGGAATCATAAATAAATTTTACATCGCTATGCTGGTGTAATTTCTAATGTTTACTAATATTCATTTGTTGATTGATGAAAACAGTAAATTATTTCAGCTTGAGCATATGCTCTTTTTATTGGTGGTTAACGCTTTATGGATAAGTATTCCCTTCGAAAAAAAATATTAATTATTACTTTTTTTTGCTTTTTTATATTTTTTATAGCGATGCTAATACAGAGCTTAAATGCATTACAAAAAAATATAGATTCCGCATTACGAGAAGAAATAAATTTAGTCTCAGATGTATTTACAAATGGGGTTGGTGATTGGATGTATGACAGGCGTCAGGCTGTTATTAAACTGTCTAAAGTTATTGCTGACCATCCTGAAGTAAAACCTTATATTTTGCTTGACCAAGTAAAAGAAAGTTTAGGTTTTTCGCTTGTTTACTATGGTAATGAACAAGGAGAAATGTACCGTAACGACCCTAACCTTAATCCACCAAATTATGATCCCAGAGTACGGAGTTGGTACAAAGGTGCATTAGAAGAAAATGGTAGTTTTTTAGCTGCTCCTTTTGTTTCTGCAAGCACCCAAGAATATGTGGTTACTCTTTCAGAGCCAGTGAGAAAGGAAGGTGAGATAGTTGGTGCAGTTGGCGCTAATTTAACTTTAGCTCAATTAACTAAATATATAAATGCTCTCGATGTACCTGGCGATGGATATGCCATCATTGTTGACAAAAGCGATCAAGTTGTTGCTCATCCTGATACAAAAAAACAAAGTACTAAAGCATCAGATCTCGATAAAAGCTTTACGGGTCAGTTGTTAGAAAAGCTAGTGACTAAGCATACTTTAGAAGAAATGACCTTAGATAATCGCGAGAGACTTATTTTTGCACAGGCTATTCCTAACTCCAGCTGGTCAATTATTTTAGTAATGGACAAAGATACTTTATTTGCACCTGTACGAAGCCAGCTTATTACTCAAGTGATCATCAGCACTGCAATGTTAATATTTGTACTGTTTATCATCTCATTTTTGTTAAAAATCATGCTCAAAAACTTAAGTTCTATCACTCAAAATTTAGATGCTATTGCTAATGGTAATGGCGATTTGACAGTTAGGTTAGAAGTGAATAGTGGCGATGAAATAGGCCAACTTGCATCGAGCTTTAACCGTTTTGTTGAACAATTACATGGCATTATAAGTCGACTGAGTGACGCATCAACAATATTGCTAAGTGAAGCTGGTGATGTATCTACAGCAACAAATAAGCAAAACGATAGATTACAGCGTCATCAAAGTGAAATTCATATGGTTGCAACTGCGGTAACTGAAATGGCTGCGGCAACAAAAGAAATCGCTGCTAATGCAGAACAAACGGCACAATCATCACAAAACTGCGTAAGCGTTACAGAGCAAGGCCGTTTTGGCGTTGAGCAAAGTCAAAAATCTACAAAAATCCTAGCTGATGAGGTCGAAAAAGCGAGCGAAATTATTCGTGATTTGAATAAACACGCGCAAGAAATAACATCAATTTTATCTACTATCAGCGGTATTTCAGAGCAAACAAATTTACTGGCATTAAATGCAGCAATTGAAGCAGCAAGAGCTGGGGAGCAAGGGCGTGGCTTTGCTGTAGTTGCCGATGAAGTAAGGGTTTTATCACAACGAACTTATACTTCGACTCAAGAAATCCAAGGCATGATTGAGTCACTACAAAGCGCAGCACTAAAAGCGGTAGATGCGACTGATAAAGGTAAAGGAATGGCCAACCAAAGTGTTGAAGATGCTCAAAAAGCGAATCAAAGTCTCGGTAAAATATTAGAATCGGTTAGTGTGATAAATGACATGGCAGCACAAATTGCCACCGCCGCTGAAGAGCAATCAGCTGTCACCTTAGAAATCAGTCGCAATACTGAGACAATCCGAGGGGTCGGTGATGAAATGTTTGAAGCAAGCCAATTAGCTGCTGAACAAGCTCAAAAATTACATGACTTAGGAAGACAGATTAACAATGAAGTGAGTAAGTTTAGACTGTGAAGTGAACCTTTAGATTATCAGTAAAATAAACTTAATTTTGAATGCTTAAAAATTAAATTTTAATAAGCAACTGAATAAAAAAAACAAATTTAGTAACAAAAATAATTAGAGGTTTATATGAAATCAGAACTTAGTCCACTTTTTGTAGGGGTTATTCTAACGTCTTTTCTTACGATTACTAGTAATGTAAAAGCAGCTGAGTCAAGTATCAAGGATATAGATTTTTATGCTTCTATACGTTTAGGTGTAGATAATATTGACGCAGGTACATCTGATGATGGGGCTAATGGCCGCGACTTTTTGAGTCGTATAGGTGCTAAAGCGAGTATCAAAATAGATGACAATTTAACAGCAGTCACGAGAGTTGAATATGGCCTGAGAGAAGAGAATGCTGTTGATTTAACTCAAAATAATGGCCCGACTCTTCGTCAAGCCTACGTTGGTTTGAAAGGTGATTTTGGTGAAGTTTATTTCGGGTCTCAAACTTTATTATGGAATACCTATGTTAGAAGCGCTTATTTTTCAGATGGTATAGATACTATTCGACAAGGTAATGTACGAGACGATGATTTACTACAGTATTTTTATAAACAAGGTAATTGGAACTTTGGTGCTGGATTACAATTTAAAGGACAAGATGGAAGCTCTGTTGATCAAATGCAATTAGGTGGAGAATATAAGTCTGGACCTTATAAAGTGCAAGCGGCTTGGTCTAAAGATAACCAAGGCGATAATAAAGGTAACCTTTATGGGTTGCGTGGTTGGTGGGATGTTAATGATGCTGTGACATTGTCAGCTTTTGTACATAAAGCAACCAACACCTACGATATTTATGGGGGAAGTAGTACTGGAACGGTTCGATTGAAAGATGCTGATGTAGAGGGTAGTAAAAATGCAATTAACGCATGTAGCTCTGAAGATAGAACAAGTAGTGGTTTATATGCCAGTTACCAATTCGGTAAAAATAAAATCCATACTCGTTATGCTATAGACAGTTGTGATATATCAGGTGATGTAGATTCCGTTAAAATCGAATATATACGTTATTTGAGTAAAGCTTTAAGGGCTTGGGTAGCATACGAAGACTTAAGTAACGATGAACAACGCAAACCTACTACTAGCTCCGGCAAAGACATGTCTCAATTACAAGCTGGCGTTAGATTTGATTTTTAAACAAGCAAATCTACACATTACCTATCGATTACTTTCAAAAGTATATCAACATTGAATCGTCGCAGTACCCGTTTTACGAGGCTCTGCGACTATGGTCAAACAAAGTTTAAAAATCTAGGTGTGTTTAATTTAACTTACCCGTTAATGCCCCGCTTACGCCATAACAAATATACGGCTGGCAGTACCAACAATGTTAATACAATGGCGCTGAACATGCCGCCAACCATAGGTGCGGCTATGCGGCTCATTACTTCACTGCCGGTGCCTGTGCCGTAAAGTACGGGGAGCAAACCGATTATAATAGTGGCGACTGTCATCATCACTGGGCGTACTCGCAGGCCTGCGCCTTCGACTATGGCTTGTTTAAGCTCCGCAAAACTAAGCGTTGTACCTGCTAGCTTGGCTTGAGCACACTTTTCTTGGTAGGCTTGATTTAAGTACACCAGCATAATCACGCCAATTTCCACCGCGACCCCAGCAAGGGCAATAAAGCCCACCCCCACGGCGACTGAGAAGTTAAAGCCCTCTAAGTACATTAACCAGATGCCTCCGATCATCGCCAGCGGTAAGGTTGCTATTATAATTGCCACTTCTACAGAGCTTCTAAAGTTGAGGTACAACAACACAATTATAATCGCTAAGGTCAGTGGTAATACATAGGCGAGCTTTTCTTTGGCGCGCTCCATGTATTCATATTGCCCTGCCCAGGTTATTGAATAACCTGCTGGTAGCACTAGTTTTTCGTCAAGCACTTTGCGCGCATTGTCGACATAACTACCAATATCAATGCCATCAATATCAATAAAGCTCCAGCCGTTTAAGCGGGCATTTTCGCTTTTTATGCCCGGCGGACCATCTTCAATAAATACGTCAGCCACATCGGCAAGAGCAATGCGTTGCCCTGCAGGGGTGACTATTGGCAATAGCATCAGTTCTTCGGGCGAATCTCGGTAATCCTGCGGATAGCGTAAGTTTACCGGGTAACGCTCTTGCCCTTCGACCGTTTCGGTTACATTCATGCCGCCAATTGCGGTGGCAACCACTTGCTGCACATCGGCAATATTTAAGCTGTAACGGGCGGCTTTTTCACGGTTGATATCGACCTTGATATAACGCCCACCCGCTACTCGCTCAGAGTAAACGGAAGCCGTGCCGGGTACATCTTTAAGTAACACTTCAATCTGCTGGCCAATTTTTTGAATCTCGCTCAAATTTGGTCCCGCAACTTTAATGCCCACAGGGGTTTTAATCCCAGTTGCCAGCATATCAATACGAGTTTTGATCGGCATCACCCATGCATTAGTCAGGCCTGGAAACTTCACTAAGCCGTCGAGTTCTTTTTTCAACTTGTCTAAGGTCATGCCTTCACGCCATTGATCTTTTGGCTTAAGCTGAATAAAGGTTTCAATCATGGTCAGTGGCGCAGGATCGGTTGCTGTTTCTGCCCGGCCGACTTTACCAAACACGGTTAACACCTCTGGCACTGTGGCGATGAGCTTATCGGTTTGTTGTAAAATCTCGCGCGCTTTCCCAATAGATAAACCAGGATAAGTCGTCGGCATATACATTAAATCGCCTTCATCCAGCGGTGGAATAAACTCACTGCCAATTTTATTGACCGGATAAAAGCCAATAACAGCGACCACCACAGCCAGTACTAAAGTCATTTTAGGGAACCGCAAAACCGTGTTCAGCAGCGGCTTGTAAGCATTCACTAGCAAGCGGTTTACTGGGTTGTTTTGCTCAGAAATAACTTTGCCGCGTATAAAGTAACCCATTAATACCGGTACTAAAGTGATTGCCAAGCCCGCAGATGCGGCCATGGCATAGGTTTTAGTGTACGCTAACGGAGCAAACATCCGGCCTTCTTGGGCTTCTAAAATAAACACTGGCATAAAGCTCACGGTAATAATCATTAAGCTAAAAAACAGCGCTGGACCGACTTCATTAGCAGCATCGGTGACAACTTGCCAGCGGTTTTCATCGGTTAGTGGCATTTTTTCCATGTGTTTATGCATGTTTTCGATCATTACAATCGCGCCGTCGGTCATCGCGCCAATGGCGATAGCAATACCACCGAGCGACATTATATTGGCGTTTATGCCTTGCCAATACATGATGATAAATGCCGTTAATATTCCCAGCGGTAAAGTGATAATTGCCACCAAGGACGAGCGTACATGGAACAAAAATACGATGCAGATAAGCGCCACTACCACTAGCTCTTCAAATAGTTTGCTGGTGAGGTTATCCACTGCATTTTTGATCAGATTAGAGCGGTCATACACAGGCACAATTTCTACCCCATCGGGTAAGCCTTTGCTGAGTGATTCAAGTTTTGCTTTCACCAGCTCTATGGTTTTTTGTGCGTTTTCGCCATAGCGCATCACCACTACGCCACCAGCTACTTCGCCCTCGCCGTTTAGCTCAGCAATGCCACGGCGCATTTGTGGCCCAAGGCGAATATCGGCTACATCGCGTAATTGCAGCGGTGTGCCGTTGGCATTCACCCCAAGTGGAATTGCCTCTAAATCAGCGACGCTTTTTATATAACCGGTGCTGGTTACCATGTATTCGGCTTCGGCCATTTCCACCACCGAAGCGCCCATTTCTTGGTTACCTTGCTTAATTGCGGTTTGAATTAAACTCAGTGGTATACCATAAGCACGCAGTTTATCTGGCTCTACATTGACTTGATATTGCTTCACCATACCGCCCACTGAGGCCACTTCTGACACCCCTGGTACGGTTTGCAATTCAAACTTTAAAAACCAATCTTGCAAGCTGCGTAACTGGCTAATGTCGTGCTGATTGGTTTTATCCACCAGCGCGTATAAATAAATCCAACCTACACCGGTAGCATCTGGGCCCAGCTCTGCGGTTGCGCTGTCGGGCAAGCGGCTTGCTACTTGACTTAAATACTCTTGCACTCGACTTCTAGCCCAGTAAAGATCGGTGTTTTCATCAAAGATGACATATACGTAGGAATCACCAAAAAATGAAAAACCACGTACTGTTTGCGCCCCGGGTACTGAGAGCATCGCGGTGGTAAGTGGGAAAGTAACCTGATCTTGCACCACCTGTGGCGCTTGCCCTGGGTATGAGGTTTTTACAATCACCTGCACATCGGATAAATCAGGTAAGGCATCAACTGGGGTATTTTTTACCGCAAATAAACCACTGCCAATGAGTATTGCTGTTAGCAATAATACAAAAAAGCGATTGGTAACGGACCAACGAATAACTGCTGCTATCATAAAGCCTCCTAATGTCCGTCATGCGATGACATGGCGCTATTGTCACTAGTTCGCATGCTTGATTCAGTATCGATACGCTGGATCACGAACTCACCATCTTGCACACTAAAAGTAAATGTCAGCTGTTGCTTCGGCTCAAGGCTACTTAAATCAATATGTTCAGCAAACATAAAGTCCATAGTGGCCGGATCTCGGTGCCATTTCTCAATTGCACCACGGCTAATATTGGCAGTGCGCTGGGCTTTATTAATGCTGTTGATAGTACCGGTTACGGTCGCCATATTTTGCGCTTCGCTCATCATATGGGTGGAATCCATAATATGAATGCCGCTAATCATATAACTGCTATCGGCTTTTTTAGTCAACTCAAAATGCAGTGTTTGCCCAGCTTGCAGCGCTTGAAAATCAACGCTATCGGCAACCGTAAAGTCCATTTTCATACTAGGCCAATCGAGCTCTTCAATAGGGTCATGGCTGATATTCACCATACGGCGATCTGCCATTACACTATTAACGACTCCTTTGCCCCACACACTAGTGGTAGCTTCTGGTGTTTGCATGCGCTTAAAATCAGAGCTTTTGCTGGATTCTGAATCTAACAAGAATTGCGCTGACGTCACCACTTCATCATCGGCTTTAACGCCCGCTAAAATAACGGCGTTATGGCTATCACTGCGGCCCAGTTCGACTGCCACCGATTTAAAGCGTCCTTCGCCTAAAGCGATAACAACACGGTCTTGGGAACCGGTGCGGATCACCGCTTCTTTAGGTACTATAAGTTGTTGCTCAGCAGCTTTAGCATGGATGCTTACTTGCGCAAACATATTCGGTTTTAGTTGGTGATCTTGATTATTAAAGCGTAAACGCACCCGCAAAGTACGGTTTTTGGCATCCAATGTTGGGTAAATATAATCGACCTTACCGCGCCAGCTTTGTCCGGCAATATAATCTAGAGTCATAGTCACCGGTAAACCGACTTCAATAAGCTGCGCTTGCCGCTCGAATACCTCGGCTTCTACCCAAACTTCATCAAGTTGAGCAATACTCATCATTGAGGTGCCTGGCTTGACATAAAAACCTTCGCGCACATTAAGTTCATCAACCACACCACTTTGGCGAGC
Source organism: Pseudoalteromonas sp. SG41-2 (assembly GCF_014164535.1). Classification (NCBI taxonomy): domain Bacteria; kingdom Pseudomonadati; phylum Pseudomonadota; class Gammaproteobacteria; order Alteromonadales; family Pseudoalteromonadaceae; genus Pseudoalteromonas; species Pseudoalteromonas sp. SG41-2. Next base: position 5,448 of record NZ_JACJFK010000031.1, on the reverse strand, counting down.
ATAGAAGGTAATATTTTGCATCACCTTTTTATTAACTTGTAGGCGCTCGACAAAACCATCCGACACATTCAGTGCTTTTAAGCGCGCTTTGGCTGCACGAATAAGCACGGTGTTATTACGATCAACAGCCAGTACAAATTCTTCTTGAGCATTTACCAGTTGCGGAGAGTATAAGGTATACAGCGGTTCCCCTTGTTTTACCTGATCGCCAGCGGCTTTAACGTACAGCGTTTCTATCCAGCCTTCTACACGCGGGTGAATATGCACTAACTGATCTTGATTGTATTGTACGTAGCCCACCGTTTTTACTTCACTTTGCAGTGCCTTGAGCTGTACTTTAGCCGTTCTAACCCCTAAATTATTAATAACAGCAGGGGAAATTGTCACAGCACTGGGACCATCTTGATTGTTGTCAGCTCCTTCACTATACACAGGTACTAAGTCCATCCCCATTGGTGAAAGCCCTGGTGCATCACGGCGATAATTACTATCCATAGGCGCAACCCAATATAATGGTTTTTTCTCTGCGCTGATCACCTCAGGCTCTGTACTATTACCGAAAAAATACAAGCCACTAGCAGATATTCCTGCACCTATAAGTACTGCGATAAGCAATTTTAAATTAGTGTTCACGGTGCTCTCCTGCTAATTGCTCAACCATCACAGCAGCATCTTTGCTACTAGCGTAATAATTCAGGCGAGCAATAATAATTTGTTGATCAATCTCTATGTTTAACGCATCAATTTTGGCATTCAGTTCGCTAATTCGGGCGCGCATTACTTCTGAAAAGTCACCATCATCACGGGTATAAGCATTTAATGTAGCTTGTGCTTGCTCTGCCATTTGTGGCAATAATTTAGTTTGATAAAGTGCATCACGCTTTGCTAATTGGGGCAACTGACTAAACTCTTTAAAATACATCCCTTTTAGCTTTTGTAATGCAATTAGTTTTTGAGTTTTCACCGCCTCAGCCATAGCTATCGCCGCATTAACTTGTTGGTCTTGGCGGTTATCAGTAAATAGTGGTAAATCAACACTCACACCAACTGAAAACAGATCCGCTCGGGAATCCCCCATTGGCGTATCATCGCGATAACCATAGCCCATATTTACCCCAAACTGCGGTTTATAGCCTTGTTTTGCCACCTCAACTTCTGTTTGTTTAGCCGCTACTGTTTTATCAAGCGCGACAATCGCTGGATGCGCCATTAATAATGGCATCAACTGTGCAAATTCAAGTTGTGAAAAATCAACTAAAGGCGCTATATCATGACGTTTTGCGCTGACAGGCTGAGTTAACATGTTGATTGGTAACCATTGCGATAAACGCTTTTTCGCGCTTTCGAACTGCAGCTCTAACATCATTAATTTATCTTCAAGGCGGGTTAACTCTAGCTGCGCTCGAATAATATCTTGTTGGCGGGTGTTACCTACTGAGCTGGCATAACTCGATTCAGTAATATCAATAAGTTGCGAGAACAATGCTTTATCTTGCTCAATTAACGCAATACTTTGCTGGGCACGATACGCATTGAGCCAAGATTCAATAACAATGGTTTTTACTTGAGCGAGTCTGTCGGCTCGTAGCCAAGGATATTGCTGCGCTGACTGCGCTAACGCATGCTGCTTAAGCGCTAAGCTATCGCCACGGCTAAACATTTGGCTCACGCCAACTTTTAATTGGGTCATGCCTTCTTGGTCAAAAGCAAAACCGTCGGTAGGTAAATTCATTAAGCCCACCGTTAATACTGGATCCGGCAGTGTGCCTGCCGCTAAACTTTGTGCTTGTATAGCAGCTTGTTGATATTTGCTGGCGGTTAGCCATGGCTCATTATCAAGTGCATAGCTGAGCGCTTCATCAAGGCTTAATTCATTACTGTGTGCTGGAATTGCAGTTGTTAGCATAAGCGCTAAAAAACTGACTTTAAATACTGCGAAGTGATTCATCACTTACTCCACTAAAATTAAAAGACAACTAAATTTAGGGGGCAGAAAAGGTGATTTAGGTAAATTTTAGACGCACCTATCCTGCAATTAAGCAGGCATAGGGGGGCGATACAGTGAACTGGCTATACGATGTTGATTTTGCGGGATATAAAGTTGTACTTTTTCAGACGTCGTCAGTATAACGGTAACTAACACACTCATGTTTAACATTGAGTGGGTACTGCAGGCGCTCATTGGACAACCACACTCTTGATTAGCGCTTGCGTCATCGTCACAACAATCCATGTTCATCATACCCGCAGACATGTCGTGATGCATATCACTACTATCAGCCATAGTTGCATGCGGTTGACTCATGTGTGGCATATCACAACTCATAGTTACAGACGCAACCGCTTGACCCACTAAAGTGAGCAATAAAACGACTGTGAATAAACTAATATAAATGCGTTGCAAAAAAGTGCCTTTTATAAATTAGGTTCTAGGTTCTAGGTTCTAGGTTCTAGGTTCTAGGTTCTAGGTTCTAGCGAAGTTTATGATAACTATTTAGTTAACACAAACGTTTAGCTATTTTTTGGCGTAACTTTAATTAAGCTGCTGGCGGCGATGGCAAATAAGCAATAACCGGTAAAGTACCAAAAACCTGTACCAAATTCGGCATGCATGTTGATCAATTCCCCCATCTGGCCATCGGCGTTACCAGCAAGGTAAGCCACAATCAAAGCAATGACAAAAACATCTACCATGCTCCATTTACTCAAGCCTTGTATAACTTGACCGAGTATATGCTTTAATTTGTTCATCGGTATTAAACAATAAACTAATTGCATCAACAGTTTTAAAGCTGGCACCACAATTGAAAACAATGCTACCAATGCTGCGACTAGGTAATTTTTATTATTGGCAAGTTCGTTAACCGTGCCCCAAATGCTCCGTGTTTTTTTATAAGCACTAATTTCACCTTCGAGTTTATCAAGGCCCAACATGCTCGACGCCATCATTAACATATTGCGGGTATGACGGTCACCTTCATCAGCAATCATAGCAATGCCTGTTTTGGCGAGCTTTGATTTATCAATTTTCCCCTCAAGGGTTAGCACAGGCTGAGTAACGCCAGGTAATAACAACGCCAGAGCAATTAAAATAGTCGTGATCGGCAGTAATAAACGCATAGTCGTCTTTTAAAGTATATTGATAATGGCGCATCATACTCAAGGTATTAAGTATCTTCAATAATTGAGGCTAAAACCTCATCGCCGTATTGCCGTGCTACGAGCATGGCATTATAAATAACATCGATGGGAGAAGCTGGCCGAATGGTTTCTAACAATTTAACTGCTAATGGCCAATTATCTTCCTCTACCGCGCGAGCTAACTGCAAAGTAGCACCTAACATACCGTTAAAGTTAAGCAGTGCACTCGATAAATCATCGCCTAAACAAAACTCTTTTGCGATAACATCCAGTTCCATATTTAAAATAGCATCGAGCACTGACATCAAGCCAACTAAGTAACCACGCTGAGACATTTCCTTACCGCCAGGCTCTAGCATTAACTGCATGAAATGCGCACGAGTTAACCCCAACTTAGTTAGTTCACTAGGTTTATCAACCCCTAGTTCACTAAGGGCCAACACTCTTACAAATTGACGAATTGCATCTTCACCTAAATAAATAACCGCTTGTGAAATAGAGGTGATCACTAAATTTTGGTTACCAGAGCGTGCATTCACTAATTTAAGAATACGAGCAGTTAAACCGACGTCTTTAGCTACCCGCTGGTGGACTTCATCAAAATCGAGATCTGGGCGCGACGTACAGCGCAGCAAATCAAAAACAGCAAATTTAGATGGCTCAACATTATGGTAGCTGAGCATTTCTGGACGCGCGAAAAAGAAGCCTTGAAAGTAATCGCAGCCGGCACTTTTTAGCAACATAAATTGTTCGTGCGTTTCAATTCGTTCAACTATGATTTTTACATCAGGAAAACGGCGTTTAAGCTTTTTTAACAGCATATTGGTTTTAATGATGGGCTCTTCAACTTCAAGCTTTATATAATCAACTAAATGTAATAATGGCTCCCATTTTTCATCTCCATCATAATCATCGAGAGCAAAAGTATAGCCATCTTTTTTTAGAGCCGTAACTCGACTGGTCACTTTATCAATGTTGTCGGCTCGTTCAACAATTTCTATTACTGCGCTATCGGGTTGCAATAATTTAGGGAAATCATCTAGTAGGGCATCTGAAGAAAGGTTTATAAAAGCGCGTTGGTTCGCAGTAAGTTTATTTATACCAATAAGCATTAAAGCGTTAAAAAACAGCCGCCCAGTAGCCTGACCATCTGTTGTGCCAATAGGGAATGCGTTATTTATCGAATCTCGATACAGTAATTCGTATGCATAAATGCCTGTTTCAGCATCAAAAATAGGCTGCCTGGCAATGTATTGTGTAACAAGTTTTGGCACCTCGGCGGTTATCTGCGTATTAAGCATATTATTTCCTGCTAATAACTATAGTGACTCTTGCCAGCTAAATTGTTGTTATTTTATGTACTCAGTATAGTAAGGTTTTTGCGCCTTGCCTAAACTTGTAAGTAATAATGCTCCTTTTATTGAATGTCTGCAAACCATCTGTAAAGTCAAAGTTTTCACTATACCCACACTAAAATAATGGATAAGTTCTAATTTGACTGATGATTGAGTATAATAAGGGCTTACTTTTCTGTTAACCCCCAAAAGAGCCTTGATATGAGCATTGAACAAGCCTTAGTTGAACGCAGTAATAACCAATGTGAGCTATGTACTGCAACTGAAAACCTTTCTGTATACGAAGTGCCACCTGTCACTGAAGCTCATTCAGATAAATGTATTTATACTTGCCAAACGTGTAAAGACCAAGTTGAAGGCACCACTGATATTACCCCTACTCATTGGCATTGTTTAAACGATAGCATGTGGAGCCAAACACCTGCGGTACAAGTGGTGGCGTACCGTATGCTAACCCGTTTAGCTGCTGATAATGGCTGGGCACAAGATGCACTAGACATGATCTATCTTGAAGAAGATACGTTAGCATGGGCTAAAAAAGTACTTGCTGAAAATGATGATATTAAACATGTTGATAGCAACGGCGTGGTACTGCAAGCCGGCGATACAGTCACTCTTATTAAAGATTTAGATGTTAAGGGCAGTAGCTTAACGGCTAAACGTGGTACTGCTGTGCGTAATATCGGCTTAACCAGCAACCCTGAACATATTGAAGGACGTGTTGACGGTCAGCGCATTGTTATTTTGACCAAGTTTGTGAAGAAGTAAATATCTCTGTGCCTACAAAAAGGTGCATTTATGCGCCTTTTTTTGTTCCTAAATATAATTCATAGCTTAGTTCTTAAGGAACACAGATCGTGTGACTTCCTATTTTAAAACGGCACATGTCATTATTTTTTTCAATGGATTGCCGCTTACAATTTACCGCTAGTAGCTTAAGTACACGGTGTAC
>NZ_JACJFK010000030.1:0-54920 GCF_014164535.1 Pseudoalteromonas sp. SG41-2 | reverse complement strand
CTAGCTAAATCAGACAGTAAACAGTTAAAGCAAGAAATAAAACAGCTGCAAAAAGAGCTTAATCGTAAAGATAAAGCCTTAGCTGAAACAGCGGCATTACTTGTTCTCAAAAAAAAAGCGGATGCCATTTGGGGTTTCAACGAGGACGATTAACGACGTCGACTGAGCGACATGAATTGATAAAGCTCATTACAGAAGCGCAGGATTCAGGGGCAAGGCAGAAGCCAGTGTGCGAATTACTTGGGCTAACGGCAAGAACGGTTCAGCGCTGGATGGCCGAAGATAAGATGGTAGACAAGCGAACTTGTACGGCAAAGCGGCCGCCCAATCAACTCACTGAGTTAGAGCGACAGCGTATTATCAAAACAGTCAATTCAGCTGAGTATGGGCATTTACCGCCGAGCAAAATAGTGCCCAAGTTGCTTGATAAAGGGGTATGGATAGCATCCGAGAGTTCGTTTTATCGGGTTATGAAACGTCACCACCTATTAACGCATAGAGAAAAAGTGAAGCCAAACAGGCAGGTAAAAAAACCAAAAGCACTCACAGCAACCAGTGTGAACGAAATTTACACATGGGATATTACATATTTGCCAACAACGGTTAAGGGCGAATTTTTATACTTGTATTTAGTGATGGATATTTTTAGTCGAAAAATTGTGGGATGGCAGGTTCACGATACACAGTTAAGTGCGCTAGCGGCTGATTTGATGACGGATATTTGCAGTCGAGAGCAAATAAAGCCAGAGCAAGTCACGTTACATTCGGATAATGGCAGCCCAATGAAAGGCGCTACATTATTGGCTACCTTGCAAGAATTAGGCATTGTACCGTCGTTTAGTCGCCCGTCAGTGAGTAATGATAATCCCTATTCGGAGTCATTATTTAAAACGTTAAAATATCGCTCAGACTACCCAGAAAAGCCATTTGCAGAAATAAGCACAGCAAGAAAATGGGTGGCAGGGTTTGTAGATTGGTACAATAACGAGCATTTGCACAGCGGTATAAAATTTGTCACGCCAAATCAGCGTCACTTAGGTTTAGATAAAGAAATATTAGCCAAGCGCCAGCAGGTAAACGATGCGGCTAGATTGAATAACCCTGGTCGTTGGTCAGGAAAATCACGCGATTGGTCAATAATTAAGGAAGTAAATTTAAATCCTGAGAAAAAAGAAGAAATGCGGGCGGCATAAAATTTAACTTGAGGCGACAACTAACTTGAAAAACTCCGGTAGTAATAACGAATTTCCTCTCTGTCAGCGTCGTTTTTAGCCATACCAGCCATAAGGTCAAGCGACCAGCGATCATTAAGTTGAATATCGCCAGATAATACATACTGGTCAAATATCGAATCGGACACCTGGTATCGGCTTTCGTACCATGAGGTGACATTTTCAAAACTGCCAGCAACAAGGACTTTACCCGACTCATCGACCGTAAACGAAACGGGGCTTTGACCTTGGAAATCACCCGGAGCACCACGATTAACTAGCCACTCCATAGAGTTGTAGTTTCTGCGATCATTTTCTAACTCAGAATGCAATATATCCAATGTGAATAACATGTCGTCATTAGGCTTATATTGCAAAGAACCGGTAACCCCAATACGTTTTTGCTCATTCCCGAAAAATCAGCCCGCGGTAACCGAGGTACCCATAAACAGGATATAGCTTCTTCAGCACCACAGTAATTACTAGGCGTTCCGTTGATGGTCGTCAGCCCAGAAGTGTCACCCCATGTGCCATTACCAATTCGATTTGTTGGCTCCCAGCGCATGCTGCCAAAGCCTTCTTGACGTACACTTCTATCTGATACTGCAACCGAAAAAAGTGTACCAAAGGTATTATCAGCAAATGTATTACTGGCTAAGAAAGCAAACCTAGGGTCAACTTCACTGGTTAAATCATTATAGCCACCTTTAAGTGACAGGGTCGAATTGAAGCCGGGGTTATAAAAAGGGCGTGCAGAGTACATATCGACTGTACCAGCAATACCACCTTCTTCAATCGAGGCTGTTTGCGTTTTTTGAATATCTATACGGTTGAAAAGCTCTGATGCAAATACATGGAAGTCAAAGGCTCGACTATTGTTAACAGTTACGCCGCCAGAATCGAGACCATCACTTCCTGCGGGTACTTCCATACCGTTAAGCGTAGTTCGGGTAAAACCCGGGCTAAAACCTCGTAGAACAATATTGCGACCTTCACCACCTTCGCGCGATATTGCCACTCCAGGAACTCGCTGAATGGCTTCTGCCACATTCAAGTCTGGAAACTTACCAATATCTTCAGCCATAATTGACTCACGAGTATTAGCTGCATCTCGTTTGGCTTCTAAGGCTTTAATTAAAGAACCACGAAAGCCTTTTACTTCAATGACCTCAACATCCTCAGATGCTGCTGGTTGAGATTCTTGAGCGTTACTAAAGAATGAACTTACGGTAAGGGCGGCAAGCACGTTAGTAGCAATTAAGCTTTTTATAAATGTGTGTGTGAGTTTCATTATTGCTCCCTTGGAACAAAGAAAGATTAAATTGCGCACTATTTGATAAAGTAGCGCGTTAAATAAAAAGTAGAGATGCTGTTAATTTGTTTACATAAGTTACCACTAATAAAATTTATTTTAATTAGGTTGCCACCGGTGGTAGTTTGGGTCAAGTGGTTTGTTAATATAATGTATCTTTAGATCTGCGAGCTTTACTTTTGTAAAAAATAACACGCTGATTTTTTTAGGGAATGATATTTAAATAAATTTGCCACCGGTAGCATAGTTTGTTAGAAATAAGTATTGAAGAAGATTTTTTGGATAAATACCAGTCCAATTAGTTGGAATTGCGCTACATGCTAACTTCGCTCACAGAAAATCAGCTATGTTGCAAACTGTGACTGCTATGTAGAAGTTATGGCTACAGGTGTTCAGTCATTGTCCCCATAAGATGAGAGCGATTGTGATATCAATAATAAAAGGGTGGTTACGACAGTGATTACACTAAACAAAAGAACAAGTCCTTTAGTGCTTTTAATTACATTGCTGCTTGTATTATTTGGGACGCGAGCGGTAGTGGCTCAAGAGTACGCCACAAACATGGTAGTCTCCAAAGATGGTACGGGCGATTTTACTTCCATTCAGGCAGCAATCAATGCAAGTAAAACTTACCCTTGGCATCACATAAGTATTTTCGTTAAAAATGGCGTTTATGCAGAAAAGGTAGAAGTTTACTCATGGAATACACGAATAAAACTAATAGGTGAAAGTAAAGAAAATACAATTATTACCTATGGCGACCATTTTAATAAGATAAATTTAGGTCGAAATAGTACCTTTCACACATATACATTAATGGTGCGAGGGAATGACTTTAGCGCCCAAAATTTGACTATTATTAATAGTGCAGGCTCGGTTGGGCAGGCTGTTGCTTTGCATATCGAGGCTGATCGAGTAAGCATAAATAACGTAGCTATCAAAGGCCATCAAGATTCCTTGTACCTAGCTGGCGAAGGGTTTCGCTCGTATTTCAAAGATTGTTATATCGAAGGCACCACAGACTTTATTTTTGGTGAAGGCACAGCAATGTTCGAAGACTGTGAAGTTAAGTCACTCAGTAACTCTTATATTACAGCGGCTTCTACCCCTAAAAATCAGGCATTTGGATTTGTGTTTAATCGTGTAAAGCTAACTGCCAGTGCTGCTGTTGATAAAGTTTATCTTGGCCGTCCTTGGAGACACCACGCTAAAACTGTGTTCATTAACTCTGATTTAGGTCAGCATATTGCTCCTGAAGGTTGGCAAAATTGGGGGGATGTTAGTAAAAAAGAAACCGTTTTTTATGCTGAGTTTAATAACTCAGGGCAGGGGGCCAATAGTAGTAAGCGAGTGGCTTGGGCGCATCAACTGAGTCAAGTCGAAGCGCAAGACTACACCATTAAAAACGTGATGCGTGGCTGGCAGCCAAATATAGTTAGTAAACAATGATCTTACTTACTCGCCACAGGCCTACTTTAAACATGCTATTTTTACTATGTAAGGAAAACTTCACATGCAGTTACATGGTCGGTTAAAAACAGTAAACGGTACTTTTCTGGGCTTATTATTTTTCTTTGGACTTACGTGTCAAAGCTTATCTGCGAATGAACTCGTATCACCACGAGTTGATGCAATTGTTGATAAAAACAATGAACACGCTTTTGCCACCATTGCACAAGCTATTGAGCAAGCACCTAATAATTTATCTCAGCCCTATATCATTAAAATAGCCCCAGGTGACTATTATGAAAAACTCGTTATTAACAAACCTTTTATTACGTTATCAGGTGTAGGGGCTGATACTACTCGATTATATTTTGATGATTATTCAGGCAAAGTAACAGAAAATGGTGGTAATCTAGGAACATCAAATTCAGCCACGTTAACTATTAAATCGCCTAATTTTAGTGTTGAAAACTTGCATATTGAAAATAGCTTTGATTTTCCATATTACGATGCAATGAGTAAAGATGATCCGAAACGCGTATCAGGTTTACAAGCCGTGGCCGTATTGACCGACTATGGTAGTGATAAAGCATTGTTTAATCATGTAAAAATCAGTGGATATCAAGATACTCTTTACACGAAAGCAGGGAGATCTTTATTTCTCAATAATACTATAAGTGGTCATGTTGACTTTATTTTTGGGGGCGGAGCCGCCGTTTTTTATAAGTCGAACATAGTGACCCGCAATAGACCTAACAAACAGTTACCCATAGGTTTTATTACTGCACCAAGTACTAATATTGAGCAAGCATTTGGTCTGGTTTTTATTGATTGTGCACTTAGCGCAGAGGAAGGAGTGCAAGACAATAGTATGGGGTTAGGAAGACCTTGGCATCCAACTACTACTTTCCCTGATGGAAGGTATGCAGATCCTAATGCAATAGGACAAACAGTATTTATAGATACTTGGATGGGAGCGCATATTCAACAACAAGCGTGGCACCCAATGGGGGGGACGGCCAGAACCGGCGGTAAAAAGGTGTTTCGAGCAGAAGATGCTCGCTTTTTTGAGTACAATTCTTCCGGTCCGGGGGCGTTTGTAACAACGAATAGAAGACAGCTAAATGACAGTAAAGCAGCATCTTTTACTTGGGAAAATATCTTGGGTGAATGGTATCAATCTCCACGTATTCAACAAGCAATACAGCTGGTATTTACGCGTGAGGTGGTCAATTCACTCAGTGGTGAAATGGCTGAGTACACCATTGAAAGTGAGTATCGAAAAAACAAGAAACAGTTTCCTTTTATTAGTCCGATCAACAAACCGGAAAATATCGAGCAAACAGCACAGTCCATCAGCGAACATTACAACTTAGCTTACAAAACGGTGGATGGCTCAACGCTGCACCTTGACTTATTTTATCCTAATAAAGCAGAGCAGGCGAAACCGTTGGTCGTAATGATCCATGGCGGCGGATGGAGGACTGGTAACAAGTCTCATCAAACGCCAACGGCACGCTGGTTAGCTGGCCAAGGTTTTGTGGCGGTAAGTGTCGAATATAGAACCTCTAAAACGGCGCTCTATCCAGCTGCAATGGCAGATATCAACGATGCGATTAAGTGGCTAAAACAACATCATAAATTATATATGATAGATACCAAAAAAATCGCGGTGTTAGGGGCGTCTTCTGGTGCTCATATGGCCACGTTATTCGGGGCTATGAGTACCAATCACGATACAAAATCGCCTTACGAAGCAGTGCAAGCAATCGTGAACATTGACGGCGTGGCTGATTTAACCTCAACAGCGGTTAGGATGTTTGAAGATAAACCTGGAAAGATTTCTTATGCAGCGCTTTGGTTAGGTGGGCGTTATGCACAAGAGCCAAAACGTTGGCATGCGGTTTCGCCGGTAGAATATTTAAGTAAACATACTCCAGCAACGTTATTTATTAACTCTTCCCATGACCGTTTTCATGTTGGCAGAGATGCTTTTGTAGCGCAGCTAATTAAAAACAACGTCCATCAACAAGTGTATACCATACCCGATACACCGCACACCTTTTGGTTGTTTCATCCTTGGGTAGACGAAATGCGCAGCGTACTTGCGTCGTTTCTCAATAAGGTTTTGGTAGAGGAAAACCCTAGCTAACGCCTCTATTGAGGCATTTAGTAATAGAGAAGTTTTTGACAGAGTTGTTGAAATATATACTTAAGAGTGAGCCGTTAAAGCAAATACAGTAAGATGTAACTTAAGTGAAGCTTGTTTAATACAGACAATAAAACTGGCAATATTTCATCGGCTAAGGTTGAAAAAACGTAGTATTCTTCATCCAAATAAAAGCCGTGCTTGATTTAACAAGCACGGCTTTTATTTTTTGACCGCTGACTGATATTAGTGAAGAATACGTGCTCTGATCGTGCCTTCTACTGCACTTAGTTCTTTTAGTGCTATTTCAGAGTGGTCGGTATCTACGTCTATTACTACATAACCAATCGCTTCGTCTGTTTGCAAGTATTGCGCGGCGATGTTGATGCCGTGCTGGGCAAACGCTTGGTTAATTTGGGTTAACACACCTGGGCGGTTGTGGTGTACGTGTAATAAACGGCTACGGTTAGCAAGCTCTGGCAGTGATACTTCAGGGAAATTAACAGCAGTAATAGTTGAGCCGTTATCTGAGTATTTTGCTAGTTTACCCGCTACTTCAATACCAATGTTTTCTTGCGCTTCTTGAGTTGAACCACCAATGTGTGGTGTTAAAATTACGTTGTCGAATTCGCGTAGTGGCGATACAAATTCTTCATCGTTTGATTTTGGCTCAACTGGGAATACGTCGATGGCAGCGCCGCTGATTTTTTTATCACGAAGTGCTTCTGCTAGGGCGTCAATATCAACTACAGTGCCGCGTGAGGCGTTGATCAAAATTGAACCTTGCTTCATCACTGAAATTTCCGCGCTACCAATCAGGTTTTTAGTCTGCGGTGTTTCAGGTACGTGTAAGCTAATAACATCAGCGCGTTGCAGTAGCTGCGTTAGGTTATGTACTTGTGTGGCATTACCTAGGGTTAGCTTGTCTTCAATATCGTAAAACTCAACGTTCATACCGATATTTTCAGCCATGATACCTAGCTGCGTACCAATGTGGCCATAACCAATAATACCTAGAGTTTTACCACGGGCTTCAAATGAGCCATTGGCGGTTTTTAACCAGCCGCCACGGTGAGCAATGGCATTACGCTCTGGAATACCACGGAACAATAGTAAAATTTCACCAAGTACTAACTCAGCAACAGAGCGGGTATTAGAAAACGGTGCGTTGAATACTGCAATACCGCGCTTGCGTGCGGCACTTAAATCAACTTGGTTAGTGCCGATACAAAAACAACCAACGGCAACCAGTTTTTCTGCCGCTTCAAGTACAGCTTCAGAAATATGAGTACGAGAACGAAGGCCTACAAAATGCACATCTTTAATGCGCTCAATTAGTTCGTCCTCAGGCAATGAGGTTTTTACATAATCGATATTGCTGTAGCCGTTACGTTTTAGCGTTTCTACAGCGCTTTGATGTACACCTTCAAGCAAAAGAATTTTAATTTTGTCTTTTGCTAACGATACCTTACTCATATCCTCATCCTATTTATCTAATTTGCGGCCCATTTTTGGTACCGATAATCACTTTATCTGCGCCACGGTGGGCAAATAAGCCGTTGGTTACTACGCCAACAATTTGGTTAATTGTCAGCTCTAAATCTTTTGCTTGGCTGATCGACAAGTTATGTACGTCTAAAATAACGTTACCATTATCTGTTACCACGCCATGGCGATAAACTGGATCGCCGCCTAGTTTAAGCAATTCACGAGCAACATAACTGCGTGCCATTGGAATAACTTCTACCGGCAGTGGAAATTCACCCAAGGTGTCCACTATTTTTGTTTCATCAACAATACATACAAATTGTTTTGCTACAGCTGCGACTATTTTTTCGCGGGTTAGTGCTGCGCCACCGCCTTTGATCATTTCGTTCAGCGCATTTATTTCATCTGCGCCATCAACGTACACGTCAAGGGCATCAACATCATTGAGTTCAAATACTTCAAGACCGAGTGCTTTTAGTTTTTCGGTTGAAGCGTCAGAACTTGATACCACACCGCGTATGGTGTCTTTTACTGAGCCTAATGCATCAATAAAATGGTTTACAGTTGAGCCTGTGCCAACACCCACAATGGTGTCTTTTTTTACAAATTCGAGTGCAGCCCAAGCAGCTGCTTTTTTTAATTCATCTTGTGTCATGATTATGTGCTCAATAGGTGAGAGGGATTGCCATTAGTATATAAATAAATTGCTTACCAATGGTAGATTTTCTGTGGTGTGATTATGTAATTTAATGGTACATCCCACGATTCAACCGGTAAACTTGGAACATGTTGGCATTGATGTGCAAGGCCAATCAGTTGTGGTTTATGCCAGTTTTCTTTTTCGTAGCGCGCCAAAGTTTTATCATAAAAGCCACCCCCCATCCCTAACCGGTTACCGTTATCATCAAATGCAACTAATGGCATTAGCAGATAATCAAGCTCAGCAAGTGGGCATATCTGACTACAATTTAACTTAGGCTCCAAGATACCATAGCGATTTGCCCTCATGGGTGAATTTTCTTCATAGCGCTGAAAGTATAAAGTAGTGCCGTTAAATGGGTGAATAACGGGTAGGTAAAGGGTGTGGTTTTTAGTCCAAAGGTCTTTTATTAACAATGAGGTATCTAGCTCTGCGTCATTGCTAAAATAAATGCCAATATGGGCGTTTTTAATAGTTTTTTGCTGTTTTAAGTGTTGAGTAAAATTCACTTTAAGCGATTCTGCGGCAATTTCTTGCTCAAATTTTGACAGTGAATTACGTGCTTTACGGATTTTTTGGCGGATCAGTGCTCTTTTTTCGCTCATATTTATTTTTGCTTTATCTGTTAATTATCCATAAAACTGAATAAATCAGGGAATGCAAACGACAATCCCAGTACTACAAGCAAGACAACAACCATAGCTATAAGTGAATACAGCAGCATGTTACTGCGTTTTTTGATCGGCGTTGTCAGCTCTTCATCTAGCAATAGGTCGTCAGTTTGCCACTCGTCGCCTTCATCAGGATCTGGTTGTTGGGTGGTGGCTGGTAAGCGTTGCTCTAGATCGTCGAGCTTTTCTTCGATGCGAATTAAACTACTGGTGATGTAATCAAGGGCGTTAAAAATACGCTCATCTCGCTGGCTGGTTGCATCGCTGCTACTTACCGCTGGTGCATTGTTTATTGGTTGCAGTTTACTTTTGATGCCTACGCTGGCAAGTAGCTTTGCTTGCTTGAGCGCTTTTTCTTTTTCACAAGGGGCAAATAGGGGGTTGTTTTCAAAAAATGCAGCTACTTTACTTTCAGGGGCTTTGAGCTTTACAGCCAGTTGTTTAATCGCATTCGATCGCTCAATATCTTGAGCTAGACCTGCATACATAACACGGAAGTTTTCAGTCATCTGTGTTTTCCAAAAACGTAAAATCAATAGTTTGAGTATATCCGAATTATCGATAAACAAAAGCCCGTAAAAACGGGCTTTTTTAATCCTGTGGTTTTAAGCGCTGTTTAATACTTCGCAGCTTCACCTTCTTTTGGTAGTGACTGTAAAATAAAATCACGTAAATCGTTATTTGATGTTTCTAAATCTGCATGGCGTAAATACATCATGTGGCCACTGCGGTAGCCTTTAAAGCTTAGGCGATCACGCATTTTACTACTTGGATCTAGTTGCCATAAAGTGTATTTAGCATCAAAGTAGTTAGTGGCACCATCATAGTAGCCTGATTGGATCATCACATTGAGGTATGGGTTTTGCGCCATTGCTAAACGCAGATTTTCACCGGTATTATTATTGCTGCGATCCCACGGGTGTACATTACCAAACAGGTTATATTTTACGTCAGTTTTATAGTTAAGCTCTTCACGCAAGTAGTGATTAATGGCTGGTGTAAATGAATGCAACCATGATGTTAGCTCAGCCCAGTAGTCTGGAGATTCGCCAGCGTCACGCTTGTCCATGCCTAAATAGCGCGAATCTAAACGGCCTAACGTTTGACCGCGCTCACGTAGTAGTTCTTTCCAAAAGAAGTTGGTAGGAATATCAAGGTTGTTTTGCGCAACAAACTTTTCAGATACACCGGCATACAGTGCCATTTGTTTAATGATAGCGCGTTTTTCTTGATCATTAATAAAGCCACCTTTAGCAAGTGCAGGAATTAGCTTGTTAACGGTAAAGTCTTCAACTTCTGGCAGTAATTCATCTAAATCTTTAGCTTGCAATGCTGGGCTTAAAGCTTTGTGATACCAAGCCGTTGCAGCAAAGTAAGGTAGACGGTTAGCCGCTTTTATTGGACCGTCGCGTTTAATACCAATGTCTGTTGGTGAAACCAGCACAACACCATTGATATACATCCATTGACTGTTTTGTAATTCATGGGCAAGGCCTGATACGCGGGTTGTGCCGTAGCTCTCACCAATTAAAAATTTAGGTGAGCGCCAGCGCTCTGTGCGATTTACAAAGGTGTTTAACCATTCTGCTAGGTATTTAATGTCGGCATTGACACCAAAAAACATGCTTTTTTGCGCCTCTTTACTTGGTAATTCACCTTTATCGTTTTCAAGAATACGCGAGTAGCCAGTGTTTACTGGGTTAACGTAAACGATATCAGCAACATCAAGCACTGAGTATGGGTTATCTTTGACGCCATACGGTTGAATAGGGTAGCCTTCGTCATCAATTTTTAATACCCGTGGTCCAGTATAGGCTAAGTGCATCCATACTGATGCAGAACCAGGTCCGCCATTAAATGAAATTAATAATGGGCGTTTAGTGCGATCGTCAACTTTATCGCGTTCATAATAAGTGTATTGCAATGTTGCAACGGCATCGCCTTTGTCATCCCATACCGGTTGTGTGCCTGTGGTTGCGGTATATGAAAAACGCTCGCCATTGATGCGCGCTTTATGTTCGGTGACAACTTTACTATCGACATCGATACGACGTTGATTTTCTGCATAACTGGCTGTGCTTACACTCAAAGTAAGTATGGCCACAGAGACACTAATGATACTGATAAGCTTCATGGTGGATCCTTTAAACAATAGTTAACCTATTAAAGATAATTTTTTTGTAAATAACAAAGGGAATGAGACTAGACGACGATATTAATCGGTGAGCATTAGACATAAATATTATCAGTAACGTAAATACTCTATTTTATGCGTATATATTCAGCAATATATTTTGCTCAAGCTGATAATAAAGTATATTACTGCTTATTATGACTTTTAGTTTTTACTCGTAAAAAGTTTACCCTCGCAATGTCCACCTGAAGTGTAGAGAAGATATATGCAAAGAGTTTTAGTTGTTGAAGATAGTAAAGTGGTCCAGCAGGTTTTGCGGCACTTATCAGCTCATTATCTTGATGTTGCTGTCGATTTTGCTTGGTCACTTGCAGAGACCAAAGAGTTCATTGCAAAACATCAGTATACGCTTGCTTTGGTCGATTTAACCCTGCCTGATGCGATGAATGGCGAAGTTGTTAAATATACTTTAGACCAAATGATCCCTACCGTAGTACTAACATCTACCATTGATGAATATAAACGCCAGCAAATATTAGAGCTTGGGGTAGTCGATTATGTAATAAAAGATAATCGTGATTCTTATCATTATGCGGTTAAATTAGTCGCTCAGCTATTACGTAACCAAGGTTGCAAAGCCTTAATTGCTGATGATTCTCGTTTAAGCCGTTCATTAATGAAACAAATGCTCGAAAAACAGCTATTTGATGTACAAGATGCGCATGATGGTGAGCAAGCTTTAAAAATACTGAAAAATGATCCAGAGATTAAATTATTACTAACTGATTATGCGATGCCGACAATGGATGGTTTTGAGCTTGTTAAAGCGGTGCGAAATTTTCGTGGTCGTGATGATTTAGCGATTATTGGCTTATCAGGTGCGGGTAAGCATGGTTTATCAGCACGGTTTATTAAATTCGGCGCGAATGATTTTTTAACCAAACCCTTTATGAATGAAGAGTTTCATTGTCGTGTATTACAGACTATGGAGCAGCTGTCACTGATCGCAGATATTAAAGAAAGTGCCTTTCGCGATGATTTAACCAACCTTTATAATCGCCGTTATTTTTATCAATTTGCTGAAAAACGGCTAAAAGAAACCTCGCGTAACAATAGTTTAGCATTACTTGATATTGATTTTTTCAAAGCAATCAATGATAAATTTGGCCATGAAGCTGGAGATCAGGCATTAAAGCAAGTGGCGTCTTTATTACGTAGTTCGTTTAAAGATTTTACCGTTGCACGCGTGGGGGGGGAAGAGTTTGCCATTGTATTAACTGATGTAGATTTAGATCAAGCTTACCAGTTACTTGAAGCGTTTAGAGTGCGGTTGTCTGAGTATGATTTTGTGATCAATGGTGATGCATTTACAATTACGGTGAGTATTGGTTTAACAAAATTTCAAAATGTTACGTTAACAAGTGCCATGCGCTTAGCTGATAAAGCTTTGTATCAAGCTAAAGAACAAAGTAGAGACTGTGTCGTCAGACAAAACTAGATTGCTGCACCAGTACAGTTAAGATGTTAAAAAAATGCACCTATATGGTGCATTTTTTATGCGGGTAATTTGTTTTTATTATGTAATTTGTTGTTTTTAAAACGTTAAAAATAGTGGCACAAAGGTTGGATTGTCTTAGCAAACAGGATAACAATAAGCGTCCGAAGGGGGCCACTATGAAAATGATTAGTGCAATAATAAAGCCATTCAAATTAGATGATGTGCGAGAAGCGCTAGCTGATTTAGGCATTGAGGGGATGACGGTTGTTGACGTCAAAGGTTTTGGTCGTCAACGCGGTCATACAGAGTTGTACCGTGGAGCTGAATATCAAGTTGATTTTATTCCTAAAATTAAACTGGAAATTGCTACTCGTACCGAAAATTGTCAACGGGTCGTTGAGACCATTACCAAAATTGCAGCAACAGGCAAAATTGGCGACGGCAAAATTTTCGTTTACGACTTAGATCAAATTGTCCGTATCCGTACGGGTGAATTAGATGAAGAAGCAATTTAAGGGGGCTTTATGGAAAACACGATCGTAGAACTCAAGTTTTCGTTAGATACATTTTATTTTTTAATGTCGGGTATTTTAGTAATGTGGATGGCAGCAGGTTTTGCCATGCTCGAAGCGGGCTTAGTGCGTTCAAAAAATACCACTGAAATTTTAACTAAGAACGTGGCGCTCTATGCCATCGCATGTACCATGTTCTTACTAGTTGGCTACAACATTATGTATGTAGACAACGCTGAAGGTGGCTTAATTCCATCTCTAGGTGGGCTTATTGGCACCCAAGCCGCTGATGCTAATCATTCTTTAGAATCTGACTTTTTCTTTCAAGTCGTATTTGTTGCAACCGCTATGTCGATTGTATCGGGTGCGGTTGCTGAACGCATGAAGTTGTGGGCTTTTCTAGCCTTTGCGGTAGTGTTAACTGGTTTTATCTACCCAGTTGAAGGTTACTGGACATGGGGTGGCGGTTTCTTATCTGAAATGGGTTTTGTTGATTTTGCAGGCTCAGCCATTGTTCACGGCACAGGTGCTGCTGCAGCACTTGCCGGTGTATTAATGCTCGGCGCTCGCAAAGGTAAATATGGTAAAAATGGTGAAATTTATCCAATTCCAGGCTCTAACTTACCATTGGCTACATTAGGTACATTTATTTTATGGATGGGTTGGTTTGGCTTTAATGGTGGTTCACAACTACTTATCTCTGATGCTGAAAACGCGACTGCAGTTGGTAAAATATTATTAAATACTAACGCTGCTGCGGCAACCGGTGCCATTGCTTCACTGTTTGTTTGTAAAGTGTTATGGGGTAAAGCAGATTTAACTATGGTACTTAATGGTGCGCTTGCTGGCTTGGTTGTTATCACCGCAGATCCATTATCACCGTCGCCTTTACTTGCTTGTTTACTGGGTATTTTAGGTGGTTCATTAGTGGTGTTCAGCATTGTAGCACTAGACAAAGTTAAAATTGATGACCCTGTAGGTGCTATCTCAGTGCACGGTGTGTGCGGTATCTTGGGTATTATCTTAGTGCCAGTATCAAATACTGATGCAACCCTAGTTAACCAGTTAATTGGCTTAGTATGTATCTTAGGTTTTGTATTTATTGCTTCACTTATTGTGTGGACAATACTGAAGAAAACCATGGGGATCCGGGTAACAGAGGAAGAAGAATTAAACGGTATGGATCAACACGATTGTGGCATTGATGCTTACCCTGAGTTTGTTTCGGTACGCAGTAACTAAGTAAAAGTAAAAAGTTTTAAAATCATTGTGTGTTCAAAGCAAAGCCCTAATTTAGATTAGGGCTTTTTTTGTATATACGCAGAGGCTAAATTTTTTTAATTAAAGTTTATTAAAACAGCAAAAATCACAATAAGTAACTATGCTTAAAAATTAGTCCAACTACAAATAAGGTTAAGCATGGATAACAAACTATTACTGATTATTTTGTCTATATTTTTACCACCTGTTGCTGTGTTTTTGAAAGCGGGTGTGGGTAAAGATTTGATTATTAATATTGTCTTGTGCTTTATATTTTTTATACCGGCAATGATCCACTCATTGTGGTTGTGTACACGCTAAAATGAAGCCACCGCAACTGAGGTTAAAAAATTTAATGCCCAAAGTTCGGGGCAAGTAGTTTCAGTCAAGGTTAATTTTGCAGGTGTTAGGCTATATGCTAAGCTCGCACCTGTAAATTAAACTCTGGAAATAAATAGCAACGTCAATGGCTGATAAAAAAGACTCCCGCTCCACTAAAACTCCATCAAAACGCCCGGCAAAGAAAGCACCAAGCACAGCGTCTAAGTCGGTGAAAAAAACTTCGACTAAAAATACGTCTGCAGCGAATATAAAAAAACGTGGAATTGGTCGCAAAGTCTGGTCTATTTTTTGGAAACTAAGCTTAGCTGGCATTGTTGCGATGGGCTTATATTTAATTTATCTGGACGCCAAAATTACGCGTCAATTTGAAGGCAATAAATGGCAATTACCAGCACAAGTTTATGCACGAGCAATGGGTTTTTACCCAGGACAATTCTTATCTAGCCAAGAAGTGGTGTGGGAGCTTGATAGGCTAAACTATTCATCGGTCAATCAGTTAAGTCGAACTGGTCAGTATGTAAAAGCGGGCGATAGTATTAAAATCTTCCGTCGTGAATTTGAATTTTATGATGGCTTAGAGCAAGCACAGGTTATTGAGTTACGCTTTGCAGGACAAAAACTCGCGAGTATTAAAGATAAGTTTGGCAGGCGTTTAAACAATGCTCGATTAGAGCCAGTACAAATTGCGCGCATAGGCAATGATTCAAAACAAGATCGAGAGTTTGTGCCGTTGGATAAATTTCCGCCGATGCTTACCGATACTTTGCTAGTGGTTGAAGATCAGAACTTTTATCAGCACCACGGTGTATCCGTGTTTTCGATTATGCGGGCTTTATACAGCAATATTAAAGCAGGGCGTACAGTTCAAGGCGGTAGTACGTTAACCCAGCAGCTGGCAAAAAATATTTATTTAACCCGTGATCGTACGCTGGTCCGTAAATTTAACGAAGCGTTGATCGCGTTAATTTTAGATTATCGCTATTCAAAAGATCAAATTTTAGAAGCTTATCTAAACGAAGTATACCTTGGTCAATCGTATAACCAAGGTGTGCATGGCATGGGCTTAGCTTCTGAGTTTTACTTCTCTAAGCCTGTTGATGAGCTTGAATTCGATCAAATTGCACTACTCGTTGCGATGGTGAAAGGCCCTTCATATTATAATCCACGCCGTTATCCTGAACGCACTATGGAACGTCGTGATTTAGTGCTACGTTTGATGGTTGATAATAAATTAATTGATACCCGCGAATACCGTGCTGCATTAAAGCGGCCAATTGATATTGCACCTATGAAAGACAGCTTGCCTAAATCGTATCCTGGTTATTTAGAGCTGGTGGATCGTGAGCTGAAAAAATTACTACCGGACCAAGAAGTACTCGATGCGGGCGTGCGTGTATTCACTTATTTTGATCTCCAAAAACAAGCGGCAATGGAAGAGGCAATTGAAAAAAGCCTACCTTACCTTGAAAAACGCGCCACGACAGAGCAGCTTGAAGCGGCGATGATCTCAGTGAATGTAGAGAAAGGCGGTATATCTGCTTTAGTTGCGGGACGCGATCCGCGCTTTTTAGGTTTTAACCGCGTACTTGATACTAAGCGCAACATAGGCTCGTTAGTTAAACCGGCTGTGTATTTGACAGCTTTGGGTTTACCGCATTATAACTTAGCTACTTTGTTAGATGACTCGCCAGTACAAGTGACTAATGAGCAAGGCAAAGTATGGCAACCAGAGAATTTTGATCATCAATATCGCGGTATGCTGCCACTATATAAAGCGTTTAGTCAAAGTATCAATATTCCTGCGGTCAACTTGGGACTTGATGTCGGGGTTGATAAAGTCGCGAATACACTTAATAAACTCGGCGCTAAAGAGCAAATATCACATTATCCATCATTACTGCTTGGTGCCGTTGAAATGTCGAGCTTTGAAGTCGCACAGCTTTATACCACGTTGGCGGCTGATGGCGAATACCGTCAATTAACATCTATTTCGGCATTAACCGACTCTGTTGGGCGGGTGCTTTATCAGCACCAAGTTAGTTCTGAACCGCGTTTTGATAAAGCCGCTGTTTATATGACTAAATACGCGATGAAGCGAGTCACTAAAGATGGCACTGCTAAACGTTTAAATGCCCATTTCCCATCAATTCAGCTGGCTGGTAAAACGGGCACCAGTAATGATCTACGTGATAGTTGGTATGCAGGGTTTGATCAAAATACAGTAACCGTTGCTTGGCTTGGTCGTGATGATAATAAAAGTACAGGCTTAACGGGCAGTGTTGGTGCATTAGAAACGTATATTCGTTATCTTAAGCCGCTCAACCCTGAGGCAATAGCAGATACTCGTCCGCCTTCAATTCGCTGGGCTTTTATTAATGAATTAACGGGTAAGCAAGCGCCACCGGGCTGCGGTAAAGTAATTCAACTGCCACTTAGAGCCAGTGAATTTGAGCCAAGGCCAAGCTGTAACTAAGCTGCTCTTGATTA
Source organism: Pseudoalteromonas sp. SG41-2 (assembly GCF_014164535.1). Classification (NCBI taxonomy): domain Bacteria; kingdom Pseudomonadati; phylum Pseudomonadota; class Gammaproteobacteria; order Alteromonadales; family Pseudoalteromonadaceae; genus Pseudoalteromonas; species Pseudoalteromonas sp. SG41-2. The sequence continues at coordinate 37,710 of NZ_JACJFK010000030.1, read as the reverse complement.
CGATATTTAGGTTGTTTTAAATACATAACAAAGCAGGTGTTAAAACTAATTTGATTCTACTAGCACTGCAAAATTGAGTATTGACTAGTTTACGCTTTAAAGATATGTTCCTTAAACCTACACCGTGTAGGAATAAAACTTTTAGGGAAAAAAGATGAAAACGAGTATTTTACTTATCTTAGTAGCGTTAATTGCAGCTTGTGGTAGCACACCAAATAAGGCAGATAGCCAAAGTGCGAAAGAGCAAGAAATAGCAAGTACGAACAGTTACAAGTGTGATATGGAAGCTATCGCAGGTTCAAAGCTTAAAAGAAAACGCTGCACTACTGCAGCGCAACGAAAAAGAGAAAAAGAGCGAGCAGATGAACTTTTAAGAACGTCTGCTGCATCAGCAACGGGAATGAAGCAGCAATAACTTTCGCAGCTATTATCTTGCTATGATTTTAAATAGTTCATTGTTTTGGTGAATGTTTCTGACATTTCTTGGAGCTGTTTGACATTAATTAATATTGATTGCGCTGAGTTTTATGCTTGTTCTGCAAAGAGATTTACTTCTTTTAAATCACTTTTCGCTTCAAGTATAGATCCAGACTGTTACTTTAAAAGCTATGCAATACTTGTCTTTGGTTTGTAATATTTCTCATATGTTACTCTGCACTTTTTAAGATAGTATTTATTTCATGGGGTATGCCATTTTTAAACACTTGATCGCATATTATGAACTTAGGTCAAGCTGTCAGTAAAGTAATTACTGGAGCAGGTGTTTATTTTAGACATAAAAAAAGCCCTTGCGGGCTTTTCTATGTTTAATAGTTTAAAGCTTAGCAAAAGCTCTTTTTGCTGCTGCAATTGTATCGGCAATTTCTTGCTCAGAGTGTTCAGAGCAAACAAAACCAGCTTCAAATGCTGATGGTGCTAAATACACGCCTTCTTCAAGCATCAAGTGAAAGAACTTTTTAAAGCGTTCTAAATCGCACTGAGTTGCTTGTTGGTAAGTGGTTACTTTCTCTTGTTCAGTAAAGAAGAAACCATACATACCACCGGCATAGTTAGTTGTTAGGGCGATGCCTGCAGCTTTTGCTGCGGCTTCAAAACCTTCACAGATTGCTTTACTTTTTGCTTCAAGATCAGCATGTAGTCCTTCAACGCACAGTAACTCAAGCGATTTTAGACCCGCAGCCATAGCAATTGGGTTACCTGATAAAGTGCCTGCTTGGTAAACTGGGCCAACAGGAGCGATGTAATCCATGATCTCAGTTTTACCGCCGAACGCGCCTACTGGCATGCCGCCGCCAATCACTTTACCTAAACAGGTTAAGTCTGGAATGATGTTGTAATAGGCTTGTGCACCACCTAGGGCTACGCGAAAGCCGGTCATTACTTCATCAAAAATAAGCACTGATTTATATTCATCACATACTGCACGCAGGCCTTCTAAAAAGCCCGGTACTGGTGGAATACAGTTCATGTTACCAGCAACTGGCTCTACGATAATACAGGCGATTTCGTCAGCGTATTTGGCAAAAATAGCTTTTACTTCATCAAGGTTATTAAACGAAACAGTTAATGTATGCTTGGCAAAATCTTCAGGGATACCTGGCGAGTTTGGTACGCCCATAGTCAATGCGCCAGAGCCAGCTTTCACTAATAATGAATCAGCATGTCCGTGGTAACAGCCTTCAAACTTTAAAATTTTATCGCGGCCAGTAAAGCCGCGAGCAAGGCGAATTGCACTCATGGTCGCTTCTGTGCCAGAACTTACCATACGAACTTTTTCGATTGATGGTACTAGCTCTTTTACTTTTTCAGCCATTAGAATTTCAGCTTCTGTTGGCGCACCGTAACTTAGGCCATTTTCTACCGCATCAAGCACTGCTTGTTTGATAGCTGGGTGATTATGACCCATGATCATCGGGCCCCATGAGCCAACATAATCAATATAACGGTTGCCGTCAGCATCAAATGTAAATGGGCCTTGGGCTTTGGTAATAAATAGCGGTGTGCCGCCAACGCCATTAAATGCACGTACTGGAGAGTTAACGCCACCGGGAATCGATTGTTGTGCGCGGGCAAATAAATCTTGGCTAATTGTCATAAAAAATCCTATTAGTTGTCACGTTAAAATTAACTATCGCGTTTACGGCTAAACCAAGGCACAGCAACTTCGTATTGCTCTACTTTATCGGCAACATCGAGTGTCAATGCAAACAGCGCCATGCGAATTAACACGCCATTTTGTACTTGGCGGAAAATAGCTAAATTGTCATTAAGGTTTAAATCGTTATCAAGCTCATTGGCTTCTATACGACTATCGCGTGGTAATGGGTGCATTAACACGGAGTTTGGTTTGCAGTGGGTGTTATAAATTGATTGGCTAATTCTAAAACCACCACGGTATTTATTGGCTTCTTCTTGCGATGGGAAGCGTTCTTCTTGGATACGGGTTTGATAGACGATATCGGCGGCTAAGTTACCTTCCATTTTATCGACGATTTCAATTTTATGGCCCGCATTATCGACGGCATCAAGAATATAGCTAGGCATTTGTAAGCCATCAGGTGCCACCATCGAAAATTTTATATCTTTATAATGACATAATAATTTTGATAATGAATGCACGGTACGACCGTATTTTAAATCACCAACAAGGGCGATATGCATACCATCTATTTTTTGATCGAAGCGATGTAGTTCACGCTCAATTGTCAATAAATCAAGTAATGCTTGAGTTGGGTGCTCGTTAGGGCCATCGCCACCATTGATCACCGGCACTGAGCAGCCAGTAGCAAATTCAGCCACTGAGCCTGCATCAGGATGGCGCATAGCGACCGCATCGGCGTAAGCTGAAATAACGCGCGCGGTATCGTATAAAGACTCGCCTTTGGCTAATGCAGAGCTTTGCATCCCCGTTGTTTCACGAACCAAACCACCTAATAAATTAAAGGCTGTACCAAAGCTTACGCGGGTACGGGTACTTGGCTCAAAGAATAAGTTTGCTAAGATTGCGCCTTCTAATACATTGGTGCGTTTTTGCTTTTTAGCATACGGCTCCATTTTTTTGGCTACTGCAAAAATACGTTCAATACAGTCGCGATCGAGCTGATTGACAGAAAGAATATTTTCACCTTGGAAACTTAACATGGGGGCTGTTCCTATCACATTCAAAAGGGGCGCGATTAACCATCTTCGATGGGCACGCAATCGCGCAATATTATACCCAAACCACCTCAAGAAGCGAGTTTCTGCATCTTGAAGTGGTTTGGTTATATAGCAAATTTTACAAGCTGGGTTTAGTTATAGCTAAAAATACGATGACTAATAGCACTAATACCGGTAGTTCGTTAAAAATACGATAAAAGCGGTGGCTGCGAGTATTACGGTCGTGTTTAAAATCCGCCAGTAATTTAAAACAATAGCCATGGTAAATGTATAGCACGATCACTAATACTAATTTGTAGTGCATCCACATGCTGTATTTAAACCAGTCGCGGCCATATTCAACAATTGTCAGCACGCCAAACACCGCCGTTAGTACTGCAAATGGCGTCACAAAATACAGTAACCGTCGCTCCATCACTTTGAGCATGGAGTTACAGGACTTTTCTTCGCTCATAGCGTGATAAACAAAGAGGCGGGGTAAGTAAAATATGCCAGCAAACCAGGCAATCATAAAAAATACATGTAAGGCTTTGTAGATCAGTAGCGCGCTCATAATGTTCTCTTATTGTTAGTTACAGTAAGCTATTACGTATGGTAAGAATGTGGCGGATCTGATCCCAGCGCATTATTCCCATAATTTGTTGATTATCGAGTAAGTTATAAATATACACAGCTCCGCTGCGCTTATCTTTTAATACATCAAACACATCGGCCAAAGTAGCTTGACTGCTGATCCCTTGCAAGCTGATGTAGTTGATCGAAATATTTTGATCTGACATTAAACTTAAATCATATTCTGCAAGGCGATAACCATTTTCAGGATCATAAACAATTAACGGGGTTTGGCTATCAACAGCATTTAAGGTGCTTTCTATTTGTTCTTTATCATCTGAATAGAGTAGTTTGAAGTTTTCATCCATCTCGTCCATTACCCCGACTTTTTGCAGTGCTTCGGTGGCAGGGGAGACATGATAGGCTAAACCTTGAAAGTCGAGCTGCTGTAAAAATATCGACCGATTGCCAAATACTTGTAATGCGGTGACGTATGCCGCTGAGATAACTAACATGGCCGGCACGATTATTTCAGGACTTGAGGTTAACTCCATTACCGTCGTTAAAGCAGCCAGTGGAGCATGTAAGGTGGCGGCTAATAAGCCTGCCATGCCTAAGACGCTATAAGTACCAGAGATATCAACGCCGGGACTAATAAATTGTGCAAAAAAGGCCATTAAAGTGCCCATCAGTACGCCTAAACCAATCACTGGGCCAATGATCCCGCCGGGAATACCCAAGCCAATTGCAAATAATGTCGCCAGTAATTTAGCAATTAAAATAGTGGTTAATAGTTGCACATCATCAGGGCTTTCTACGGCCAAAGTTATTGCACTCATACCAGAACCCATCGCTTGTGGCACCATATAAGCAATGCCGCCAGCAATCAGACCTGCCAGCAATAAACGTGGAAACATACTCAAAGGTTTGAAGGTACGAATGATCAACATTAGATTTTGGTTAAAAGCATAAGCAACCGCGCCCAAAGCCATACCAAACAGGATTAAAAATGGATAGTGCCAGCCACTTAATGCCGTCACTGTGATCAGTGCTAATTCTGATGCGTCACCAAATACAAACTGCGTCGCCAGTGCACCAGTGACTGCAGCGAGCATTATTGGCACAAATATATGTACTTTGTATTCCCTAAGCACCACTTCCATCACAAAAATAACAGCTGCAAGTGGTGTATTAAATGATGCGGCAATACCAGCTGCAACTCCACAACCGCTGAGTGTCCGCATGGCGTTATGAGGCAAATGTAATTTATCGGCCAGCAAACTTGCACCGGTTGCGCCCATATGTACAGATGGCCCTTCACGGCCAACCGAGAAACCACTGATCAATGCCAGTGCACCACCGACAAATTGATTTACCGTGTTGTATAACGGCATTTGCCCGTAATGGCGTTTAATACGGTGAATAACAAAGGGAATACCTAATCGATAATGTTTAAAACCAGTCAAAGCAGCAAATAGCGCAATTAAAAAGGCAGCAATAATAGGCATTAAAACCCGCTCAAGAGGCGGTAAGGTAGTAAAATCGTCAGGATTTTCAAGGAATAAACCTTGGAAAAATAGAATAGTTAAGCGAAATAGAATGATCAAAAACGCCGCAATGAGTCCGGCACTTACGCCGAGTAAGCACAATTGCACCGATGTTTTTGGCTTTGCCAAGCGACGCCTAAGCGTTTCAAGCCACATGCATATTTCCTCGCCACCTATTTCAGCGGGCAGTTTATCAAAATAGTTAATGGAAGTCCTTGAGATTTTTACTGGTATTTCACTTAAAGCAAATTGATATTTAGTAAGGCTTTGGGTAAGTTGCAAGCTCATAGAAACGGATATTCAATTTTGGAAGGGTTTTATGCACCTACTATTAAGTATTATAACTACATTTGCATTAATGGCTTGGCCTTTAATGGTGATGATGTCACCGATGATGCTTGCAGCTCCTGGAGCTGTGGATAATAAAGCGGCAGTTTTGAGTGTAATGTTATTTTTGCTTTTCCCAGTAGGCATCTTCATTTTATTTGGGTTGTTTGGTATTAATTATTTAGGCATTAACAGTTTTTTATTAGCTAAAATAAGTGCCGTCGTTGTTTGCATTGTTTTTGTAGTTTTTGGGTATTCAAGTTTGTTTATTAACATGATTAAAGGGGTGCCAAATAGTGGCTATGCTGTTGTTAATAATACAGTGTATTTTAGTGGTACAGTGATTTCAGGTGCAGACCCTGATAGCTTCATTACTTATGATAGCAAAGACTATGAAAATGAACATTCAACGTCACTATATGCCAGCGACAATCATAGTTTTTATTATTTTGGGAAGCGGGTTTCTGATGTTGACCCTCGTAATATTAAAGGGCAATTAATCAGTCACAAATTATATTGGCTTAATGACACTCAAGTGGTCTTGAGAAATCAAATTATAGAAGCTGCAAATCCCCGAACATTTTCAAATTTTGATGATGACTTCCCACAATGGAATTATTCAGAAACAGAAGGGAAATATACAGTTTACTATGATGATGAAATATTGAAAGCTGTTGATTTCGACTCTTTTACACCGTTATTTAGCGGTTATGCCAAAGATAAAAACCACATTTTTTATGGCGAAAATATTATTGTACCGGAGGCCGACTTGCAGACGTTTGAAATACTCACTACAAGCTATGAGTTCGCTCGCGATAAAAGTAATATTTATTATTTATCTGGAAATGAAACCAGCGCAATAAACGGGCTTGATCCTGACTCTTTCGAGGGAATTGAGCGAAATTATATTAAGGATAAAAGTGGTGTATATCATTATAGCCAGTCTGATGGTGTTCAGCGCATCCATGATGCAGATGTCGAGAGCTTTGCAGTAACTGATTATGATGAAAGTACAAATTCAGATGCGCTAGATAAAAAGCACTATTACATGCGAGGTGAAATTGTCAGCTCTAGAAGTGACTTTTGATCAAGCTTATTGAAGATGGATCGGTTTTCCTGATGACAACCTAGTTATAGAAGAAATTAGTAGTTGTTTACTATACTTGATTAAAACACTCGGGTATTAGATAATCAAAGCAATGTAGGTATAGAGGGTTATGGTATGTCAGAAGAATTACCCATTAAGTTCAGCGATGCAGCTGCTGTTCGTGTTAAACAGTTAATCGACGAAGAAGAAAATCCAGATCTAAAACTGCGTGTTTATGTAACAGGCGGAGGTTGTTCAGGTTTCCAATATGGTTTTACTTTTGATGAAAAAGCAAACCCAGGCGATTTAGAAATTGTAAAAAATGGCGTAACCTTAGTGGTTGACCCAATGAGTATTCAATATTTAGTTGATGGTGAGGTGGATTACACCGAAGGACTTGAAGGCGCACGCTTTTTTGTTTCCAATCCCAATGCAACTACCACCTGCGGGTGTGGCGCTAGTTTCAGCGTTTAAAGCAATTGATTAAAGCCGCAGCTAGCGGCTTTTTTATTACCTAAAAAATCTTCTTATCTAAAATTACTGCGTAGCTATTATTTCATTAACTGATGCTGTTGTTGCTGATCTGAGCTTTGTAACCTTGCTGACTTTAGCGCTTATTTTTTGTTTATAGATGCTAAGTGAACGTCAAATTGGCTTACTTTAGCTTAAGTCACTCATTTATGTAGGGTGAGTGACTTGGAGCATTAGAATAAAAAAACCTAACACTATTGCAGAAAACGCTAAAATATATATAAAGCCTTTCTTACCTTTTTTGATCGGTACGCCATTTGATTTAAGAAAAAAGTACCAAACTAAGCAGAGGATAATGGGTAGTAAAAACAATAATCTGAACATAAACGCTTGCTCCTAACAATAAAGGGACAGTTAATAATGTAACTATTTAATTTATAAGTCAAAAATAATTAATCATAAAAAAGGTTTATTTAAATTAATTATTTGTTACATTAAAAAGGAACTAATTATAGAACGTGCGTTTTGTTGTGACTTTAACAATAAAGCTGCTCATCTATAATAGCTGATTCCTTAAATGGGTACTCGGCTGAAATTAGTTATTTCACATGAGTCTGAATAGTATATAATGTATCCAAGAGCGAGACGGGCAAATTTCACTCTTAATTAATTAACTTTAAATCATCTAGTAGGAGATGTTTTTTATGATGGGTAAAACAGTTTCTTCTGAAGAAAACTCAAAACTAACCAAGTGGCTTAAAACTAAGCGTCACGAGAAAGGTCACACAATGCGAAGCCTTGCTCAAGTACTTGGTACACCACATTCATTTATTGGCAAAATTGAAAACCAAGAGCGCCGTTTAGACGTAATTGAATTTTTACGTTATTGTGATGCATTAGAAGTCGACCCGTATGAAGGTTTAGGCTTATTAAAAGAAGACTAATATTTAGTTTCTTTTTGTAAGCGCAGGGAAGCGCTCTCATTGATGTGAAATGATTTCTTTCCCTTATTAATTCCTACCGTGATAACTATTTTCTAATTCATACAATTTATGCCGAATAAGATATAAGAATATCAGTGATGGTATTACCATCAGGGCAGTCAAAATAAAAAATAACGACCAATTTCCACCTAACCAATCATCAATCACCACACCGCTATAACTTGAAAGTAAGGTTCGTCCTAAATTCCCCAATGACGCTAATAAAGCATAATGTGTTGCGCTAAAAGCGCGATCACATAGCATAGATATAAATGCTACCATAGCAACTAATGACCATGCTTGAGTAAAGCCATCTACGACAATTGCCATTGCGTACAAGTGTTCTTGCGGGCCTGCGAGAGCGATCCAAGAAAACATTAAGTTAGAAGCAGCCATTGCCACACCGCTAATAAACAAACCTTTAACGATGCCGTACTTGTGATTAAAAATACTGCCTAAAAATGCGAACACAATGGTGATAAGCCCCGTGCCGAGCTTTGAATAGTTTGCTATTTGAGTGTTCGAAAAGCCGACTTCTTTATAAAACACAATCGACATACGGGCCAGAAATGCTTCACCAATTTTAAATAAAAAGATAAAAGCGAGCAGCGCAAGTGCAGTCTTCACGCCATTACGAGCGAAGAATGTTTTAAAAGGATCAAGTACAGTAACAGCCAACCATGCTGCAACTTTAGTTAATTGTGTTTGCTTACCAAGCGCCAGCTTTTGCCGATAAATACGTTCTAGTTCTGCATGTACAACTTCGCGGTTAGATTCAGGTTCTTTTGCCCAAAATACACAACTCATAAGTAATAACATCACAATAGCTAAAAAGTAATACACTTGTGGCCAGTCAATACTTGGCATATCTGCCATATAAAACGGAATAGCACCTAGCAGAGCATAACCGCTCCACCAACCAGAAGTAGCCATCGCTGCTGCGGCGGTTGCTTTATGGCTTTCGTTTTCACTGAGGGTATCGATACGAAAAGCATCAATAGCAATATCTTGAGTCGCTGAGGCGATAGCAATTAATAAGCATAACGCAGCTGCGATGGCTAAATGCGCGGTGATATCTAATCCTGCCAGTAAAATAACTCCGAGCAAAATAAAGCATTGGCAAAATAGTATCCAACTACGGCGCTGGCCTAGCCAGTTATACAGCAACGGCAGCTGTATTCTATCGACTAAGGGTGACCATAAAAAATTAATGCTGTAAGCACCAAATACAATGCCAAATAAGCCAATCATGCTGCGACTGAGGCCTTCATCTTTTAGCCACGCAGACATCACGGAGCCTATGAGGACCCAAGGAAAACCGCTGCTCATACCAAAAATAAACACATTTATAAGTCGTTTATCTTTAAAGTACGAAAAATATTCTGATACCGACAAGCTTTTAGTCATAACGCCTTCATTGGCAATAGCGGTTTGGCCGCTATTTTTATTGTTATAGTGGGGTTGGCTCTAATACAGTTATATTTAAAATAACAACCGGGGTTTTTGGTACAAAGTCATAACCAATTTTTTCATTAAATCCCGTTTCAACTTGCATGATTTTATCAAGCGTTTCGTAGCCTTCCATTACCATACCGAACACGGCAAAGCCCCAGTCTTTACCAGGGTTTAGGTGGTCGTTATTGTCCATGTTAAAGAAAAACTGACGAGTACCAGAATGAGGTTGACGATCTTGATAGGCCATGGCAATACTGTACATATCGTTTTTTGAACCGTTACCGCTTTCATTAAAGATTGGATCGCCTTCATAAACGCCGTCGTAATTTCTATCGTAACCACCACCTTGAATGACAAAGTCTCGGTCGTTTTCTACATCACGTTCAACACGATGAAATACGGTGCCTTTATAGCTGCCATCCATCACGTAAGTTAAAAAATTATTGACGGTGATAGGGGCTTTTGAGCGATCCATCTCGACTATAATTTTCCCCATTGTGGTGGTTATTTCAACTCGTGGGAACATATTGTTTTTTTGCACAAAGCGTCCTTCGGTCGCTGCCATTACGGTTTGGCTAAGTTGCACTAATATAAATAATAAAAATAGACGTTTCATGGTTAACCTTCTAAAAATGCGAGTAATTCAGGATCTGATACCATGCGGGTAATTAACTGCTCAGTCAACTTATTGAGTTGTCCTTCAATTTTTGCTCTATCGTGACCTAGTGGTCCTTCAAGGCTTGCATTACCACGGTAAATTTTACTGAAGTTACTATCGCTGCGAATAACACGCACACCTAATTCAATCTTTGCATTGCTGGTATGCGACATCATTTTTTCAGTTACTACGGCTTGCAGTGTATGAATATCAACTTCAAAACGAGTAGTCGCAAGATTTGAAATGCTTGCACCGTTTCGGCTAAGAGCGCTATCAAGGGCACTTTTAATTGATTCAGTAAGGCCTTGGCTGGCAATTGTTTGGGTTTTGTCTGAGGTTATTAATTTTAATGTTGCTGGGTCACCTCTAAGATCAATAACACTGGTACTTAAACTTTGATTAATTGAGCTTAATTTGCCACCTTGATAGAGCGGATTTAAGATCAATTGATTAGGCTGACTACTGCAAGCCGACAGTGATAATAAAGCACAACAAGGTAAAACATATTTCATCATAGCTATAGCATTCCATTATTTTTAGTGGCACTTAATACTACAAACTTTTTATTTGAACCAAGTAATTCACAATTGCCAAACATACGTTTTAGTTTGTCATGGTAGTCCAGGTGGCGGTTACCAATAATACGTAATTCTCCGCCATTTTTTAATGTGTCTTTGGCTTGTTTAAACATTTGCCATGCAATGTGATCTGTCACGGCTTGTGCTTGGTGAAAAGGCGGATTACATAACACTACATCGACACTTTCACGTTCAAAGCCCGTTAAGCAATCATTTTCAATAAAGCGGCATTGCTCAAACTTATCTTCCATATTGAGCTCTACAGTTAATCGTGCTGATTCAACCGCCATATATGATTCGTCCACAAAGGTAACTTCAGCGTTAGGGCAGCGTGCGAGTGTCATCAAACCCACCACACCATTACCGCAACCTAGATCAATAATACTTTTTGCTTTATTGGTTTGTGGTAAAAAGTCAAAAAAGAACCGTGCACCAATGTCCAGAGAATCCCGCGAGAACACATTGGCGTGATTACTAATGGTAAAATCAGTGCCTTCAAGAGGCCAATTAACAGGAAAATCAGCAGCTTTATAACCACCTTCCGCTTGGCTAATAATTAGGCGAGATTTTTTCACTGCTAAACTAGTTTTAGTTTCACCAATAAATTGCTCGAATGCTTTAATTGTTGAATTATGTACATCTTTGGTTTTTGCTGCGCCAATAACCGGAGTGCCAGGTGCAAGTACTTCGCTGAGCTCAGATAATTGATATTGCAAGAAGCCCAATGTGCGTGGCACTTTTAAGATAACTAAATCAACGTGTTCAGGCAAAGCCGATAAGCTATCTAGCTGGCTAAATGCGGTGGTTGGTATTTTATTTTCTGCTAAGTTGTAAGCCGCCGCTTGGTGGCTAATATAAGAATCGTTTACTGAACAAACCGTTAATTGTTGTTTACTAAAATAACAAGACAAGGCTCCAAAACTATCATTTAAAATCAGCAAAGAGCGACAATCAGGATAATGTTCAGTAACATAGTCAATTAGGTACTCGTCTGCTGAATCCCAAGCTTGTAAGCTACGGTTTTTTTGATCCAATGGAAAACGTTCAAGAGTAAATGTTTTATCGCCGAACTGTGCTTGCGTGGTCATAATAGTTAGTGATCAGTAATCAAATGATAGGTAAATTCTAACATGCAACGGCAAAAGGCCAACCCCCATATGTTACCAAATGGCTTTTACTACCAAGCAAAAGCGTTAAGTGCGCAAAAAAGTCTCGATTTATTCTACTATTTACGCGACTTACTGACTTGGCAGCAACCAAAAACGACCGTGTTTGGGAAAACGAATCCCATTCCACGTATGCAATGTTTTATTGCTGATGCTGGTGTGCGTTACGGTTATTCTGGTTCGACATTAAATGTTGAACCATGGCCAGATGTATTAGATGCCATGCGACTACGATTAAATAAACAATTTGATGTTGGATTTAATGCCTTATTGGTTAACTTATACCGTGATGGGAATGATTGCATGGGCTGGCACGCCGATGATGAAGCAGAACTTGGCCATGAGCCTATTATTGTATCGATTTCATTAGGGGCTGAACGAGTATTTAAAATAAAACATAAAGTAACCAAGGAAGTCACTTCGCTTACGTTACACAGCGGGAGTTGCTTGGTTATGAATGGACTTAGCCAGCAACAATATCTACATGCGCTTCCTAAACAAACACGTTTGGCACACCCTCGAATCAACTTAACTTTTCGAACAATTTTTCAAAAATGAATATTTGTTGGCCTTTATAGTAGTGGCCTTGATATAGTAAGCACATAAATAACCAGTAAAATATGAGTGTTTTATGTCAATGCAACAACAGATTGAAAGCAAGTTAGCTGATGCGATTGCGTGTAAGCACCTTAATGTGGTGAACGAAAGCCATATGCATAGTCGTGGTAGCGATTCACACTTTAAAGTGATTGTAGTAAGTGAAGAGTTTAGCGGTAAACGTTTATTGCAACGCCATCGTCAAATTAATGAAGTGCTAAAAGATGAGTTAGCGAATCATATTCATGCATTGGCTATCCATACTTTTACTCCTGATGAATTTACAGAGCAAAGTGGTCAGGTTGCTGACTCACCGACTTGTTTAGGTGGCTCTAAATTAGATTAACGGCAAGGTCTGAGAGTACACAAAACTCATCAGACCTGTATTTTTACAATTAGCCTTTAAACTAGCGCTAATTTTTATTGAGATAAATATAGGATGATCAATGGTCATTAAGCCTAAAATTCGCGGTTTCATTTGTACTAACGCCCACCCAGTAGGTTGTGCAGAGCACGTACAAGAACAAATTAACTATGTAAAACAACAAGGCGCATTAAAAAATGCCCCTAAAAATGTATTAGTTATCGGTGCTTCAACTGGCTATGGCCTTGCATCTCGTATTACTGCTGCATTTGGTGGCGGTGCTAAAACTTTAGGTGTTTTCTTCGAAAAAGAAGGTACTGAGCGTAAAACCGGTTCTGCAGGTTGGTATAATACTGCTGCATTTCAAGCGGCCGCAGACGCTGAAGGTTTATGGTCAAAAAATATTAATGGCGATGCGTTCTCTAACGAAATCAAACAAAAAGCGATTGATACAATTAAAGCGGATCTAGGCAAAGTAGACCTAGTTATATATAGCCTTGCATCGCCGCGTCGAACTGATCCAAATACCGGCGAAGTTTACTCATCAACGCTTAAGCCAATTGGTAACTCAGTTACGACTAAAAACTTAAACACCTCAAAACGTGAAATTGATGCTATTACCGTAGAAGCTGCAAACCAAGATGATATTGATAACACTATTAAAGTGATGGGCGGCGAAGACTGGGAAATGTGGATTGATGCATTAAAAGAGGCTGATGTACTAGCTGATAACTTTAAAACCAGTGCTTATACTTATATCGGTAAAGAACTAACATGGCCAATTTACGGTCACGCGACTATTGGTAAAGCGAAAGAAGATTTAGATCGCGCAACCGTAGCAATCAAAGAATCAACTAAAGCATTAAACGGTGAAGCTTATGTATCATCATTAAATGCAGTGGTCACCCAAGCAAGTTCTGCAATTCCTATTATGCCGCTTTATATTTCAGCGCTATTTAAAGTAATGAAAGCGGATGGGACCTATGAAGGCACGATCGAGCAAATTCACGCGTTATTTACTGAGAACCTTTATGGAGACTCACCACGCTTTGATGACGGCGGTCATTTATTCCAAAACTACAAAGAGCTGGAAGATGATGTACAAGCGCGTATTCAAACTGTGTGGGACAGCGTAACCACAGAAACAATAGACGAATTAACTGATTACGTGGGTTACCACAATGAGTTTTTACGTTTATTTGGGTTTGGTATTGATGCTGTTGATTATGAACAAGATGTCGATCCAGTTGCCGCTATAGCTAACATGATTGATTAATTCAGCCATGTTTATTTGAAAAGTCGCTATGGCGACTTTTTTTATTGATAAATTTTACTTTATCGTTATTTAGCGGATTAATTTCCATCCCACCTCGCAAGCAATAGCACTTTGGTCTATATTGAATTTTATTCAAATGCGGCTAATAGGTTAAATAACTGCTCCTGTCGTATAAATTTCATAATTACACTCGCATAGTGACCCTGATTGATGTTAAAATTCGGGCAATATATGTGAGGAATTTTACTGCGTTGCTTGTTTTGTAATTTAAACAGGCGGTTCTTCGTTATCTTGAATTTGGCTTAGGGTTATCAAGAAAAGCGACGTGGTCGGTACGATTTTTCAGTTTCTTTCCGTTAATGTAGTGCAAGTGCGTATGATCAACATAAAAAAAGGTCTGGACTTACCCATAGAGGGCGCGCCTCAGCAAGTTATTCATGATGGTTCTACCGTCAAACGTGTAGCTGTGCTAGGTGAAGAGTTTATTGGTATGCGTCCAACCATGCATGTTCGTGTGGATGACCAAGTTAAAAAAGGCCAGGTACTTTTTGAAGACAAAAAGAACCCAGGTGTATTATTTACTGCTCCAGCTGCTGGTACAGTAAAAGAAATTAATCGTGGTGCAAAACGTGTGCTGCAATCTGTCGTTATTGAAATAAACGGCAGTGAGCAAATCACCTTTGACGCTTTCTCGACTGAGCAACTTTCGAGTCTCGATCGTGAAAAAGCCAAAGAAGTACTAATCCAGTCAGGTCAATGGACAGCATTACGTGCTCGCCCATTCAGCAAAGTAGCGGCTGTGGATGCAAATCCTAGTTCGATCTTTGTGACGGCTATCGACACTAACCCTCTTGCTGCAGATCCTGCAGTGATTATTGCTGAAAATGTACAAGCATTTGAAGCAGGTTTAGCTGTAGTATCACGTCTGACCGATGGTAAGGTATTTGTTTGTAAACAAGCAGGTAGCCAAGTACCTAGCTCATCAATTCCTCAAGTAGAAGTACATGAGTTTGGTGGCGTACATCCGGCTGGCCTTGTTGGCACACATATCCATCACTTAGATCCAGTATCGGTAAGCAAGCAAGTTTGGCATATCGGTTACCAAGACGTTATTGCCTTTGGTCACTTATTCCTAACTGGTGAAATTAGCACAGACCGTGTGATTTCTCTTGCTGGTCCGCGTGTTAAAAACCCACGTTTAGTGAAAACTCAACTGGGTGCTGCTTTAGATGATTTAGTTGCAGGCGAATTAGAAGACGGCGATAACCGTGTTATCTCTGGCTCTGTTTTAGCGGGCGCTACTTCACAAGGTCCTCAAGCATTCTTAGGTCGTTACCACATTCAAGTATCGGTATTACTTGAAGGTCGCGAAAAAGAGTTGTTTGGTTGGATTGCTCCAGGCACAGATAAATTCTCTGTAACACGTACTTTCTTATCACACCTAACACCGAGTCGTTTATTTAAAATGACAACGTCAACAGGTGGTTCAAAACGTGCCATGGTACCACTTGGTAGCTATGAGCGTGTTATGCCTTTAGATATTTTGCCAACGCCTTTATTACGTGACTTAATTGCCCGTGATTTGGATAGTGCAATTTCATTAGGGGCGCTTGAACTTGATGAAGAAGATTTAGCGTTATGTACCTTCGTTTGTCCAGGCAAATACGAGTATGGTTCAATCCTACGCGATTGCTTGACTACGATCGAGAAGGAAGGCTAGAGAGATGGGTTTAAAGAAATTTCTAGAAGATATCGAGCCGCATTTTGAAGCCGGTGGTAAACATGAAAAGTTTTATGCGCTGTATGAAGCAGCTGCAACTATTTTTTATACCCCTGGTCACGTAAATAAAGGCGCGACACACGTTCGTGATAACATCGACCTAAAACGCATGATGATTTTAGTGTGGATGGCGACGTTCCCTGCAATGTTTTTTGGTATGTTCAATATCGGTCATCAGGCCGCTGGTGCATTAGCACAAGGTTTTGAACTAGCAAATTCTTGGCAAGTTGGCCTGTTCCAGATATTTGGTGGTGAATTAACTGCTGAATCCGGCTGGGGCGCTAAAATGTTTTATGGCGCATGTTTCTTCCTACCTATTTACGCAGTTACATTTGCTGTAGGTGGTTTCTGGGAAGTTATATTTGCTTCAGTGCGTAAGCATGAAATTAACGAAGGTTTCTTCGTAACGTCTGTGTTATTCGCGCTTATCCTACCTGCAACCATTCCTTTATGGCAAGTTGCACTAGGTATTACATTCGGTGTAGTAATCGCTAAAGAAATCTTTGGTGGTACTGGTCGTAATTTCTTAAACCCTGCATTAGCGGGTCGTGCGTTTTTATTCTTCGCATACCCTGCACAAATTTCAGGTGACACAGTATGGACCGCAGTAGATTCATTCTCTGGTGCAACTATGCTAGGTCAAGCGTTTGTTGGTTCACTTGATTACAGCAACATGGCTCTTTGGTGGGATGCGTTTTATGGTTTCATTCAAGGTTCAGTAGGTGAGACATCTACACTTGCATTGCTAGTTGGTGGCTTATTCCTCATTTACGTACGTATTGCTTCATGGCGCATCGTGCTAGGTGTATTCTTGGGTATGGTGGCAACTGCATTCTTATTAAATGCAATTGGCTCAGATACTAACCCAGTATTTGCAATGCCTTGGCATTGGCACTTTGTACTTGGTGGTTTTGCTTTTGGTATGTTCTTTATGGCGACAGACCCTGTGTCTGCAGCATTTACTGACAAAGCAAAGTTCGCATATGGCGCACTAATTGGTGTGATGGTAGTAATGATCCGTGTAATTAACCCTGCATTCCCTGAGGGTATGATGCTAGCAATCTTATTTGCTAACTTATTTGCACCATTGTTCGATCACTTCGTAGTGCAAGCTAATATCAAGCGGAGGTTGGCACGTAATGTCTAGTAATAACGAATCAATCGGCAAAACGCTAAGCGTTGTTGTAGCACTATGTTTAGTGTGTGCAATCATCGTATCGTTTGCTTCAGTTCAGCTTCGCCCTTTACAGCAAGCTAACAAAACGCAAGATATTCAAAAAAATATCTTGGCAGCTGCGGGCATTGATGTGTCTGGTTCTGTATCAGAAACTTTTAAAGCTAAGATCGAAACTCGCCTAGTTAATATGGAAACAGGTGAGTCTCAAACTGGCGAAGCAGTTCAGGCTAAAATCGACGCTTTCGATTTTGAAAAAAGCAAGTTTGATCAAAAAATTAGCTTTGCATTAAAAGCAGAGGGCATTAAGGATATCGCTGGTATTCAGCGTATGACTCATGAGTCTCCTGCATATATCTCGAAAAAAGCAGACGGTTCTACAGATGCTATCATTTTACCAATCCAAGGTTATGGCCTTTGGGGTATTATGTATGGTTTCTTAGCGCTTGAAAGCGATGGCGAGACAATTAAAGATATTAACTTTTATAAGCACGGTGAAACACCAGGTCTAGGTGGGGAAATTCAAAATCCACAATGGACTGCTAAATGGGGTGGCAAAGAGCTACCTATTGATGTAGTAAAAAGCGGCGCTAAAAATGATCATCAAATTGATGGTTTATCTGGTGCAACTTTAACTTCAAATGGTGTTGATCACACAGTTGACTTTTGGACTGGCGAAAACGGCTTTGGTCCTTTCCTTGCGAGAGTACGTGAAGGAGCGTTGAAATAATGGCTGATACTAAAGAAATGAAGTCGGTCCTATTTGGTCCGGTACTGGCAAACAACCCAATCGCATTACAAGTACTTGGTATTTGTTCTGCGCTTGCGGTAACGTCGAGCTTAAAAAATGCTTTAATCATGTCAATCGCATTGACCTTGGTAACAGCGTTCTCAAGCTTCTTTATCTCAATTATTCGTAACCAGATCCCGTCATCTGTACGTATTATCGTGCAAATGACCATTATTGCATCATTGGTAATCGTTGTTGACCAAGTATTACAAGCCTTCTCTTATGCTACGGCGAAAGAGTTGTCTGTATTCGTTGGTCTAATCATTACTAACTGTATCGTAATGGGTCGTGCAGAAGCATACGCAATGAAGTCGCCGCCAGTAATGTCGTTCCTTGATGGTATCGGTAATGGCTTAGGTTACTCAGTAGTGTTACTGACTGTTGGCTTTATTCGTGAACTATTTGGTAAAGGGTCATTATTTGGTGTTGAAATCATCCCTCTTGTACAAGATGGTGGTTGGTATCAACCTATGGGTCTATTGATTTTACCGCCTAGTGCATTCTTCATCATTGGTTTATTCATTTGGGTACTTCGTACTTATAAGAAAGACCAAGTAGAAGCGAAAGGGTAAGGGGCAGACTGTGGAACATTATATTAGTTTATTCGTAAAAGCAGTTTTCATTGAAAACTTAGCTTTGGCCTTCTTCCTAGGTATGTGTACTTTCCTTGCAGTATCAAAGAAAGTTACAACGTCTATCGGTCTAGGTGTGGCAGTTATCGTGGTATTGGGTATCTCAGTACCAGTTAACAACTTGGTTTATCATGCGGTTCTTGCACCTGGTGCACTTGAGTGGCTTGGTTATCCTGACGCGGATCTTAGCTTTTTACGTTTCTTGACGTTTATCGGTGTTATTGCGGCACTTGTACAAATTCTTGAAATGGCATTAGATAAGTTCTTCCCAGCACTTTATAACGCGTTAGGTATCTTCCTACCATTGATCACAGTTAACTGTGCAATCTTTGGTGCGGTATCTTTCATGGTTGAACGTAACTATAACTTCACTGAATCAGTGGTTTATGGTATCGGTTCTGGTGTGGGTTGGGCGCTAGCAATTACTTTGCTTGCTGGTATCCGTGAGAAAATGAAATATTCAGACGTGCCAGACGGCTTACGTGGTTTAGGTATTACCTTTATCACTGTTGGCTTGATGGGTCTTGGCTTTATGTCATTCTCTGGCATTTCACTTTAATAGGTAGCGAGGATAAATCATGAGTTATGAGATTTTCTTAGGCGTTGGTGTTTTCATCGCTATCGTTGTACTGCTAGTTTTAGTCATCATTGGTGCTAAATCTCAGTTAGTTGCAAGCGGTGACATCATCATTGGCGTAAATGGCGATCCAGACAAAGCCATTACAACATCTGCTGGTACCAAGCTTTTAGGCGCGTTATCTGAGTCAGGTATTTTCGTATCATCTGCATGTGGTGGCGGTGGCTCTTGTGGTCAGTGTCGTGTACACATTCATTCTGGTGGCGGCGATATCTTACCAACTGAACTTGATCACATCTCTAAAGGTGAAGCCCGTGAAGGCTGTCGTTTAGCGTGTCAGGTAAATGTTAAAAATGACATGGAAATTGAACTTGAAGAGTCAATTTTCGGTGTTAAAAAATGGGATTGTGAAGTTATCTCTAACGATAACAAAGCAACCTTCATTAAAGAACTTAAACTACAGATCCCTGATGGCGAGTCAGTACCGTTTCGTGCCGGTGGTTATATTCAGATTGAAGCCCCTGCGCATCACGTTAAATATGCTGATTTCGATGTACCAGAAGAGTATCGTGGCGATTGGAACCATTTTGGTTTCTTCAAGCTGGAGTCAAAAGTAGACGAAGAAACAATTCGTGCTTACTCAATGGCTAACTACCCAGAAGAAGAAGGCATCATCATGCTTAACGTGCGTATAGCTGCGCCGCCGCCAAGAGATTTAAGCTTACCTTGTGGTAAAATGTCATCGTACATTTGGTCACTTAAAGAAGGTGATAAAGTAACTATCTCTGGTCCATTTGGTGAGTTCTTTGCAAAAGATACTGATGCTGAAATGGTATTTGTAGGTGGTGGTGCTGGTATGGCACCTATGCGTTCACACATCTTTGACCAACTTAAGCGTTTGAACTCTAAGCGTAAGATGAGTTTCTGGTATGGTGCACGTTCTAAGCGTGAAATGTTCTATGTTGAAGATTTTGACGGCCTAGCGGCTGAAAATGATAACTTCGTATGGCATACCGCGCTTTCAGATCCACAACCAGAAGATAACTGGGAAGGCTATACTGGCTTTATCCATAACGTGTTATTTGAGAACTATCTTAAAGATCACGAAGCGCCAGAAGATTGTGAGTTCTACATGTGTGGTCCTCCAATGATGAACGCCGCTGTTATCACTATGTTGAAAGACTTAGGTGTTGAAGACGAAAATATCTTACTAGATGATTTCGGTGGCTAACACCCGTATCAAAACAGTTTAATTTTGGTTAGAATATCAGCCTCGTAGCAATATATGTTACGGGGCTTTTTTATTTCCATTACTTAAGTAGGCTGCTATGAATAGAGTTTTTCACCGACAAGGCATGATTGCCATCTTTTTTCTTACCCTCACTTTACTCATTAGTGGCTGTGGCCAAAATGATGAGCCCCAAGAGTTATACCTTGAAGGTAAAACTATGGGTACTACTTACCATATTAAGGTCTTCGCCAAGCAACAAAAGCTGGATTCATTAAATTTATTACCAGAAGTAACTCTGTTGCTAAAAGATATAAATCAATCAATGTCGACTTATATTGATGATTCTGAAATCAACACTTTTAATCGTCTTCCCGCAGGTCAAGTTATGCCTATTAGCCGTGATTTTAGAGCAGTTGTAAGCGAGTCCATCCGCTTAGGAGAGTCTACTAAGACTCTTGATGTGACCATGGGACCACTGATTGATTTATGGGGTTTTGGTCCTGATAAAAAACCAACAAAACGTCCAACAGATGAAGAGCTCGCAGCCATGGTTGCACAAATTGGGGTTGATAAACTAATACTGACTGAGCAAGGCCTAGCGAAAACAGTAGCGGGTTTAGAATTATCATTTTCTTCTACTGCAAAGGGGTATGGGATAGATAAAGTAGCTGAATTATTAGAAAGCCATGACTTAACTGATTATATGGTTGAGATTGGTGGTGAGTTACGTGTATCAGGTAAAAAACCGAATGATCAAGATTGGCGTATCGCTATTGAGCAACCGGATGCTGAGCCTGGTGTGCGTAAAGTGCACCGTGTATTAGCGCCGGGTAATAACGGCATTGCGACATCGGGTGATTATCGCATTTACTATGAGATGGATGGTATTACCTATAGCCATTTAATTGATCCAGCAACCGGTATGCCAAGTCGTCATGATCTAGTATCGGTTACTGTATTGCATCCATCAGCGATGACAGCTGACGGCCTTGCAACAGCACTGACTGTGATGGGGATGGATAAAGCCAAAGCCTATGCTGAAAAAAATGATTTACCGGTTTATCTGATCGGCAAATCAAAAGATGGCTTAGTGACTTATTCGAGCCCTGCATTTAAACCCTATTTGTAGCGCGGTTTAAATCAGTTTATAATAGCAACAGCTTGGTGATTATCATCAAGCATTATTTTATTGCTGATCAATAGGGGCTAAGCAATGTCACTTTTTCTTCTTACGTTTGGTTTACTGCTTTTAATTGTCGCAGCGATGGCTGTGGGCATGATAGTGCAAAAGAAATCTATGGCCAGCAGCTGTGGTGGTTTAGGCTCTGTAGGCATTGATAAAGCTTGTGATTGTGATGACCCATGCGACAAACGCAAAAAGCGTATGGCAAAAGAGCAAGTTTGGAAAGAAAACCAAATATTATAAGCTCTTGATAGCTATCAAATATACATTAAAAAGCGCCTCTTTAATAACAGGCGCTTTTTTAATGCCCACTTACGGCTAAAATGTGTCAAGTAATCGACCACTGCGACAATATGTCACACCCAGTGAAGCTCGTATGGACTGTATAATATGATGTATTCCTAATCGTTTATTCACTGCAGGCATTGATTATCAATTAACAACTTAATTAACAACGCAATTAAACTTGGCTGCGAAACTGCGTGCGCTTTCTGATTACGAATTAGCACTAAGTAATAGCCAAGGACGATATGGTGACTTTACACAACTTAGGCTTAAAGCAACTTATGACGTTAATTCGGCACTGATGTTAAGCACGCAAGTTGATAATTTAACTGATGAGTATTATGAATATGTATAGTGGGATGACTCGTAAACTCTGCATAGCCCAGCACAAGGTCGTGCTATATCTGTTGCAATTAAGTTTAAGTATTAATGAGTAAGCAGTTACTCGCGTGGCGCAAGTTGGCAAGGCGACTCCATCTATGGTTGGGGTTAAGCCTTGGCATGTTTTTTGTGATCCTTTGCTTGTCAGGAGCTGCACTTGTTTATTATCCGCAAATAGATGCCTGGTTGCATCCGGAATTAGCAAATGCAGCGCAGCAACCGTGTGATTACAACACTGCATTAAAAACATTACGCATGCAGTATCCAGATAAGCTGGGACCGTGGCGGTTTGAAGTGACCCCTGAACAACAATTCATTCCGGCGCGCTATTATAACCCTCAAGAGACTCAAGGGCAGGATTTTGCACCTATGATGGTGTGGTTGTCATCTGATGGCAGCACCTTGCTCAGACAGTCATTTTGGGGCGATTACCTAGTAACTTGGCTGTATAACTTGCACTTTACTTTACTACTTGGCAGTACAGGGACAATTATTGTCGGTTACCTTGGAATTGGCAGCGCGCTCTTATTACTCACAGGTTTAGTTGCGTGGTGGCCTAAGTCAGGTTTTTGGTTGAGGCAATTGCGTTTTAAGCGCCGCGCTGCTTTATTAGGACACATGTACGATTGGCATAAAACAATCGGTTTAGTGATGTTGTTACCCTTGTTTATTCTTACTAGTACCGGTGCGATGCTAGCCTTGCCCAAAGAGACCAATGGCTTGCTTGGCTGGGCACTGGGTGAAGTCGAAAGTGCCGCAAGACCAGCACCACAGTTAACTTTTTCAAACCCGCAAATTAGTGTTACTCAGGCTGTGAAAATAGCACAAACACAACTGCCTAAAGCGCGACTTGCATGGATAGAAACTCCCAGCGTAAACCAAGGCTATTATCGACTGCGCATGCAGGTAAGTGATGATAAATCGACACGTTTTCCAAACAGTTATATTGATATTAATCCGCGCTCAGGTGAGGTAGTGAAGGTCTTCGATCTTAGGCAGCAAGGAACAAGTAACCAAATCAAAAACTGGCTACATCCACTGCATAATGGCAGTGTAGGTGGGCTAAGCCTTAAAGTGCTATGGATCATCGCCTCGTTGGCAAGTTTAGGGTTGGCTTGGCTAGGTTGGTATCGTTATTATCTACGTAAAAATATAGCCAAAAAAGATCGCAAAAAATAACAAGCCCTGAGAACAGGGCTAACGTACTTAAATTTAAAGTTTTATAAGTTGACTACCTAATACGGCGTATTCGATGTGTTTATCGTTGCGTAGTAAAAAGTGTGCTTTAGCTCCACGCTTTGGTATTGCACTGTGCTTATTACATGATGATATGGGCCAATCACTGTTGTTGGTTAGTTTTGCTAAATCCCCATTAAAACAGCTATAACCTTGTTTAAGCAGTGCTTTATATTGTTTGTTGGTGAGAGTTTTCATTTCACTGACGATGAAGCCTTTGCCGCTATCATACGATAATTTGCTGGCGTCAAGCTGAGTAAAACCTTGACGAATACTGCTAATATCCCCCAGCTCTTTAATATGGCCCTGTTGGTTTTTGTTATTTATTGATATATCAATATGGTAGCCGCCTTTTTCAGTATTTATTTTTACATCATCGATCAGTAAATCAACCCATGCATCTTTAGCATTAAATGGAATTGCTTGGTAAGTGGCGATTTCTTGTTGTTGCCAGTTACCAGATACCAATTCGTCAATCATTTGAACGTACAACATACGATTCATTTTGCGTGCTACTTGACGGTTGGGATCTGCGGGGTAGGCACCTGATTCTATTAAAATTGTACTGATCCCCATTTCTGAAAATGTATCACCAAAACTACGATAAGAGTAACTGTCGTTATATTTAGCTAAATGCCCCGGTATTGTTTGTTCTACGAGTTTACTTAGTTGTGCAATGAGCTTCATAGCATTACTACGGCTGTTGTTGATTTCACGTTGCGTATTATACGCTGGGGCTAATACTGAGATAGTTGCAGGCAGACCTTGTTCTCCTGCGCCATAATAAGCGTTTTGATCGTGCAGATTGAAGCCAAATTCGGGCTTAAATACCTTAGCTGCAGCCATTAACAACTGACCCTCAGGTGTTCGTAGTGCTTTAGCATCGCGGTTTAAATCTATTCCTTGCGCATTAAAACGGGTTTGCAGCTGTGCGCCATCGGGATTGACCATAGGAATGATCATCAGTGATAGTTTTTTTTGCCAATTTTCTCGCCATGCATCATTTTTTGTTTCGATTGCATAGCTTAAAAAATCCGTTAATGCGGCACTTGCCGTATTTTCATCACCATGCATTTGGCTCCACATCATAACTTTGATTGGCCCCGAGCCAATATAAAATGCATCAATTGATTTACCTAAGAATGATTGACCTAAATTTTTTCGCTCTATGCTGGGGTGAGCAGCTAACGTATCTAGTAAAGGAGCAAGATCAGCGTGTGTAATCGCTGCTTTGTTTAATCCTTTAATTTGGTGCATTGCGATTGGTGCGGCAGTTAAGCTAAATGAGTAACTAAGTAAGCTAACTAGTATGGTTTTGCGAATCATATTAATATCCTGTTATTCTTATTTTGCAATTTTTTAAGAATATAATATTAATATGGATCGGTCCAAAATTATCTTCACTTTAAGTGAAATCATTTCTCATAACTGTGATGCTTTACGGGCTTTATTTTCAATTGATTGTTTATTATAAAATAATATCTTTTGATAAAGTTTTTTGTGAACATTTAAGTTGATTTTATGGCTAAAATTTAGACTAAAGTCTATGGGTTAATTTTTTTCATCTATCAGATTTATTTTTATCAGTTGTAAGCTTTGAGCTATTACACTAAATTTAGTTTCAAGGAAGCGAAATGAACAAGCCGCTTACAAAGAATCTTTATAATTGTGTGTGAAGATGTTGTCAAAGGCGGTTCAAGTTTAGTACAAACTGGGCTTGAACTGTTTTTATTTTACTGCCACATGATTAGACTAACTGAAAGTTTGTCACTGAATTACAGTGTTTATGAACAACGCTAAAACTGAATCTTTATAATTGTGTGTGAAGATGTTGTCAAAAAGACAGTTCAAGTTTAGTTAACCTGAGCTTGAACTGCTTTTATTTACTGCCACGCGATTAAATGAACTTATTGTTCATCAGTGAATCTACAATACGTATTGAAAAATATTAGAACCGAATCTTTATAATTGTGTGTGAAGATGTTGTCAAAAAGACGACTCAAGTTAGGGGATAACTTGGCTTGAGTTGCTTTTTATTTTAACCGACATGCAGTTAGATGGCGAAGCAGCCAATACTAAATTCAATAGCGAATACGCTATTAAACGAATCTTTATAATTGTGTGTGAAGATGTTGTCAAAAAGACGACTCAAGTTAGGGGATAACTTAGCTTGAGTTGCTTTTTATTTTCTAAAAGCCGCCAATTATCATTTAAGTTATTTTTAAAGCGCCAGTATGGCGCTTTTTTTATAGCTGTAATTCAACATATTAATAAAAAGTTAGCCCGCTATGTTGTTTTATACTTGTAGCTTGTGTTGACTTTGTTATAATCCTCCCGAAATTTCAGTAATTACTGAAACTTTATTGATGAAGATCATAACAACGAAGTGGAAAATAGCGTAAAGCCAGTCGCTTTACTTCGTAATATATAACCAATAAGGCCATATACGTTTGAATTCGCAAAATTGTCCGCCAGCAAAAACGCACTCTACGCTTAGTAGATGGCAGTTGCGTGCGCGTGCACTTTTTGCCGGACGAGAGCTATTTTCTGTATTAGTTATTTTATTAATTAATTCAGCCATGCTGGTAAATGGTAGTATTGAAGATGCGACAGAGCTAAAAAGCTTATTAACTGAAGGGGCTGTATATGAGTCATCTTTAATTAATGTATTGGGCTTTTTGGCATATCCAGTTGTGTCGTGCCAGTTACTCATTGGTTTATGTTGGTTGATTTTTCACTTTTTCCCAGCGCGTCGTGCTGGGGTTATTTTACGCAAAGCAGCCTTTGCTTTTCGTCAAACAAAAACATCTTTAGTAGTACACAGCGCTCATGGTTGTCGTGCTCCACCTCTTGTTAATGGTTGAACGCTACTCGTTATAGATAGTTTGGCTTTTTAACTAATCTGCTGATTCTGTCCGCTGTAATAACGCTTAGCCGCAGTGTACCTGCGATTCAACCAACACCCTCAAATTCCTTTATTGCTTTTTTGATGCTTAGTATTTTTTATGGCGCTAAAAAGTTACCTGAGGAATATTCAAACCGTTGTTTTTACGCTTTTATTTAGAGTTGTAGGGGCAGCACATATCAAATTTTAGGTTGTAGGATAGTCCTTTGTTAATTCGAAACCTCTGTAATATTGCTCTGGGCACAACTGTGCTCGCACTGACTGGCTGTAAAGGCGGGGTGCTTGATCCAAAAGGGCAAGTTGGGATAGATGAAAAAAATCTGATCATCATTGCCACTGTGCTGATGTTAATTGTGGTTATTCCTGTGATTGTGATGACCTTGTACTTTGCGTGGAAATATCGTGATGGCCAAGAGCAGCAAATTTATGCGCCAAAATGGGCACACTCAGGAAAAATTGAAGCCGCAGTCTGGGCCATTCCTATTGTGATAGTGATTGTACTGGGTGTCATTACTTGGCAATCAACGCAACAGCTTGACCCTTATAAACCGCTTGAAGGTAAAGGCAAACACTTAACAGTTGAAGTGGTATCACTGAATTGGAAATGGCTGTTTATTTATCCTGAGCAAGGTATTGCTACGGTTAATGAATTGGTATTTCCAGCCAATGTACCAGTGGAATATAAAATCACCTCAGAAAGTACCATGAACTCATTTTTCATCCCACAACTAGGTAGTCAAATCTACTCGATGGCGGGCATGGAAACTAAGTTGCATTTAATTGCTAATGAACCGGGTACGTTTAAAGGCTTTTCTGCTAACTACAGCGGTGCAGGTTTTACTGGTATGAAATTTAATGCCATAGCTACGCCAACGCAAGCTGACTTTGATACGTGGGTAAACAAGGTGAAAAGCCAAGCTAATACGCTCACTAAAGCGAATTATGATGCACTGGCATTACCGAGTGAAAACAACCCAGTGACTTATTTTGCTGATGTTGATGATGGCTTGTTCCACACCATCATTATGAAATATATGCAAGCACATGGTGATATGAACAAGATGCACAGTGCAATGCCTGAGCACAGCGGTCATGAAAATCACACAATGCACAGCGAGGGCGAGGAATAATTATGTCGTTATTTGGAAAATTATCGTTAGATGCCATTCCGTTCCATGAACCTATTTTGATGGTGACAATGGCGGTAGTAGTGATTGCAGGGGCATTGATTGCAGCTTTAGTCACAAAATATAAAAAATGGGGGGTGTTATGGCACGACTGGATCACCTCAATCGATCATAAACGCTTAGGCGTGATGTACATTATCCTTGCCTTGATCATGCTGTTTCGTGGTTTCTCTGATGCCATTATGATGCGGGCACAATTGGCGCTTGCTACAGGTGGTGCTACAGGCTATTTACCGCCAGAGCATTATGACCAAATATTCACCGCGCATGGGGTGATCATGATCATCTTTATGGCGATGCCATTTATGATTGGTCTGATGAACATTGTATTGCCACTGCAAATTGGTGCGCGCGATGTAGCATTTCCGTTTTTAAATAATTTAAGTTTTTGGCTTACTGCCGGTGGTGCAATATTAATTAATATTTCATTGTTCTGTGGTGAATTTGCAAAAACTGGTTGGGTGGCTTATCCGCCGCTATCGGAGATGTCTTTTAGCCCTGGAGTCGGGGTCGATTATTATATTTGGGCACTGCAAATATCAGGTATTGGTACACTATTAACGGCAGTAAACTTTTTAGTAACAGTGTTTAAAATGCGTGCCCCTGGTATGCGTTTAATGCAAATGCCAATTTTTACCTGGACATGTACATGGGCAAATATCTTAATTGCTGCGTCATTCCCAATCTTAACTGCGGTGTTGACTATGTTAACGCTAGACCGTTATTTAGATTTCCACTTCTTTACTAATGAAGCTGGCGGTAACGCCATGATGTACATCAACCTGTTCTGGGCTTGGGGTCATCCTGAAGTGTATATTTTGATTTTACCTGCGTTTGGTATTTTCTCAGAAATTATTTCCACTTTTACCGGTAAACGTTTATTTGGTTATAAATCTATGGTTTATGCCAGCGGTGCAATTTCTATCTTAGGTTTTATTGTTTGGTTACACCATTTCTTCACTATGGGGTCCAGTGCTAATGTTAATGCCTTCTTTGGCGTAATGACCATGGTCATTGCGGTGCCCACCGGTGTGAAACTGTTCAACTGGCTATTTACTATTTATCGTGGTCGTTTACGCATTACAGTTCCTGTGCTTTGGACACTTGGCTTTATGGTGACCTTTACCATCGGCGGGATGACAGGGGTACTACTAGCAATCCCAGGTGCTGATTATGTATTACACAACAGCCTATTCCTGATTGCACATTTTCATAACACCATCATCGGTGGTGCGGTATTTGGATACTTGGCTGGTTTTGCATTTTGGTTCCCTAAAGCAATGGGCTTTAAACTTCATGAAGGTTGGGGCAAGGCGTCTTTCTGGTGTTGGTTAATTGGTTTCTTTGTTGCATTTATGCCGTTATACGTACTTGGTTTCTTAGGTATGACACGTCGCTTAAACCACACCAATAACCCAGATTGGAATATCTGGTTGTACATTGCCTTTGTCGGTGCGGTGATCATTATGTTTGGTATTTTGTTCCAAGTTGTACAGCTTATTGTGAGCTTTAAAAATCGCGAAGCATTAAAAGATACAACCGGCGATCCGTGGAATGGACACACACTTGAGTGGTCAACATCGTCACCACCACAGTATTACAACTTTGCTACTATCCCACATGTGCATGACATTGATACTTGGACTGATATGAAAGAAAAAGGCCAAGCGTATCAACAACAAGCAAGCTATGCACCTATTCATATGCCAAAAAATACTTCGGCAGGGGTGATGATGAGTGCGTGTTTTACCACATTCTGTTTTGCCATGATTTGGCATATTTGGTGGTTGGCAATTGTCGGTGTTATTGCTGGCATCACGGTATTCTTTAAGCGCTGTTACACCAGTGATGTTGATTACTACGTGCAACCAGAAGAAATTCTTGAAATTGAAAGTGCACATAATAAAAGTGCAACAACATTTAACCAAGGTAAGGAGTTCAGCGCATGAGTGCTACCTCTGCAGATATAAATATCATCAATCATGATGCCCATGCTCACGAGCATCATGATACTGGTGGCGATACGGTATTTGGTTTTTGGCTTTACTTAATGACCGACTGCTTATTGTTTGCCTCATTTTTTGCAACCTACGCTGTGCTTTATATGAATACAGCGGGTGGCGTATCTGGCAAAGATATTTTTGAACTGGACTTTGTAGCGGTTGAAACTGCTGCGTTACTACTAAGTAGTATCACTTTTGGTTTTGCGATGATCTCAGCTCATGCGCAAAAGAAGGCCGCTACATTAACGTGGCTGGCAATTACTTTTGCTTTTGGTGCTGTGTTTATCGGTATGGAAATTTACGAATTTCATCATTTAATTGCCCATGGTAATGGCCCGCAGCGCAGCGCATTTTTAACCTCGTTCTTCTCTTTAGTAGGCTTACACGGTATGCACGTAACTGCTGGTCTAATTTGGATGGCGACTATGATGTTCGAAGTGTCACGTCGTGGTTTAAACCCAGCAACCGTTACACGTTTAAGTTGCTTAAGTTTGTTTTGGCACTTTTTAGATGTGGTATGGATCTGCGTATTTACCGTTGTTTACTTAATGGGAGTGATGTAATGAGCCACAGTGAATCACATGTATTTAATGAGCTACATACACAAAGCCATAGTGATGCTTCACATGGCAGTGTTAAAGACTATTTAATAGGTTTTGTTTTATCAATCATTCTAACGGCCATTCCATTTTGGGCGGTGATGAGCGGTACATTGTCAAAACCAACCACATTTGCCTGTGTTGTCGTAATGGCCATTGTGCAAATTTGGGTGCATTTAAAATACTTCTTGCACCTGAACTTTACCACCGAAGACGGTAAAGCCAGTTCGTTATCGTTTATCTTCAGTGCGCTGATCATCGTCATGGTGGTTGGCCTGTCTGTATGGATCATCTACGAATCGAACGCCATGATGATGTACTAGCCCCAGCTAGTACGTTTTCGTAAAGCAAAGAATAGGGGAACTGCAGATGTTTCGTCGTTATTTAAAGGTCACTAAGCCCGGTATTATCATGGGTAATTTGATCTCGGTTGCGGGTGGGTTTTTACTCGCCTCGCGTGGTGATATTGATGGCTGGCTAATGCTTGCTACATTAGCTGGCTTATCGCTGGTGGTAGCCTCAGGTTGCGTGATCAATAATGTGATCGACCGTGATATTGATATTCGCATGGCGCGCACGCGAACACGGGTAACCGTTACCGGTGAAATGTCTGCAACCACGGCTTTGCTGCATGGCACAGTACTTGGCTTACTAGGCTTTGCTTTACTAATGGTTTTTACTAACTGGATTGCGGTATTTTTTGCTGTGTTTGGTTATGTCATATACGTGGGTGTTTACAGCTTATATATGAAGCGTCGCTCAGTGTATGGCACGTTTATCGGTAGTTTATCAGGAGCAGTACCACCAGTGGTAGGGTACTGCGCTGTTTCAGCACAGTTTGATGTTGGCGCGTTGATCTTATTAGTAATGTTTAGTTTGTGGCAGATGCCGCACTCTTATGCGATTGCTATTTTTCGTTATAAAGACTATCAAGCTGCGCGTATTCCGGTATTACCGG
Organism: Pseudoalteromonas sp. SG41-2; assembly: GCF_014164535.1. Taxonomy (NCBI): domain Bacteria; kingdom Pseudomonadati; phylum Pseudomonadota; class Gammaproteobacteria; order Alteromonadales; family Pseudoalteromonadaceae; genus Pseudoalteromonas; species Pseudoalteromonas sp. SG41-2. Next base: position 6,569 of record NZ_JACJFK010000030.1, on the reverse strand, counting down.
TAGCGCAAGGTATTGATAAAGCTAAACATCATATTGTGTTGTATATCGCGGTATATGCGTTAGTGGTAATGTTATTAACCATTGGCGGTTATACCGGTATGGCTTTTTTAGCTGTTGCTTGCACTACTAGTTTTTGGTGGTTATTAATGGCGCTGCGAGGTTATCGTCGTAATATTGATATTAGTGGTTGGGCACGCCAAGTATTTGCGTTTTCAATTGTGAATATCACTGCACTGAGTATCGCCATGGCAGTTGATTACCAAAGTCTTACACCACAATTACTTGCTATATACCCAAACAGCCTCTAGATGCAGAATTCAGCGTTTCACAGGTGCTAAATATCAAGGCGTTACTTTGCAAGAATGGCAGACCCTTTTAAGAAGTAACAACGATGAGAGTAAGTGCCTGTGAAACGCCCAACGGGTTGGTTTAAAAGCGATTTATACTGCGTTATTGATTTTAACAATAGAACCACTATTACTTGCAATCAATGCCTTGCCTAAATCGCTTTTTAATTCCAACTGAAACTCGCACCTTGAGGTGGTTTGGGTATAAATTAACCGAGTTTATTTCAAAGTTAACCAAAGGCTCTGAGATCTCCGAGGAGCCTTTTTTCATTTTTATAGCACCGCTAATTGATTAACTCAGCAATACTGAGTTTCCCCGCTAACATTAAACTTTGCTTTATGGCTGCACGTATTTCAGCTGGCTTGTTTTGACTAAGTTTAAAATTGCCCTGCCAATGAATGGTAATAAATTCAATAAAACTTAATTGTTGATACATTGCCTTGCGCTGCTGTACGGGTACCTCATTAATTTGCCATTTATCTGTAGCGTGCTCAGTAAAGTGTTGCTCAAAGTGATCGGTTAGTCGTTGCATGATCTGTTCTTTGTGCTGTTGGTCTTTAACAATACGCACTTTAGCTGTCACATAAACACTCGAATAAAGCCAACTAGGTAGGGTTTTATTGTGTGCGTAAGCGGGCGATAAATAGCAATCATCGCCACTAAATAATAGCTTCACTGATTGACCATCAAATGATGACAGGGGGTTATATTTGGCCACATGGCCGATAAAAACTTCGCGAGCTGGGTCATATAATAATGGCACGCGGCATATATCATTGAGTTGGTTTTGTGTATTAGGCATTAAAATGGTCGCCAGTGGATAGTTATTTACTAACTGTTGTAATTGCTTACTATCATGTTGTTGAAAATGGGCCGCTGGGTACATTATAGTTTTCCTTCTAACTGAGATTTTATTGTCGGCCATTGCTCGTCTATAATACTGAACTGAGCGGTGTTTCGGTATGAGCCATCGGCAAGTAACCTGTCTTTATAACTAATGCCTTCAAAGCGGGCGCCAAGGCGTGTTATAGCATTACGCGATTTTTGGTTTTGTTCATGGGTATTAAAAATAATACGCACTAGGCCTAATTCTTCGAACGCATATTGCAGTAGCAAGTATTTAGCGTGGGTATTTACAAAACTACGTTGCCACTTTTTAGCAATAAATGTGTGGCCAATCTCGGCGCTGTAATTTTGTTTATCTAACCTAAATAAACGTGTAGTACCAAGCACCTGCTTACTTACTTTATCAACTATGGCGTAGACTATTTGTTGTTCGGCATTAAACTGCGCTGTATTGATAAACCAATCATCGAGAATTGCACGGGTTTGGGTGTAATTCATTAAAACCCAACGCCATATTTGTGGATCTTGGCCTGCTTGATGCAGCTGCTCTAGATGGCTTTGTGTCAGTGGCTCTAGAGCCAACTTATTGGTTTGATGAATGTGTTTTGTAAACATGATAAAGCCTATACTTTGCTATTTATGAATAACAAAGGTACGCTGCTTTGGTTAGTAATAAACAATCAGTTTTAGCTTTTTAACTAGACCAGTTTAGAGTGTTTTTGGAGTCGTAATGCAGCCGTTAGTTATTGAATTTGATGAGTCAGAGCCTGCCAAATATTTGCAACTAGCCAGCGCGATACGCAGTGCCATAATGCAAGGCAAGCTTGCGCCAGGGGTAAAACTCAGCTCGGCGCGTGTCATGGCAAACACTTATCAGCTCAATCGCCATACAGTGATGAATGCATTGCAATTATTAGTAGCGGAAGGCTGGCTTGAATCTCGGCAGCGCTCAGGTTATCGGATCACCAAGTCATTGCCCATTCAAAGTAGTGTTAGTACCTCAAGTACTCCAATACTGAAAGCAAAACCTTATCAATTTGCTAAAACATTGGCTGTGCCCGCTGCTGGAATGGATTTAACTGCGTATAAATATAACTTTGCTGGTGGCTTGCCTGATCTTGCCAGTTTCCCACAAAAAGAATTTAAACGCTCCGTCAGCCATGTGTGTAATCACTTAGATATCAATCAACTGCATTATGGGCAGGTCAGTGGTAACGAGCAATTAAAAGCTCATATTTGTGATTACTTATACAAAGCGCGTAATTTAAACGTAAGCGACGTATTGATCTGCAATGGCTCGCAAGAAGCACTGTTCTTAATCGCAAAAGCGTTTATAAAAAAAGATGATTTTGTCGCAGTCGAAACGTTAGGTTATCCGCCAGCAAGGCAAGCATTTGCTGCTTGTGGCGCGCAATTAGTTGATATAAAACAAGACGATGAAGGCTTATGTGTTGATGATTTAAAAGCCCAGCTAGAATGTTATCCAATTAAAATGCTGTACTTAACGCCGCTGCACCAATATCCAACTACCGTGACCTTATCGCCAACGCGGCGCTTGCAAATTTATCAACTGTGTTATGCCCATAACGTTATGATCATCGAAGATGACTACGACCATGAATTTCATTATCGCTGTCAGCCATTACAACCCATGGCCGCCGATGACCCTGCGGGCATTGTTATTTATCTATCGACGTTTTCAAAGATTATGTTTTCAGCCGCACGTATCGGTTATATCTGCGCAGCGCCTGAAGTATTAGCGCAATTAACTGCGTGGAAGCAGCTGATTAACCATAAGAACGATGTGATCATGCAATTAGCTGTGGCGCACTGGATGAAAGAAGGTGGCTTTGAACGCCATTTAAAGCGTATGACCAAACTGTATAAACAGCGCTATGAAGCGATGGATGCCTATTTAATAGAGCTACAAGCACTTGGGCATCCTATAGAATATAAAAAGCCCGACGGCGGCATGGCGATGTGGGTCAACTTTAATAAAGACACTCAGCACTTAAAAGCGCAGTTAGCAAAGCAAGGTATATATTTACAAACCCAAGCCGAGTTTTACTTTACCAACTCAGTACGTAGCTTAAAACCCATAAACTATAGCTATGCTCGGCTTGGTTTTGCAGGACAATCGAGTGAGAACATGCAGCAAGGTTTACAGCTTGTAATGCAGGAGTTGTATGCCAGTGTACGAAAATAATATAGTAGAAAGTTAATCATAGATAACTTTATTGCTATTACTTTTGTTATGGCTTTAGTTATTAATTTTTCATAATCTGGATCTATATATAACTTTAAATATTTTATTAATCAGTCGGTTAATCATATAAGAATATGATTGAAAACTGAGCTAACATGTAGTGGGAGTAGGGGCTATGGACAACAAGTAAGACAGCTTACAGTTGAGTTGCATAAATTGAATTGGGGGGGACTTAAATTTACAATGAGATTTAGTGTTCAAATTGAGTACTTGCTTGATGCTATTTTAAGGAACCAGTTCATCTTAGCAACATCAATTATTTCAGTGGATTTAAACCAATTCAAATAAACTAATGAATAAACCTGCTTTATCGGGAATAAAAAATTAAGGGGGATGATTATAATAGCTTTAACGTGGTTTTTTCTTATAATCCAATTAGTGGTTTTATTGATGACGCTAAAGAGTCATTTTTATATTTATCTTCTACTTTTCATTATAAATACACTTTTTTTATTTTTTTATAGAAAACGTAAGTATGAAGATGACGTATTTTTGCCACTTAGAATTGCTTTTTATTTAGGTTTATCACTTTTAGTATTTGCAATTGCATTTAGAATTTTAATTTTTTTAGAAATTGTTGATTAGAAGAAAAATAAATCGTGTCAGGTCTTTCTTTTTGCCTGTCAACTTATTTGAACTTGAATTAGAGTAAATACCTGTACGTAGCGGTAGTTGGCGCACCTTTAGCTAAAACTTCCGTGGAAACATGACGTGAGGTGACGGCTTCACCAGCGCGAGCTATAACGCTATGGGTAAACCCACGTAAATATTAAAAGATGTGCAAACCCTCAACTTTACTTGTGGCCCGCAACATCAGCGTTTTATGTAAGTGAACGCCAATGACACCACGTATTACAGCGACAAACTTTACGAAGAAGAAATTGACTGCACAAAAACCACGAACAAATAGGGTTCAGATCACTTGCTTCATAATAGCTTGTCATAATTCCTCAGTGACGGTTTTTCGATGCTGGCATATAAGTAGTGTTATGAAGCAATAAAACTGAATCTGTAATTTCAAAGAGTATAGGTCGAGTGTAAAAAATGATTAATGTAATTTTTGTAATGATGGCAGCAATTACCTCAAATGAAGTCTTTATTAATAAAGCGCTGAATGGTTGTCCAAAAAAAGAAAATTTGATTGAACATGTTTATAAGTCAGAAACTATTTTCAACGATGCAACGCAGCTGTATGTTTTTTATCCTAAAGAATTTTCAGGCTTGAAGATTGAAAGTGTAATGTTTTTACTTAATAAAAAAGATAGTCGATTATCTTTATACTCTAAAATTGAAGAGTATAAAGAAAATAATAAATTCGTTGTCTCTGCAATTTGGTTTGATTCTAATTTATATTCTGAATTAATAGCTAATTTTTAATATCGTTCAAATGAAAGTGGTAATGGAGAAGTGTGCGTGCTTTCGGTAGATATTCCGTTTGAGAAGTTAGTTAAGAATTGGAGTGGGGGAAATTAGATTTTCATATTAATTTAAAATGGTAATTATATTATTTAGCTCGGTTTATAATAACGCTTTAAATGATAATTTGAGACAAGCTGGATGGTTTGGTTAAGTGAGTAGCTTAATCGGGTGGGAGTGTAACTTTAACGACAGATAGCTATTATGGGAAATCAAAAATATATGGCTGTCCCTTTTCTTCTGAACTAAGCCAAATTGAAGGACAAGTACAAAAAGTACAAGTAGCCCATACAGATATGCTTGGCTCTACGGTGCTTATTACAGATCAACAAGGTAAAGGCATTGGCCAATACATTTATGATCCGTGGGGCAAGCAGCAACAAGTTTATACAAGCCAAGCGCTCACCAGCAATGCGATGTTATTGTCGCAAATGCGCAGCTTCACCGGCCACGAACAAATGGATGAGCTGGAAGTCATCCACATGAATGGCCGTATTTATGATGCCAATATAGGTCGTTTTTTACAAGCGGATCCATTTGTCCAGTTCCCTAATTTAACGCAAAGTCTTAACCGCTATCGTTACGTGTTAAATAACCCGCTGACCTATAACGACCCCAGCGGTTATTTCTTGAAAAAGCTAATGAAAATAACGGGGCTTACATCAATACTCAAAGCCATTGCCAGTATTCTGATACTTGATGCGGCAGTAAGTATAGCAATAGGGATTTGGGCACCTTATGCATTACCGTTATATCAAGGCTTAAAAACCTATGCAGTCACAGGTAGTTTTGGTGCAGCTATAAAGTCTTATGTAATTGCTAGTTTAACCATGGCTGTTTCAGGGGAAATTGGTGCTAAATTAGACTTTGATGTTGGTGGGTGGACTGCTGTTCAAAATGTGGCATCGCATGCGATGGTAGGTGGCGTTTCTGCTGTCTTGCAAGGTGGTAAATTTGGTCATGGCTTTGTCAGTTATTTAGTCACCGCCAGTATGAAAGGATTTATGAATCCGAAAACCACTGAATTTGGTAATGCATATAGCCGTACCGCGATTGCAGGGTTTGTGGGCGGCACCGTGTCTAAACTTACGGGTGGAAAGTTTGCCAATGGCGCCGTCACCTCCGCAATGCAATGGTGGTATAATGCGGAAAAAGGGGGGCTAGTTGAAAAAGCAAAAGAAAATGATCGTGCTTTGAGAGAGCATCTAGCGGCACTTGACCAGTCAGATATAATCGATAGAGCTAGGGTTGCTGCACTTGCAAAAGCAACCGGCTTAATCAAAGGGAATGGAGCTCAGATTATTAGAGATTCTAAAAAGGCATCGTTGTATAGGAGAGCAATGTTTGATGGCCTTAATAGTGCCGCAGTGGAGGAGGCTATGCCATATGCGATGACTATAATTGAAGGTGGTATCACCCTAACTGGGGATCCATTAGGTACTATCGCAACCTCAGTCGGGCCTTCCGCGCCCCAAGCTGGGTGGTATGGTCAAGCTAGCGGCATAATGGGAGTTTGGAGCGCAACTTTAACGGCGGATCAGTATTATGAGAAATCGCAATCGTTCATGCATTCAATAAATGAAATTGAAAAGTCTTATATAAGGGACGTTGCACCAAAATGCGGGGATACAATGAGATGTTGGTAAGATTATTGATATTACTAATGATAAGTATTTCATCAGTGGCTTTTTCA
>NZ_JACJFK010000002.1:97568-301786 GCF_014164535.1 Pseudoalteromonas sp. SG41-2 | reverse complement strand
TCGATGTCGTCTAAATCAAATTCATCTTCTTCAGCCAGCTCCGGCTCTGCTGTTGCTTTATCGCCAGCTTCATCAAGCAGACTGTCAATATCGTCTAAATCAAATTCGTCTTCTTCAGCCAGCTCTGGCTCTGCTATTGCTTTATCGCCAGTCTCATCAATTAAACTATCGATGTCGTCTAAATCAAATTCATCTTCTTCAGCCAGCTCCGGCTCTGCTGTTGCTTTATCGCCAGCTTCATCAAGCAGACTGTCAATATCGTCTAAATCAAATTCGTCTTCTTCAGCCAGCTCCGGCTCTGCTGTTGCTTTATCGCCAGCTTCATCAATTAAACTATCGATGTCGTCTAAATCAAATTCGTCTTCTTCTGCCAGCTCAGGCTCTACAGTCGCTTTATCGCCAGCTTCATCAATTAAACTATCAATATCGTCTAAATCAAATTCGTCTTCTTCTGCCAGCTCAGGCTCTGCAGTTGCTTTATCGCCAGCTTCATCAATTAAACTATCAATATCGTCTAAATCAAATTCATCTTCTTCTGCCAGCTCTGGCTCTGCTGTTGCTTTATCACCAGCTTCATCAATTAAACTGTCAATATCGTCTAAATCAAATTCGTCATTATCGCCGTCATTCTTATCTGTCGGTTGATTACTACTTTGTTCATCAATCAATGCATCAATGTCAAAATCATCACCTTCATCTGCTAACTCTTCACTGAGTGCTGCTAAGTCATCATCTGAATCAAGCGAGTCATCTAATTCAGCAGTCGGTTCATCGCTGTCATTAGCAAATAAATCATCTAGATCTGCTGCACTTAAAATATCGCCATCATTGTTGTCGGCTTTAATATCTAAATCAATGTCATCACCTAAGCTATCATCATCTGCTTGATCAAAATCTTGCTGCATGAAGATATCAAGTTCATCATCTTCTTTAGCTTCGTCACTTTCATCAGAAAATACAATGTCGTCGCTCAGTAAGCCATCTAATTCGTCTTGATTTAATAAACTGTCACCATCCTCAAACGCATCATCAATATTGTCATCAAAAATAATATCGTCGTCATCTGGTAAAATATCGTTCTCAAGATCATCAAGCTGAATACTTACATCATCGTCTTCTTGAACTGGATCTGGAATAATTGGATCAAGTGATGGTCCTAAGTCAACATCATCCTCTGTTGTATAACTAGGGCTTTGTGGTAAAAATTCGTCATCATCTGTGCTTTCATCTTCTTTATTACGTTTACGTAAAAACATCACGATTGCAAAGATGATCAATAACGCTGGAATTGTCATTAATAAAATAAGAACTAGCGGATTGGCTAACAGCCCAGCAAAGTCAAACTCACTAGTCTCTTCGAGCTTTTTTGCTTGTTGTTGCTCTATAATTTCGTTCTGTTTTGCAATCAATTCAGAAAGTTGGCGTTGAATTTCACTGTCTTTACCAAGTTGCTCACGAATATTTTCAAGCTCTTTAGACACACCAGTTAACTGTTGCTTTAATTTATTGTTTTCAACTAAAATTTCTTCGACATTATCAACTGACGACTTGAACTGCTTTTGTAATTCAACAAGCTGACTGCCCTGTTGGGTTTTAATGCTGTTGATTTCTTGTTTTAATTCTTGCTTAGCTTCATCAACATCCACTTTGCGTGCTTGAGTTACTTTGGTTTGTGAAGCAGTAATTTCGCTGTTCGTAAGCGTGCCATTTTTCTTTTTTTCCCATAGCTCATCATCTTGCTCTGAGCGCTGTTTGGCAAGCTCCGGGCTTACTGCGCGGATATCGGCTAAGGTAGGAATTTTTAAATACGCACCATCGCGCATATGATTGAGATTTTGATCTAAAAATGATTGCGGATTTTTTTCATATAAAGCCTGCATAACCTGATAAATACTGACGGAGTTATCTGGTCGCACTTTTGCAGCAATTCGCCATAGCGTATCGGTTGGCTTTATTGGCCCAATAGAACGCCCTTGAACGCCATAATCAACGCCTTTAGGGCCTTTAAGTTGGCCACCGTCTTGGGAGTATATCGGTGTTACCACCAATGCAGACGCTAATAAGAGGAGTGTAGCTAAACCGCGCATGCTGATCCTTTAATGTTTAAATGTTAACGCAGCGCCATTAAATTAGACGCTTAAACATTGATTATTTCTTGCAGAAATAACGTACATAAATAAATAGTTAATTAAGTCTTTCCTGCAAGCTCTATTCCAGTTGCAAACTATAAACCAGTTGCGGCTTAATATCCATCGCAACACTTTGATACGTAATAGCTTAAACTTTATCAGCTGGAAGAATTTTTTATCGTTAAGATTAAGTTTATACGCTTTTAGCAGCTATGCGGCAATTATTTGGCAGTTAAAAAATAAAAAAGCGACAAACTGCCGCTTTTCTTACTTTTAATTAAAGATAGTTCGCTATCAACTCTTCAGCTATTTGCACGCTGTTCGTTGCGGCCCCTTTACGGGTATTATCACTTACAACCCACATATTTAAACCATGCGGATGTGAGATATCTTGACGTAAGCGCCCTACATACACAATGTCATTACCACTTGCATCCGTAACCGGGGTTGGGTAATCCCCTTCGTCTTCTATAAGTTCAAGCCCTGGCGCGTCATTAAGTAACTGTTTTACATGTTCAAAGTCGTAAGGCATACGTGTTTCAATGTTAATCGCTTCTGAGTGACCAAAAAATACCGGAACTCGTACACACGTCGGATTAACAGCAATTGTGGTATCACCCAGAATTTTATGGGTTTCGTTAACCATCTTCATTTCTTCACGGGTGTAACCGTTATCTTCAAAAACATCAATTTGTGGGATAACATTAAACGCCATCTGCTTTGGAAATATTTCGCTATCTACAGGGCGTGCATTCATTAAATTAGCAGTTTGTTTTGCAAGTTCATCAACCGCTTTTTTGCCTGCACCCGATACTGCTTGATAAGTAGATACATTAATACGATCGATGCCGTATGCATCATAAATAGGTTTTAATGCCACCATCATTTGAATAGTTGAGCAATTAGGATTAGCAATGATATTGCGATTTCTAAAATCAGCAAGGCTTGCTGCATTTACTTCTGGCACAACCAGTGGTATTTCAAAATCATTTCTAAAGTGCGAAGTGTTATCAATTACTACACATCCTGCATCAGCGGCAATAGGTGCGTATTTTTCTGACACACTGCCACCAGCAGAAAATAAACCAATATGCGCTTGGCTAAAGTCAAACCCTTCAACGTCCTGCACTTCAATAGTTTCACCACGAAACTTAATATCTTCACCAGCGCTGCGACTACTTGCCAATAAAAATAATTGATCAACAGGAAACTTACGATCTTCTAACGTTTCAATAATTTGGCGACCAACAAGACCTGTAGCGCCAAGTACGGCAACATTATATTTTTGTGACATGTGTATTCCTCGTTTAACAGCCGCCATTGTGGCCGCTGTTTAAATTTTAAGTTATTCGACTACGAAACCAAGCCCTTGCAGCAAAGGCGAATATGCGCCTGCACCTAGCACTTTGACTGTGCTAAATTCACGTCGAATGGGGTAGTTTTTACGTAAGCTATCAAACCCTTCACTTGCTAAGTTGCATCGCAAAATACCATCATCACGACGCACATCGTAAACCAGATGGATCAACTGACCTAAATCAGCTTCGCTAAAGGTTTCTTGTAATGTAACTTGGGTAAACGCGGGCACTGGTAAAAAATCAGCTAATGCTTTGCCTGTTTGCAAACCTTTAAGCTCGCACAACTTTTCATAGAGCATTTGCGTGCCACGTGCTTTACCCTCTAAGGTATGGCCTGCGATATGGACACTGGCATAACGCACAAACTCAAGCAATTCAGTTAATATAGAAGGTTCGTTTTCCCATACATCTAATACCACATCGAGCTTGGCACCACCGCGCATAATTTCCAGTAGAGCATGATTATCGACCACATCGCCGCGACTGGCATTAATCAAAATAGTGCCAGGTTTAAGCGCTGCTAAACGCGCTTTGTTCATTAAATGCAAGGTACTATGTTTACCGGTCGTTACTAACGGCACATGGAAAGTGACGATATCCGCTTTACTCAACAACTCATCAATATCTGTATGCTCGGCTAATTGTCCCGCTTCATGCTTAGGTGGATCGCATACTAATACAGTGACATTAAGCGCGGCTAATTTATCTCGCAAACAGCTACCAATACTGCCCACTCCGACAATCCCAATGGTTTTGTGTTCCAAGGTGCAGGCATTTTCTTGGCACAGTGCAAACAAGCTACTGATCACATATTCAGCCACAGCAACGGCATTACAACCAGGTGCGCTCGTAAATGCAATATCACGTTGTTTGAGTAAATCAGTATCAATATGATCAACGCCGATTGTCGCCGTACCTACGTAGTGTAATTTATTAGCATGTATTAACAGTGCTTCATTTACTGAGGTTACCGAGCGAGTTAATAATACATCAACATCAATTAGCTGTTCGCTTTGTAATGTGCGACCATCAAAACGCGTTACTTCACCAAAATCAGCAAAATATTGCTCAACAAGTGGCATGTTTTGGTCTGCAAGAATTTTCATTAACAAGTCCAGTAAGCACTAAGAGCCGCTATTGTAACGAACATAGCCGACTTTGAAAACGAAAAAGCCGAGCAAGTTGCTCGGCTTTAATTGTAATGTGGCTTTTTAATTAGCCTTTATATTTACTCATCACTAACGTGGCGTTAGTACCACCAAAACCAAAACTGTTAGACATAACAGTATTTAGTTCAACGTCTTTACGCTCAGTGATAATGTTTAAGCCTGCAGCTTGTTCATCTAGCTCATCAATATTGATTGAAGGCGCAACAAAGCTATGCTCTAACATCAATAGTGAGAAAATAGCTTCATGCACACCAGCGGCGCCCAGTGCATGGCCTGTCATTGCTTTAGTCGCGCTGATCATCGGTGAATTACCACCAAATACTTCTTGAATTGCTCCTAACTCTTTTACATCACCTACTGGTGTAGATGTACCGTGAGTGTTTAGATAATCAATGCTGTCAACGCCTTGCATTGCTTGACGCATACAACGTGCAGCACCTTCACCTGATGGTGCAACCATGTCATAGCCATCAGATGTTGCGCCATAGCCAACAACTTCAGCATAAATGTGTGCACCACGTGCAAGCGCATGTTCAAGTTCTTCAACAACAACAATACCGCCACCACCAGAGATAACAAATCCATCGCGGTTAGCATCATAAGTACGAGAGGCTTTTTCAGGCGTTTCGTTATATTTAGTAGAAAGTGCGCCCATTGCGTCAAATTCCATTGCCAATGTCCAGTGAAGCTCTTCACCGCCACCGGCAAAAACAACGTCTTGTTTGCCTAATTGGATTTGCTCAACTGCGTTACCAATACAGTGTGCAGAGGTTGCACATGCTGAACTGATTGAGTAGTTAACACCTTTAATTTTAAATGGTGTTGCTAAGCATGCCGATGTTGTACTGGCCATGGTGCGCGGAACCATATAAGGACCTACACGTTTTACGCCTTTTTCACGTAAAATGTCAGCCGCTTCAACCTGCCATTTAGATGAACCACCACCGGAACCCACAATGATACCCGTGCGCTCATTTGATACTTGATCATCAGATAAACCAGAATCTGCAATTGCTTGTGCCATTGAGATATACGAATACGCAGCGGCATCGCCCATAAAGCGCATTGCTTTACGATCAACAAACTCTTTAACGTCAATATCAATTTTGCCAGATACGTTACTACGTAACTTATATTCAGCAAATTCTGGGTTAAAAGCGATTCCGCTCTTACCTGTTTTTAACGATTCTAATACTTCTTCTTTGTTGTTACCGATGCTTGATACAACACCGATGCCCGTAATAACGGCTCTTCTCATGGGTAATTACCTTAGCTTGATACTAAATTGTGTTCTATTTTACGCTGAAACTTACAACGAAGTGGTCAGCTTTCTAGCGTACACTTGTACTCTGAACCTCTAGCTTATAAATAACGCCAGACTATTTCAAAGAAAACACGTAAAATAATGAAAAAAAGTACTCATTAATTGCATGCCATGATTAAAAACGCTGAAATTCACTTTAATAACTTAGGTACACCCGTTGCAGACAACTTTAACGATGTCTACTTTTCGAACGATGATGGCCAAGCTGAGTCTGATTATGTGTTCTACCAGCAAAATAATATGCCTCATCGATTACAAAATCATGACCGTGCACATTTCGTTATCGCTGAAACTGGTTTTGGTACTGGTCTTAATTTTTTAAATACATGGCAACAATTTAAAAATAATCTAACCAGTAGGCAACATCATAGTCAAGAAGTTCACAACCCAGCACAACAAAATGTGCAGCGCTTACATTTTATTTCTTTTGAAAAGTATCCGATTAAAACAGACGATCTGCAAAAGGCATTGCAAGTATGGCCTAGTTTAGCACCATTGAGTAAACAGTTACTTGCTAAGTACCCGATTAATTTGGCTGGTTGCCATCGTCTTGAATTTGATAATGGTCGAATTATACTCGATTTATATTTTGGCGATGTGCAAGAATCACTCGCAGCTATAAGCTACCCGCAAACAGGTATTATCGATGCATGGTATCTAGATGGCTTTGCACCGAGTAAAAATCCCGAAATGTGGCAGCCAGCCTTATTTAATTCAATGGTGGATATTTCTCGTAGTAATGCCACGTTCGCAACCTTTACGGTTGCAGGTGTTGTACGTAGAGGTCTTGCTGATGCAGGGTTTGCGGTACAAAAAATCAAAGGTCATGGCAAAAAAAATGAAATGCTGATTGGTTCTTTAGCCCATGCTAACCAAGCACAATCGGCGCCACCTTATCTGGCTCATCAGCAAAGTTCACTTAAAAACGTCGCTGTCATTGGCGGAGGAATAGCCAGCAGCGCTATTTTATACAGCTTGGCGAAACGTGGGGTTAACAGCCAACTTTTTTGCCAAGATCCCCAACTCGCGATGGGCGCATCTCATAATGTGCAAGGTGCGATTTATCCGCACTTACAAGCAAAAAACTCCCCGCACAGTGAGCTTTTTGCGCACAGTTTTTTATATGCGAAACGACTTTATCAGCAACTCACTGAGAATGGCTTTCACTATGATCATCAATGGTGCGGCGTATTACAACACGCGATCAAACAACCCTTAGTTGAGCGCCATCAAAATATTGAACATAAACAGCTGTGGCCAGATGAACTCATGCACGGCGTAACGCCTGAGCAAGGTGATGAAATTGCTGGTGTAAGTACAGGCTACTCTGGCGTATATTTCCCGTTAGGTGGATGGGTTAACCCACCACAATTAGTCAGCGCTCTGTTCCAACAAGCCCATAAACTCAAACCAATTAAAAGCCATTTTAATTGTGATATCGAACAACTTGAGAAAACCCCGCAAGGCTGGCTGCTATTGAGCCAAGGGCAACAGTTTGGCCCATTTAGTGACGTTATTGTATGTGCTGGTGAGCACAGCGACCGTTTTGTACAAACTCAGGCTCTGCCAATTGTTGGCGTGCGTGGTCAAGTATCCCATGTACAAGCAAGCCCGGCATCACGTAAACTAAAAACCGTGCTATGTCATAAAGGCTACTTTACTCCTGCTTATTTAGACCATCACTGTATGGGCGCAACATTCGAGAAAAACTCAAAAAGCCGCGCAGTCAAAGACCAAGACAATCAAACAAATCGCGAGCAACTGCTTCACTTTTATGGACAAACCGACTTTGCCAGTAGTCTAGGTGAGATCACGGCAGCTAAAGCCGCTGTACGTTGTAGTTTTATTGATCACCTCCCTATGGCCGGAGAATGGCCGCAGCAAAGTGATTATATTCACGCGTTTGCTAATTTACGCGCAGGGAAACGCTATCAATATCAATCCTTACAAAAACCACAACAAGGACTACACATACTCACAGGCTTTGGGGCTCGTGGCTTATGCAGTGCGCCCCTGTGTGCAGAACAATTAGTTGCTGCACTTAACAATGAACCACAGCCTTTGAGTGAACGAGTAAGCCAAGCGATTCACCCAGCCCGCTTTATTGTAAGAGATTTAATTCGAAATAAAATTTAACTTAGCAAAAATAGCGTGTAGGAACCGATGTGATAAAAATAATAACACCACTGATGTTAGCAATAAGCCTAACCTCAGTGACTTGCGCTGCAAATTTAGACAGCGTTCCGCTACCAGCTGATTTTAAGTACTCATTACAAATTGCCGATGACTACCCACTGATACAAACTGGCTATGTTGCTCAGTCGATTACAAAAGTGAGTGCTTTTTATCAACAAGCTTTAGGTAAGTCTGAGCTTATTATCGGTGATAATAAACGCCGAACGTTGTTTTATACCATCGACAAGAAAACCGTGCGGATCAGCTTATATGCTCGTGACTACCGAACCGAAATAGCGATTATGATCACGCAACCATAATCGCTTGACGGCGAACTGATCTGAATACGTATGCATAAAACAAATTGTTAAGCTTATAGCAAAAGCACCAAAGCAAAACGAGGCCCGATACCGTGAGACCCGAAGCTAATGGCTTAAAGGTGATCACTATCTTAAATACCCTAATTTATTTCCGATGTTAGAAGGTAATCGCTTGCCCAAGAAGCGGATCATCTTGATAAGACAGTTAAGCAGCTCAATGATCTTGAAAAAGGCATTGTGGCTAAACTTGGGTTGTTTAAGTATTAAATGCAAAAACGGCTAGAAGGCTAGCCGTTTTATTTACGCTTTAATGACTCCTAAAATTGATATTGGAACCCTAGCGCCCATTCATTTACATCATTTTCTCTTAGCTTATAATGGCTATAGTTAATTGAAACATCTGTATTTTCAAGCACTGGATAAGCTAATTGCCCGCCAAAATAAGGGCGTGTATTGGTGTCACTATATGTAATTTTTTGCCCCGTAGATGAGCGGCTATCGATTGAATAATGATAATGGAAAGCCCCTACAAAAACCTTACTCTTAACTTGGCCCAACAGCGGAAATACATAAGCTGTTTGTATCGCAGGTCCTTGTGACAATACCGGCACGGTTTGTGATACATTCAATTGCGCATTACTTGGATCAAGCGTATCTCCAACAAAGGTCATACTACCTTCACCTAAGTTGATATAGCGTACGCCAAATTGCCAATTAGTCGCTAACGAATAAATCCCACCTATTGACCAACTAATATCGGTATCATCGTATTCAGTATTCGCTAATTCGACTGATTGATCAGTTGTGGTGGAGCCTGCAACGGCCGCATAACCAATCGTGCCATCCATAGACCACTCACCAGCTAGTACAGGCTGACTGACTACCACAGCCGTAGCGAGTAAAGCCCATGGCGTCAGTTTTGATTGGCGACGTATAAAGACTAACCCAATCATTAACAACACCATGGTGCTGCCTAAACTACCTGATGAGCTATTTTTAACCGTGGTGGTTGTATAAGCTTTTACGGTCACTTTTACTTCTCCTTTTGCTTCAGCACCTTTACTGTCAGAAACTGTATACTCAATAAAATCAACACCTTCAAAACCTGCTTTGGGCTGGTAATTCAATGTGCCATCGTTATTTATAGTGACTGTGCCTTGCGTAGCTTGCGCGCTTATTAAACTAAGTGCGTCGCCATCCGCATCGCTATCATTGGAGAGCACATCAATAACTATTTGCGTGCGGTCATTGGTGCTTGCAGTATCACCAATAGTTGTTGGGGCACTGTTTACTACCACACTAACAGTCGCTGTACCAAAGGCTGTTCCACCTTTACCATCAGACACACTGTAGTTGATCGTTGCAGTACCAATAAAATCAAGTAATGGTTGATAACTAAGTTGATTATTAACGATTGCTACCTCACCAAAATCAACACTTGCACTGGTGAGCGTCAGTACATCATTATCTGCATCGCTATCATTACTAAGCACATCAATAACAATACTATTACCTAGTGCAATAGTTACTTGATCTGATTGTGTAACAGGCGCGCTGTTATTACTACTCATAACGCTAACGCCGCCTGGATCAACAATTTGACCATTCGCTATGCCATCAGCATCATTGATACCACCATCAGTTATGCGTAATTGTACACACCAGTCACCTTCTTTAAGCCCTTCTTGCCACAGCTGACTATTTGGTGAAGGGCAATACCCTTGCTCACCTTGAGTAGAATAGACCTTATCGCCGTTGCTGGTATTAAAGTCAATCCACTCATTATTGATAAGCTTTCTATAAATCGCCCCCGCTGGTATTGGCATTCTTTGCGGAAGCACTATGTGGTAGTTTTCACCTTTTTGCTCCATGGCGGTTACTATAAAGCTAAAGTAACCACCAGAGTTATCCATCCCAACATCTGCAGGCAATTCATTTTCAAACAATTGTGCTGCGCCACTGCTATTTTGTATGCTTGAGAATGCTTTTCTTAAACATGCTCCCGCATCCCCCTCGACAAGAAACTGCGCTGACTCATTTACTTGCTCAGGTAATACATTACATTCATTAATATTATCCAAATAATCAGGAATACCATCACGGTCATTATCTTGTAGACCTTCGATATTGTCTGGTATTAAGTCATTATCAGTATCGGCAGTTGTTAACTCAGGTAACTGAGCTACCACTTCAACATAACTGGTCACTGTAGTTGATAAGCTATCCACAGCGTCATCTGTTGCGGTTACTGCTATTTCATAAATACCAATATCGAGTTCAGCTGTAGAGAACACAAATGTATCAGCCGCATTACCTAGATCAACAATCCGTTCATCTGCTGCTTGCCAACTAAATGAAATATTATCTCCAGGGTTATTATCTGTTGCCAACGCTGTAATTGTTACGAGATCGTCACTGGCTAAAACAAATGGCCGAGGCTGATTATTTTGCTCCGTTATCGTAACTAAGCTTGGTGCTATATTACTCTCTGAAATAGTCATAATATTAGAGGCTTGCGCGCCAGTATTAAGGCTATCGTCAAGCGTTATAACAATTGTTTCATCCGCTTCAATCTCACTATCTGCAAAGACTCTAAAGTTGATCTCACCAACGAGGCCTTGTTCAATAACCACTTCACCGCTGATTAAATCATGATCATCTGATGTTGCGGTTCCAGATACGCTGTAAGGTACAGTGACAGGATAACTTGCCGCTGGTCCATTCAAGTAAACCCGAGTGGTATAACTTTGATCCTCAGCAACAACTTTATTTTTACCTAGTGATATTTGCGGGTGAACCATTACTTGCTGGCTAGCAGTTGTGGTTTTACCATTACTGTCTATCGCTTGCCAATACACTTGATGTACGCCTGGCGTAAACAACATACTTTGATTGATAGTAGTAACAGGTAGAGGGTTTTGCTCGCTATCAAACGCAAGAGCTGTACCCAACTTAACTCGAGTAAACAATCCTGTTGCATCAACATTCACAGCAGCTGGAGGTGTAATGGTTGGTGCATCCGCTTGGCTATCAGTAAAGTTAATATAAGCAAACCCTGTGCTTTGTGCTTGCGCTGGGTCGGCAATAATATACTCAACTTTAATAGTGCCTTGGGTACTTGCGCTAAATTGATAGACAAGCTGCTGGTCAACAATACTCACTGTACCCACTGACGCCCTAGCACCAATAATTGTTATTACATCACCATCAACATCAGTGTCATTCGCCAATACATCAAGTATATAACGGCCGCTTTCAGTTCGCGCTAAGTCAAAGGTATCTTCCACAGCGACCGGTTGATCGTTTACTGACTCAACAGTAATTAACGCCGTAGCTATAGCTGAACTTGCTTTACCATCAGTCACTAAATAGCTAAAGGTGTCGCTACCATGATAATCAGCCTGTGGCTGATAACTAAATACCGTTCCTTGCACCGTTAAGCTACCAAACTGTGGCTGAGTGACCACTTCTATAACTAAATTGTCGTTATCACTGTCACTAACTTGAGCACTAACACTGAGATTATTATCTTCTTTAACGCGCATTACCATATCATTAGCAACAGGCGGCGCATTTACATACGTTACATCAATACTAAATGGGTTAAGCGTACTGCTTAACTGCCCATCGCTTACGGTGATCAAAATATTGCTATATAGACCAACATTATCTCGCGTCGGTATACCACTTAATGTACCACTTGTGCTATCAAACGTTGCCCAACTCGGCTTGTTCGCAATCGTCAATGATAAACTGGTATTATCAATATCTGACACAATTGGCGTAAATGAGTAACCTGTATCTTGCGCGATTGATGTTGCAGGTGAACCGCTGATTGTTGGTGCATCGTTAACATTCACTACTGTCAGTGTAAATGGGGTTAAACTTTGGCTTGCAATCCCATCCGTTACACTCACCGTGATGCCTGCATAACTTCCTACATCTGCATTGCTTGGTCTGCCTGATAGCTCCCCTGTGGTGGTATCAAAGTTCAACCAACTTGGTTTATTTTCAATACTGAAGCTGAGGTTATCGCCATCATTATCTGTCGCTAGTGGTACAAAGCTATATAAGTCATTTTCATTAATAGCTAAGCTTGGTACTCCAGTAATCACTGGCAAATCGTTAATACTATTAATCGTTACTGACACTGTGCTTGGTGCTGAATCAAGTAATCCATCATTCGCTATATAGCTAAACTGATCGTCACCAAAGTAATTTGCACTGCCTTGATAAGTAACTTGCTCACCTGAGATAGTCGCAGCGCCATGAGTTGGTTGACTAACGATTGTATAAGTTAATCTATCACCATCAACATCACTACCGAGTAAGTTCATAACGACTGGCATGTCTTCATCAGTAACGCCAGTTTGTAGACCCACAATTGGCGCGTCATTAACTGCGGTGATAACTAACGATACCGGGGTTGTTGTTGAATCTAACTGTCCATCATTAACAACAAAACTAAAGCCATCACTGCCGTTATAATTAGCGTTTGGCGTATATAACCAACTATCATTACTTTGCTGCACAAGCGAGCCATGTAATGCGCCTTCATCAAGACGATAGCTTAGATCATCGTTCTCAATATCTGAGCCAACTAAGGTGATCAAGACGCTATTATCTTCAGCAAGTATTAAACTTTGCGGAATACCTAAAGGTGCATCATTGACTGGGTTCACGGTCATGGTGACAGTAGCAAGGTTAGATATCGCGCCATTGCTGTCTTTAACTGTGTAAGTAAAGCTGTCGTCACCATAGTAATCTGCATTGGCGGTGTAAATGATTGCCCCCGTTGCGGTTACTTGAGTTTGCCCATTGCTTGGTGCACTGACAACCGTCACACTGCTCACATCTAAGCTGTCGCCGATATCAACATCACTGTCGTTACCCAATACGTTGACTTCAAATGAACCTTCTTCTTGCAGTTGGGCGGTGTTATCTAGCGCCACTGGTGCGTCGTTCACGGCATTAATGGTCAGTGTGACGGTCGCTGGGGTTGAGCTTAAGCCTTCGCTGTCTGTTAATGTGTAGGTGAAACTAAATACCCCATTCACATCTTGGCTTGGCACGATAGCTAAACTACCATCTAGGTTAACGCTGACTGTCGCAAAGTCGTACATGCCCGCCCCCGTGCCTTGGTTTTCAAGGCTTACGTTGGCAGCATTAAAGCCACCGTCTTCTACGTCTGAGTCGTTTGCTAAAATAGCTAACGTTGTTGCGGTATCTTCATCAGTCGTCACTGCATCATTAGCAACAACGGGGCGGTCATTCACTGCACCAATATTTACCGTAACGGTTCCTGGCAGTGACACTCCGCCTTCGCTGTCAGTAATGGTGTAGGTGAAACTGTCTTGCCCTGTAACGTTCGCATCTGGGGTATACACAAAGGTGCCCGCGGCTTGGTCAAACACCACCTGCCCTGAGCTTGGCGCTCTGACTAAGTTAATCGTGCCCGTTGGGATGGTGTCTTCCACATCACTGGCCAGTGAACGCACATTGGTCACTGCTGATGCGGTGTCTTCATCCACACTTAAGCTGATAGCTTGTACCTCAGGGAGGTCGTTCACTGGGGTAATGGTGACTGTCACTGTCGCCGCTGTTGAGGTGTTCAATGCCGCATCTTTTACCGTATAAGTAAAAGTGTCTGTCCCCGTTACATTGCTATTCGGTGTATACGTGGCAATGCCATTGGTGATACTTACCGTGCCTTTACTCGCGGGTAATACGATGGCCGCTGAAGCGACCACTAGGTCATTTTCTGCATCACTGTCATTCGCTACCAAGCTAAAGTTCACTGGCGTGTCTTCTGCAGTGGTGGCACTGTCATCCATGGCAACCGGTGCATCAGCAACCGGCGTTACCGTAAGTGTTACTGTCTGTACCGCCGATAACGCACCTGCGCTATCACGAACTTGGAAGGTGAAGCTGTCGCCGTGGTTTTCACTGCCGTCATGTTGATAACTAAAGCTACCATCACTATTTAAGCTGACACTACCAAATTGTGGTTGACTGACCAGCTCTGCGCTGAGTGTGTCGCCTGCATCATCATCGCTGGCGTTACTTAATAACCCGTTTGCAAGTGCCACGGTTAAAGTCGCGGCTTCATCGAGGTTAAACGCGAAGTTTTGCCCTACCGGCGCATCGTTGGTGTTGGTAACCTCTAATGTAAATGGCGTTAAACTGGCGCTATCTGTGCCATCGTTAACACTGATAGTAATAGCCGCGTAGCTGCCTACATCCTGGTTCTGTGGCGTGCCCGCTAATTCGCCCGTGCTGGTGTCAAAGCTTGCCCAACTTGGCTTATTAATGATGCTAAAAGTATGGGTATCTTGCGTATCGCTGTCTGTAAGGGTGGGTATAAAACTATACGCTGCATCTTCAGCTGTAGTTGTACTTGGTGAACCACTTAACACCGGTACGACATTATATTTTTTAGTTACTGTGGCAGTTACTGCTGCGCTGGCATTGCCTGCGGTGTCTGTAACTATTGCTGAGAACGTTAACACTCCCTCAGCCAATGTTGTAACATCGATACCTGTAATTTGCTGCGTAACAGCACTAATCGTTGCGTTACCAGTAACAGCATTACTGCCATCACTTACCTGGTAACTAAGCGAACCACTTCCTTCAAGCCCAGTAAAACTAACACTCATTGCAGATTCGTTATCCGCATTAATTAAGCTTTGATCAACGCTAACTGCATGCCCAGTTGGGGTGGTATTATCTAAAGTAATTGAGCTGGTCGCCGCAGGTGAAGTATTCCCTGCACTGTCAGTTTGCGTTACCGATACTGTTAAAGTGCCGTTATTAAGTGCACTTATATCTAACTCATTGCCGCTAAGCGTCCAATTACCACCACTACCAGCTGTAACCGTGGCATTTACACCGCCAATATCAACCTTAACTGCAGCGCCTGATTCTGCCCCAGAGCCGGTTATCAATACACTATCATCTTCACTAGCGTTAACTATGCCATCGACTTCGATTGGCGTATTAATAGTAACAACTGGCGGTGCACTGTTATCCAAGGTTATCGTCGTCGTTGCCGCTGGAGAAATATTACCCGCGCTGTCAGTTTGCGTTGCTGATACCGTTAATGTGCCATTATTTAATGCACTGATATCTAACTCATTACCACTGAGAGTCCAATTACCGCTGCTATCAGCAGTCACGGTGGCATTTACACCGCCAACATCAACCTTAACTGCAGCGCCTGATTCTGCCCCAGATCCTACAATTAATAACGCATTATCTTCAGCAGCATTCACAATGCCATCAACAGCGATCGGCGTTGTGATAGCCAATGCATTTGGCGCAACATTATCTAAGGTTATAGTGGTTGTAGCTGCAGATGAAATATTTCCTGCGCTATCGGTT
This sequence comes from Pseudoalteromonas sp. SG41-2, assembly GCF_014164535.1. Taxonomy (NCBI): domain Bacteria; kingdom Pseudomonadati; phylum Pseudomonadota; class Gammaproteobacteria; order Alteromonadales; family Pseudoalteromonadaceae; genus Pseudoalteromonas; species Pseudoalteromonas sp. SG41-2. The sequence continues at coordinate 285,931 of NZ_JACJFK010000002.1, read as the reverse complement.
TGCGTTGCAGATACTGTTAATGTGCCATTATTTAACGCGCTAATGTCTAATTCACTGCCATTAAGTGTCCAGTTACCGCTGCTATCAGCTATCACAGTTGCATTTATGCCGCTAATACCCACTGTCACTGTTGCGCCAGCTTCTGCTCCTGACCCTGTGATCAACACAGCATTGTCTTCAGCCGCATTTACAATACCATCTACTGCAATCGGCGTTGTAATAGCCACCGCATTTGGTGCGATGTTATCTAATGTAATTGAAGTTGATGCAGCCGTTGAGATATTGCCCGCATCGTCGGTTTGTGTTGCCGAAACTGTCAATATGCCATTATTTAGAGCGCTGATATCCAGCTCATTATCTGATAATGTCCAATTACCACTTGAGTCTGCGGTAGTCGTTTTAGTAACCCCACCGATACTCACAGTGACTGTTGCACCTGACTCTGCTCCCCCGCCTTGGACTAATACATCATTATCCTCCGCAGCGTTAACTTTACCATCCCCCTCAATAGGCGTAATAAAGGTTGGTGCGTTTGGTGCTTGGTTATCCAACGTTATTGTTGTAGTTGCAGCTATTGAGATATTACCTGCGCTATCGGCCTGAGTTGCCGAGACCGTCAGCGTACCATTATTCAGCGCACTGATATCCAGCTCGTTGCCCGATAATGTCCAATTACCACTTGAATCTGCAGTGGTGGTTTTAGATATACCATCAACATTTACTGTAACTGTTGCACCTGACTCTGCGCCAGATCCTTGCACTAGTACATCGTTATCTTCAACAGCATTAACTTTGCCGTCGCCTTCAATTGGCGTAGTAATCGTCAATGCATTTGGCGCTTGATTATCCAACGTAATTACTGCGGTTGCCGTAGTCGAGGTGTTACCCGCCGCATCACTTTGTGTGGCGCTGACGGTGAGCGTGCCATTATTAAAGCTGCTTACATCAAACTCACTACCACTGATAGTCCATGCCCCAGAGCCATCAGCCGTTACGGTACGTGATAAGTTATTCGCGCCATCGCTGATGGTCACACTGACGCTGGCATTAGCTTCCGCCCCGGAGCCGGTGATCACTACGTCACTGTCTTCCGCTGCGTTAACTTTACCATCGCCCTCTATCGGAGTGGCTATTGTCGGTGAATTCGGTGCTGCGTTATCTAAAATCACTGAGGTGCTGGCTGCGCTGGAGGTGTTACCCGCCGCATCAGATTGTGTCGCGCTGACGGTGAGCGTGCCATTATTAAAGCTGCTGACATCAAACTCACTACCACTGATAGTCCATGTACCTGCGCCATCAGCCGTCACAGTCCGTGATAAGTTATTCGCGCCATCGCTGATAGTCACACTGACACTGGCATTGGCTTCTGCGCCAGAGCCGGTGATCAATACACTGCCATCTTCTACAGCATTGATCCGGCCATCAACCTCAATCGGGGTGCTTATCGTCAAGGCATTCGGTGCTGCGTTATCTAAAATCACTGAGGTGCTGGCTGCACTGGAGGTGTTACCCGCCGCATCACTTTGTGTGGCGCTGACGGTGAGCGTGCCATTATTAAAGCTGCTGACATCAAACTCGCTACCACTGATAGTCCATGCCCCAGAGCCATCAGCCGTCACAGTACGCGATTGGTTATTCGCGCCATCGCTGATAGTCACACTGACACTGGCATTGGCTTCTGCCCCAGAGCCGGTGATCAATACACTGCCATCTTCTACGGCATTGATCCGGCCATCAACCTCAATCGGGGTCGTTATGGTCAAGGCATTCGGTGCTGCGTTATCTAAAATCACTGAGGTGCTGGTTGCACTGGAGGTGTTACCCGCCGCATCACTTTGTGTGGCGCTGACGGTGAGCGTGCCATTATTAAAGCTGCTGACATCAAACTCACTACCACTGATAGTCCATGCCCCAGAGCCATCGGCCGTCACAGTCCGCGATTGGTTATTCGAACCATCGCTGATAGTTACACTGACACTGGCATTGGCTTCCGCCCCAGAGCCGGTGATCAATACACTGTCATCTTCTACGGCATTGATCCGGCCATCAACCTCAATCGGGGTGGCGATCGTCAAGGCGCTTGGTGCTGCGTTATCTAAAATCACCGCGGTGCTGGCTGCGCTTGAAGTATTACCCGCCGAATCACTTTGTGTGGCGCTGACGGTGAGCGTGCCATCATTAAAGCTGCTGACATCAAACTCACTACCACTGATAGTCCATGCCCCAGAGCCATCGGCCGTCACAGTCCGTGATAAGTTATTCGAACCATCGCTAATGGTCACATTAACCGTAGCGCCAGAGTCAGCGCCGCTACCTTGTATAAGCACATGCGCATCTTCCACAGCATTGATCCGACCATCTACTTCAATCGGGGTGGTAATACTCGGTGCACTCACGTTAGTATCAATGGTTATTGTAGTACTCGTTCCATTGGTAATATTACCAGCAGAGTCCGTCGCGCGTGCCACAATAGTATGCGAGCCACTCGTCATTGCTGAGCCTACGGTGATACTCCACACCCCACCACTAACAACAGTACTGCCTATTGAGCCATCAACACTTGAAATAAGAGTAATAGTGTCGCCTGTGGTGCCTGTACCTGTAAAAGTGGGTGTTGTATTATTGGTTATATTATCTGTACTCGAAGAACCACTATCACTGGCTGCTGTTAGATCGGCTGCGCTCGGTGCGCTCGGCGCGGTTGTGTCAATTGTCACTGTAAGTGCGCTTGAACTACTACTTACATTACTTGCTGAGTCTGTTGCTTTTGCTGAAATAGCATGGTCTAAACCGGCAGTTAAAGTGCTAGTGGTAATTTGCCAATTGCCATCGGTCGCTATGCCAGACCCGATTACAGTTGCTCCAGCACCAACTTGGTCGCTGTAAAGACTAACTGTTGAACCGCTCTCAGCAGTGCCACTAAATGTTGGCGTGGTATCGTTGGTAATATTATCCGTAGTAGATAACCCTGAATCAGCAGCCGCATTTAAATCAGGGGTAGATGGCGCACTTGGCGCAACATTATCATTTACCGTTATAGTAAACGCTTTTTGAAAAGTTGTTGTTGCATCGTTACTTTGTACGCACACAATGTAACTTCCTGCACTAAGTGCAGCTTGCGTCTGAATTAAGGTGCCACTGATCTGAAAACTGCTATTGTTTGTGTCAGCGCTACATGTACCGTTTACACTTGCGCCTGAGCTTACAAACGTATAACTATGACTGTCGGTGGTATCTACATCTGAGGTAGTAAGCGCCCCTATATTAGCACCAGGTCCAGTTGATGATTGATTTATACTTGCCGATGAAAGTGAAATATCCGTTGGGGCATCATTTTGCCCAGTAATATTCACTATCGCTTGATTTGTACCCGCGCTGTTTGCTATCCCATCATTAAAGACATAATCCAAAGTCACTGATGATGATGGAGATTCGGAACTATTTTGATAGGTAATGCTTTGTAAAACTGAGTCAACAATTGCAGATGTAGCATTAGCATTAAAGGTCAGTACCAAGGTACCTGAGGAGTTAGTCGTTACCGTTCCGAATGTGGTCGAATTATAAGTAAACGTATTGCCCTCAATTAGCGCGCCCAATAAGTTATTGTTCGCAAAAACATCTTCAGTACTCGCCCCACCGTTTCGAGTAATGGTTAAACTAGCATTATTATAATTACCCATCGCGCCATTAAGGGCATCGAGCTCAGTATCAGCAATAGTTACATCAGAGTCGATAACAATCACAGAGCCATTTTCAGTAAAGGTCGCACCGCCATTCAAGCTACTAAATACGGGAGCGCTATTTGGCTCAACAAAAGTGATTATGGTATCGCTACCACTGTCAGCAACGCTAAAAGCTAAACTTGAGCCTGGTGAATTACTTAACGAGAGCGTAAGTTCAGAAATATTAAAATCGGTGGCATCTGTATCAACTTCTAATGTGCTAGCGCCATTAAATCGCACATTTGCACTTGAAAGCCCTGTCACACCAGTAATCGTTAAGGTATCGCCTACGGCTAGATCGGTGATGGTATCCCCTGATAATTGTGATGCACTGCCAACAAAATTATCGTTACCTGCATTGCCCGTCATCGAATCAGTACCACCGCCTGGGCGGATGGTATCTGCGCCGCTACCGCCAACAATAGTATCATCGCCATTAAAATTGCTGGCTGTAATTGTCAATATGTCACTGGCAAAGGCTGAAGCATTTATTGATAGGGCTGCTGTAATTTCACCGCCACTCGCATTTGACACTGATACTGCTTGACCATTGGCATTAAAGTTGTCAGTCAAGGTTATCGTGGCATTATTGTCAGTTCCTATTGCCACGCCTTCAACAGCAGACACTGAGGTACTGGTAAAATCAAACGCCCCACCATCCATCAGTTTCAGTGTTTCAGTGCCCGCACTACCCGTTATAGCAGTGCTAAAATTACCAATATTAGCGGCATCAATAGCCACTGTTGCGCCACTAGCTAACGAAAGAGTGCCTATATTTAAAAATCCACCGCCGCTAATGTCTGCACCATCAGTTACTTGTACTTGGTCGGCAACACTATTCTCGCCAATTAACGTGCCCGTGTATGCACTGTTACCAATTGCAAAAATTATGGCGTCGGTTGATGAACCAGCCGTAACATTAGTGGTCCCTGTTGATACGGTGATTGTTCTGGTATTTGTACTGTCATCAGCTACATCGTAGCTTTCAATACCAGTTAAGGTTGTGAAATCACCATCACCGGTGATAGTAATAGTTTCTGAACCTGGCGCTGTTATGGTGCCCGTAAAACTGCCATGCTGGCTGGCCGTCATCGATACTGACGCACCCGAAGCAAGTGTTAAATTAGTCACATTACTAATCGTGGCATTACTGATGTTTGCGCCGCTACTCATAGACAATGTATCAGCAACACTATTTTCGCCGGTAATTGTTCCCGTATAAGCTAGTGTGCCAATGTCAAAAGTAATGGCATCAGTTACGGAGCTAGCTGTTACTGAGTGCCCCGCGGCGCTAATAGATACTGTACGCGCGTTCGTGCTATCGTCATTTAATGTGTAGCTTTCAATTGCTGATACTGTAGCGAAATTACCATCACCTAAAATATCTAGCGTCTCATTACCACTGCCTGATACAGTGCCTGAGAACAATGCTAGCTGTGATGCAGCAATACTTGCTGAACCGCCACTTGCTACCGTCAAGTTTTCAAAGCCGCTAATCGTGGCGCCAAAAATACTGCCACCACTACCAATAGATAACGTATCAGTGCCGGTGTTGCCCGCTAAAATACCGGTAGCGCTAAGCGAGCCAATATTGAGAGTATCGTCGCCGGTGCTACCCGTAAGATTTTGCCCCGCAGCGCCAAGGGTGAATGTATTTGGTGCAGATAAAACATACGTTTCAATCGCACTGTTGCCTGTTAGTCCATCCGTTGCTGAGCTAATAGTTATCGTTTCTGTGCCTGGTGCTGTAAACGTTGTAAAACTATCGTGCTGTGCCTCAGTCATCAATACACTCGCACCACTGGCAAGTGTTAATGATTCAAAGGCAGATATTGTTGCACCACTAAGATCAGCACCAGTGCCAGCCTGCAATATATCGGTACCCGCAGCGCCGTTCAATGTACCTGTTACCGTGAAGGCATTAATATTAACGGTATCATCTGCGCTGCTGCCAGTTACATTTTGCGCTGCGCTACCAAGCGTAAAGATCATTGCAGCGCCAAGCACATAAGTTTCAATATCCGCATCACCCGTTAGCGTTTGATCGCCATCGGCACTAGCGATAGTAAATTGATTTGTACCTGTACCATTTATAGTAGTGAAACTGTCATGCTGCGTTTCACTTAATGTCAATGAACCATTGTTATAGGGCGTTAAGGTTTCAAAACCCGTTAAGCTTGTGAACCCAGTTAAGTCGCTCCCGGTAACAACACTGATTGTATCGGTACCGCCGCCGCCATCAGCCGTTGACCCTGTAATATGCGCTGCATTGTTAATATTTAATGTTTCATTATCGTCACTAAATGTAATTGCTGGGCTTAAATTTATACCGTTTAAGGTACTAAATCCAGCAGCGGCAGAACTCGCTGAAGTAATATTAGCAACCGAAATTGTCGCTGTACGACTTACACTATTTACAGTGCCATCATTAATTACCACTGTCACCGTTCTAGCAGTTTCATCGGGCGTATTTGAAGTATTATCGTAAGTGATATTCTGCAAAAAGGTAGCCACTTCAGCGGCCGTTACGGTTGCCCCTGTGATAGAAATTGTGTCTTGAAGTATAATATCCGCCGCAGACCCACCCGTGAGTGCGTTTTGCGCCGCAGCTGTTACGTTCAGGCCTTCTGAGGCGCCATTTTGATCGTTGGTTAATGCAACGGTTATTGTTGTTATTGTATCGCCATCACTATCCTCTGCACTAGCATCGGGCGCAATATTTACAGCACCACTACCTTCGGTAAATGACACTGAACTCCCTGTACCTGGAATCCCACCATTTAAATCAACAACAGGCGCTGAATTTGTAGAAGTACCTGTGGCACTCAAAGACACATTATACATACTCTCATTTGCATCAGTGTTGCTAATTCTTAAATTACCTGATATCCCACCAACTGTTGTCGTTTGTACAGTTACAAGTATCGTACATTGCATACCTGAGCTTAATGTTTGACCATTCGTAGCACATGTACCGCCTGTAATTGAAAAGTCGCTACTTCCACTTGTTATAGAAACAGCCGTAGTCGTTAAATTACCAGTGCCTTCATTTTTTACCGTAAAGGTTTTTGTTGTAGTTGCTACACCATCCGCTGCAACACTGCCAAAGTCTTCGCTTACAGTTGTCGATCCACTTTCTTCAACATCTATTTCTGGCGATGACCCACAAGCGCCAACACTACCACCTCTCAAAGTACAGCTAGAAGAGCTTACAGTGGTGCACGCCCCGCCTGGTAGGGTGCAGTTTGCACTTGCAAACACCTTTCTTATTAGTAAATCACTTTTTACTTGTGTATTATCGCCCTTAACAATACTTACTTTTTGTTCATTCGTTTCAAGTAATCCCTGCTCTTTTAAAAAGCTTAATGTATTATTTATATCTGGGTTTACTAAGTGTGATTGGGCTTTTTGCCCTCGACTAAATGTCGAAAATGGGCTTTTTGACTCTATACCAACTATTTCATCTTCAGTTTCTAGCGCTAACTTTTTTGAAAATTGTTTTAAATCTACAGCTTCATTTACTGTTTCTGCGTAAGCCCCGCTAGCTATTACTGCAGAAATCGCAACCCCTAAAAAAGTTTTATTTAAGCTTAAACGTTCCATGATACTCATCCTCGACAAAATTCAAAAATATGGCTAGACAACGCGTCTGAGCTTTGAAATAGCTCTGGTTTCCTGCTGTTCGGTACAACAGCAATATCGTAAATCTGTTTTACATCACCCGTAAAAGTCAAATTACCTACCACCTCACCTGTATTTACATTCACTAACCATATTGCGCACACACTTTTCCCATCTAATAATCTTGGGTTTGCTTTAAAGCGAATATGCTCTTCTGATTTACGTAATGTACTCGTACCGACAAGCATCAAGTCACCAAAGAACGTCATTCCCCTTGTAAAACCTTGCAACTCACATAAAACTCTATTAGTACCTGACTTTGGATCGTATACATGAATATCGCCATCTCCAGATGCACAATAATACACCTTGCCTGCGTGGCATCTTGGCGAATGTGGCATTGAAATACCTGATTTGATGACCTTATTTTCAACGACATCAATAAGCACCCCTTTATTCCCTAGCTCTTCACGCCAACCTTGTGCTGTATCTGATTCACTAAAGGCTGTAGCATAACGAGGCACACCATCTAACAACGCCATGCCATTTAAATGGCATCTATTTTCCGGCTTCAGTTCTGAAATAAACGACGGCACCCAAGCAGCGACAAAACTATGGTCAGGACTTAACTTACTTAAACAAGAGAACATCGAGTTAACTACCCACAAACCATCATTACCCCAACAAATATCATGGATGTTGATCATACCTGTTGATAAAGTCGCTCTTTCTATAAACAAACTGTCGGCTGCCTTTACACTTTTGACTTGTTCATCCCACTCTTCACGAAATTTGGGGCTATCTCTGAGTTCATTATCTTGTAATTTTTTTGGCAACTCTTCATAACGATCAAGGTTCCCATTAATAACATCAGCATAACCACTTGGTGTTTTTTGAAAGTCGATTACTTGATTTAGTGTTCCAAGCGTGACCCTATTTTCGTCGGCATAAAGTCCCATTGGTCTTGGAAATGCCTTTAATTTTGTTTCTAGCTTGCCATTATTGGAACGCACTAAAATAACACGTTGTGATTGATAACTTGTCGCAATCAACGATACGCCCAACTGAGCCAATATTTTTGGGAAGTTGTCACTGTGGGTGCTACTAAAATCTAACGGTTCCATTTCAGTGCTCATTAATTTCACTACCTTTTGATCTAATCAAAGTTACACTCTTTATATTATTTTTATTAACTACATGTGCAGGCAAAATATTTTCAACCATCGTTAATTTTGTTAACGGGTATTCAACTCCGCATGCTTTTAGCTGTGCCACAACGCCTGAAACAATAGCGGCTGATGATGAGGTGCCACCAAAATTTACATACCCATTAAGTGACGTTGATGCAATTGAAGAAGGGGCGTAATAATCAACACATTGCCCATAATTAGAAAACTCAGCAACATTCCCATTTTTATTTATTGCCCCTATAACAACCACTGAACTTAATGCCGATAGATGATTGACTTCACAAGCTTTCTTACCCGAATTTCCTGCTGAAACAACGATAATAGGTGCATTTGATGCAGATGCAACATTCTCAATTACCAGTGACGTAATACCCGATAATAACGGTAAAACCCAACTACAGTTGATAACATCCGCTTTCATCAACTTAGCGACCTGAAATGCCAATATTATAGAAGATGACCATGTTGAAACTTGCCTGATAGCTATTATTTCACTAGTCGGTGCGAAACCCTCAACCCCTATATTATCTTGCTTTGCAGCAATAACTCCAACAACACGTGTACCATGGTAATCAGTTGGGTTTTTAGCACTGGTTGCCAGTGTTTTTTCATCAGGATCATATTCAAACAATACTGTTAAATCATCAAACTCTGGGTGAGTAAAATCAAAGCCGTCATCAATAATTGCAACCCGCACAGTATTCTCTGGTTTATCGCATAAAGGAGCATTTTGTGACACAAGCACGCTGCTAGTCTGCCTGCTTGTTCCTGACGTAACTAACTTTGTGACAGGTGCAATATCTGGTTCGATCTCTAGCACATCTTGATGTTTGCTTAACGCTAAATAAACATCAAAAAAATATTCGGGTCTAGGTGTTACCCAGTAAACCAATTCACTTCCTATATTAGCGATTACTTGAACTTGTTTTATTTCATCATGTAGCTGTGAGATCTCATCGACTGATAGCAAAGAGAGTATTATTATTTTTTTGTTAAAAGCGTACATCTTCCCTGCATCATCAATCAAAAAATTACTGTCATGCTTGGCAAATACAACACTACCTTTAGAGCTTTTAAATTGCAGCTTGTCTAAACTCGCCTGAGCAGATACATCTCTTGCAAATAAGCACACAACTATAATTAAACAGCTGAAAACAATATGCCAATTAAGGTATTTCAACATAAGTAAATAACAACCAACAGAGCTCTTTCAAACAACATATAACTTACTTCCTGCACAAACATAATGGTTTTTCATCATATGTAGAATACAGATTTCAAACTAAAATCTGTATTCTCACACATCAATTTCTTGGTGGATAAATTCCATCTAGTGCAATGCAAAAGTTTAACGCTAAGCTAGGTTGCATATTTTCATGCCGCTGACTCTTACCTGACGATGCTAAACTGCTGCTACTCATAGCACTTGTATTACTATCCAGTGGCGCAGTATATCGCAGTGCACCACCTGAGGAGGCAACGTCTATTGCAAGTTGATTATCACTTGGTTGGTCAGTATTACCAGCTTGAAATACACCTGAAATAACATGGTCATGCTTAGGTAGCTGTATGGGGGCCAACGCTACTTGGCTAACACCACCAAAGGTAGAAAATGGCCGAGTCGTTAGTCCTATCCCTGATCCCGCATGCATTGGTGCTCTGCCTTGTAAATCAGGGACTCCAAATGTTGTTCGTCCATCACCACCGAAATTAGTTCCCAGCAAACTAAATAGCGCTGTAGATTGTGAAATACTGAGTATTTGCCCTGCGCATTTAGCCCAAGCTCTAGGACTATACGTAAGACCAAATATTCTAATTTCAGCCATAAATGGTTCAGCCATAATATTTCTCCTTTAATTTCTTGATGGGAAGAGGCCGTTGAGGCAAATAATAAAATGTATAGCCAAATAAGGCATCATATTAGTATGCGGCTCATTAGCACCCACAGTTTCAACTGCAGCGTCATTTAGTTGCTGACTTTCTCCCGTGACAGCGCCTGATATATAAGTTGACTCAGTTGCAGGGCTTCTCGCCAAAACATTACCAATGGCTGTAGATGTAGTTGCACGATTATTATTTGCCTGCAAGCTATGGGTGTGTGCTGGCATCTGCTGTGGTAGAAGCGTCACTTTTTCTACGCCAGCCTGACGCGCTATAGGGTAAGGTTGTAATCCTGGGCCTTGCCCAAAATGTACGGGTACACGCCCTCTTAAATCAGGCAGCATAAATGACGAGCGCCCATCACCGCCATATTGTGCGCCAATCAATGCAAATAACACTTGGTTTTGACTTATTGAAAAAGTAGACCCGCTACAAAATGCCCACTGCCTAGGTGAGAATGTAGTAGCAATCATTTTTATTTCACCGACAAATGACTCAGACATGCTAGTTTCCTTTTTTAATTTCTAGCTGGAAAGGTACCTTCCAGTGCAATACAAAAATTAAGTACGAGTAAAGGTTGAAGATTAGTATGTGGCGACCCACTCCCGCTACTACTAACAACATCCTGAGCAAGTTCTGTCAAATCTAACGATGAACCGTATACGAAAGGTTCAGCTGAGGTACCCTTATTATCCTTTGATTCAGAAAATATACGATCTGTAAACGCGGGGCTATTAGCGGCTATGCTAGCCGTAGCTTTTACTGCATGCGTATGCGCTGGCATTTCATCTAACGTTAACCTAACCGTTTCCTCCCCTGAACTATCTCCAGCATAAAAGGGACGGTTTTCAGTGCTCAAAAACCCACTACCGATAGGCGTGCGCCCCCGTAAGTCCGGTAACTTAAAATCACTTGTTCCGTTACCACCAAACTGAGTCCCTAATAGAGCATACAGTGCCCCATTCTGTGTAATTGCGATCACTCCACCATTACAGAATGCCCAATTTTTTGGGGCAAAATCAAACGCAAATGGTCGTATTTCAGATATAAACGGATCAGCCATATAAATCTCCCTACTCACTTTTATTAAACGAATAATTTAGTCTATTAAACACGAAGTACTATTTTTGTGTCGTGATGTATATCTCATACTCAGTTTCGCTATTTGGTGATAGAAACAGCTCTGCATCATTAAATGCATCGTGTGTGAGTCTATATGTGCCTTGTTCTAAAGGTTCATTTGCAGAGCCTTTAAGCAAAACACGAAATGCATCCCATTGTTCCCCATTCAGTTTTGTTCTATCAACTGATGATACCTTTAACTCTACTTCACCATCTTGACCAGCAACCTTAACAATTGACCCTTGTGCTCTTTCAACATTTTCAAACGTAAACTTTTCCATATTCAACTCCTGTGTTTAACTTCGCTTAGTCACACACCACTCATTAATTTCACTGGGTGTGGGTACCACGCCATAAATTCATATGGCGGGCTAATTGATTCAACTTGAAACCCTAAACGCGCATACAACTGCTTAGCAGCAAAATTATGTTGCTCAACGGTCAGTGTTAAAGGTGCACCAGATTGTAATGCGGCACTTTGAAACGATTGAATTATCGCTGAGCCAAAACCATGCCCTCTCGCACTTGGTAAAAAGCCAATATCGACGATACGAATTTCATTTGGGCCAAAATCAATGGTTGCCTTACCGATTGCTTCATGATGTTTTTCAATAATAAAGTACATTGCATTGGGGAACTTATCTCCATACCCTTGGGTTTGAGCTTTAAACTGCATTTCCACAATTGACTCTACAAAATCTTTTTCGCCATCAATTAACTGTAAGTCTTGTCGCATTAAACTATGCAGCTTTTCTAAAAAAGGCTTATCGTTTGCATTTGACGGTCTTATATTTAAGCCCTTAGGAATATTAAGTTTCATTACCTCTTTAGCTCCTTAGCTTACTTTTTTTACTACAATATGTTTTTTCTTTAGAGTTCATAATTAAATCCAACAACCACTCATTAACATTACAGTCTATGACAAGGTTGATTCTTGGTGTATCACCAGTATTTATTACAGAATGTTCCGCATCGGCATTTATATACCAACAGCTGCTCTGACTTATTGGAACTTTTAAATCATCCACTAAAAATTCAACATGTTCAGATGTCTCTAAAGAAATATGAATACGTGCCTGGGCTGATAGCTCAATACTCAATCCAAGGTCTCGGTGGGGTTTAATCAAAGAGTTGGGGGAAAGGCGCATAAGCCGTGCAGATAAAATATTACATTTAAATTGTGACAATAACTCACTAATAGAAGGTAAATATTGAAGGTGATCGCCATCAATAAAACTTGAGCTAGACTCAATTGCGAAAGATTGCAGAATCACATGCTTATCAGCATGTTCAACAGGCACTCTTAAAGGCAATACATCCCAATCGCCCTGATAACACTGGGTATTAACATGTCTAACCCATTCTAATTTTTTTGCTACAAGCAAATCGGCAGACATCTTTTTTACATTATAAAAAATTTCAAGCTTGGCAAACGAAATGACTGGAGAGACTATATTCTCACCAGCATTAACAACTTCAGGAATAAGTATGTCATCATTCATTATTTGTTCTCAAACGAAGAGAATGAATGAGCAAGTATTTAATCTTAAAACAAAGTGTATACAGGATGGGGGTGAAATCGATTTCTGTATGTATATTGTTGCGGTATGTTGAGCTACTTTCACTCACTATAACGGCTTTAGCAAATGACTCTAATTGCATTTTAAGTAAAGACTTTAAATAACAAATTATTGGTTTTGCGCGCCGTAAACGCTTTGTAAGCTGTGAACTTTGTGCTTCCATACTGAAATATTCCTTTGATATCCAATTATCGTGCTAAATTCTATTAGGGAATTAATGCTACATTCAGTTAAGAGCTTAGTTTAAAAGCTATAGGGTACAACTTTAATTTTCATTTATTTTATATAGCTTTAATTTATTTGACTTATATCAAACATCATAAAAAACCATAAAAAAAATAAAAGGCTTAGTAAATGCAGCTTAATTTAAATTATCTTGAGCATGGCACAGGAGTGTTATAAAAAACATTACACGTTATTACATGGCATCATTTTTATTCTTATAAATAACTGCAGGCTTGATTTGCTTAGCTTTATAATGAGCTCATATTTATATATTGCACAATTCGAGGACTATTCGTCCTATTTGGACAACTACCATGCGGCAGTGTATGTTGCCAAACAATTAAACTGCCCGCTTTTGCAGGCAAAGGCGTACTGTGCCATTGTTGGCAATTAAAATGATGTGGATTGGTGTTTTTAGGTAAGCTAGCAAGCCAGCCGTCTATTTTTTTATGAAAACCAGGAACACAACTAAACGCACCTTGATCAGCGGTAACGTCAGTAAGGTACAGTAACCCTTGCGTTGCAAAGGTGAGCGGTTTATTAAAATTAATATCCCAGTGCAGATTTGGCCCGGGAAACTGCCAACTCAATGTCTCTGGCGGGTTAAAACCAACCCTATCAGTACTTACAGTTAAATTACTTTTACCCCACAGTTGCTCAAAAACATCCCGCACCTGAGGCTGCTTCCGAATAGCTTGCATTGTTATATCATTAAAAATTTGTACCATAACTCCTTGTTTAAGATCATGATTTCGGTACCATGAAGCAGGATTGTGTTTATCCATATTCAAACGTTCATAAATCATATTACAAACGTTTTCACATAGCGTTTTTTCCACCAACTCAGGAATAATAACGTAACCATTATCATCCCAGCTTTGCCACTGCTGTGACGTTAAAACATAATGACGAGGCTGATTTAGTAATATTTTTTGTTGTTTTGGGTCTTTTTGCTGAAAAAATGCTGCTACCTTTTCATTTAACTTACTTTTAACTGTATTTGAAATAGCTATGCCATAACGCTGTTCTACCCAGTTTTCGAACGTTAAAAAACTATCCGATGAAAAAATGAATTCTATCGTCGGTGTGAGCCCTAAGCCTAAAGTATCCATGATCATGACATCAAGCGACCATTCGCCTTCTATTATTTTTTTATCCGCACAGCCTTGTTTTTGTAATTGCGCTTTGTGCCACATTCGTTTTAATTGAAATAGACCTAAGCGCCCAGTTTCTTTATAACAAGGTAGTATGCTCTGCGCTGTTGTGTGCAGAGATGGCACTTTTGCTATCAATTCATTTTGCATAATAACTCCTTTTTCTTGCCTGATTTTAGACAAGCAAAACACCTTAAATTGATTTATTAACGCTAACTAAACTTAGTTAGAATAGAGTGCTATATTACTGTAAGCAACAATTGTAATTGCTAAATACAGGGAGTGGTATGAACACTGAGATTGAAAAAATTCTCGCCTTTGTTACTCATATTGGAATAAAGCACAGGTATCAAACGTTAAACGAAAAGACTTTTTTGCCGGGAATTAAAGTAGCCCAGGGAACTTTACTACTTGATTTAGAAAAATGCCTCTACCCTGGTGACATCCTTCATGAAGCAGGGCATATTGCAGTAACCTCAGAGACAAACAGAACCTGTTTAACCGGCGATATGAAAAACCATGATCACCAAGCCGCTGAAGAAATGACCGCGATTGCATGGTCATGGGCCGCAGCCTGTTACTTAAATATTGCACCCGATGTTTTATTTCATAAACACGGTTATAGAGGCAGTTCAGCTAGCTTAATAACCGCTTTTAGCAATAATACTGGGTTTGGCTATCCGCTGTTGTATTCATGGTTTATGTGCGAACAACCTGATCACCCCAACGGTTATCCAAACATGTTGAGGTGGCTTAGAGATGACGCCTACACACAAGCTCAACTAAAAAAATTACAATAAATACGATAAGGAATATACGTGCTTGATAATAACTTTTCCTCAGAGCAGCTTACTTTACTATGTGCTGACTTAGCTCAACTAAGATTAATAGCCGATTTAACACTTGCGCCTACTATTCCGTACTTTGCTGAAAAGCCTTATCCTATTGGTCGTTGTAGAGAAATAAGAGACGAAGTATTTACATTACTACAAGCACAACTGCCGCACACAAACAAACCTGGGCTTAGTTTATTAAAAACTCTTATTGCCCAAGGCAATCCTTTACAAAAAGCATGGGGGTCACTGCGGGATGAATATTTTCAAAACGCATTTATTATTGGTCCTTGGTATATTGATGTTTCTAACGACACCGTGAATGCCAATAAACCCAGAGTAGAGATTTTGCCTTTAGCGACATCAAACTTTACCCCAATTAAAGATTTTACTCAGTTTGTAAAAATAGCCCGTAACTATTGGAAAGTTGAGGTGTATAGAAATGATGTATGCCCAGCACTTGCGCCTTATATGCCACTTTTATGCGTTGGCGATAACGGTACTAGCTGGCTAGGAGCTGCAAACGACGACATGCTAAACATCGCAATACAAAGCCAATTTAGCCAGTCAAAAGCAATATTAAATGATCTACCAAGCCCGCCCAAAGGGATATTACAACGCTGGCAATCGCTGTTATTAAACTTCACGCACGACCCTCTATTAACAATAAAAGGAGATGCAATCTCCTATTGTGATGAATACAGTAAAAAGTTACAGCACCCCGATCTAGCACACAGGGATGCCGCTGTGATTGCCTATTCATCGTTACCAAAGTCAGTGTGATTTAGAATATCAGTGCAACACTCATTGTAATGATGTGTAATAGAAAAGCCTGCCCTTGTCCCTGTACTCCTTAGAATTTATAAAGCGCTATGACACCTAGACTTATAGCGCTTTAACAAATTGTTAGCTAAAACGCTTGTAACCCCTGCCATGCCAATTGCAGCGCAAGTAAGGTTAAAACAACCCGAAAAATACGTTTAAACTTCTCGGCAGAAATACGGTGTAATAACTGTAAACCAAGCCACGTGCCAAGCGCACCACTGATGATCATTGCCGCAACTAAAGGCAACCACTGCCAAAACGAAAAACCTACAAAGCCATACAAAATAGCTTTAAAAGTATGTTGCACACTCATACAAGCGGAAAAAGTAGCGGTATATCTTAGCTTTTCATAATTATTAACATACAAACAACTGCCCACTAACGGGCCACTTGCGCCAACAAACATCGATAAAAATGTTGTCACAGCACCAGCTGTACTGCGCCATAAAGCTGAGGTTTCACGCAACTTTGGCGTCACTCCCCATAATAAATAAAGTACAAACCCTGCCACGACAATTTTCATCAATTCAAGTGGAATACGGGTCACAATAGACGACGCAGCAAACGCACCAATAAGCCCACCGAGTGAAAAGTACGCAAACATACTTTTATCAAGGTGTTTAAAAGTCAGCATAAACCTATTGGCATTTGAGCCCAGCTGCACTAACCCATGCACCGGAATAACAATACTCATAGGCAATAACGATGCCATCACCACCAACAACATCAACCCGCCACCAGCACCAAAAGCCGCCGAAATCATCGACGTTACAGCCGATAATATAATAAGCCCAATCACGCTGAGCGGCGTTAATAAATCGCCAGCTAAAAATTCCATATAAGATCACTTGGCAAGTAAAAGAGAATAATGACGTTAACATGAGTAAAAATAAGATGCGAGTACCTAAAGCACCAGTAAAATGAAGCGCTTATTTCAATAAAATAAAAATAAGCGATGAGCTATTAAAACAATAAAACACTTCGCCTTAAACATAAAAAAACCCGCAAAATTGATTACTCAAATTTGCGGGTTTTTTAGGGTTTTTAAATCAACGAATTTAAAAACCGATATTGGTGGAGCTGGGGGGATTTGAACCCCCGTCCGAAAAGCCTCGACCGTCGGTACTACATGTTTAGTATTGTCATTTAATTAACCTTTAAGTCCCGGACAAACACGGTAAGTAAAGGCGAGGCCGCTTAGTTTTAGCGCTTCAACCCCGGCCAGGGTTTCCGTCGCGATCAGGTGTTGGGGTGACACTCCAAAATCCAGTCCACAAGAATACATGGAAGGAGCGCTAGCTAGCCTAAGCTGCTAGAGAGTAGTTATCGTCGTTTGCGATTACTTTAAGTTGCGGCTTTTTAACGAGGCAAACCGCACCTCGACATGCACCTTGGGCTTCTTGAATTCCGTCGAATCCTAATCAGCCCCTGAATTAGTAAACTCATTCAGAGCGTGCAGCCAGTATAACCGAGTAACGCGCTGATACTCAAGGCCCTTTTATGCTTTATTTTATATTGCTATGTAGTTGCTGATTAAACACGCAACAAATGTTACTACCCCCTCCTAGATCAAGCAAATAAATAACATTTACTTAACAATATTTGAAAGTTATGTTCAAATGGTCTGCTACTTTGAAAATGCCTGACTATGGGTTTTAGCCGAGCGGCATATAAATAAAAAATATCTACATCCAAAATAATAAAAACAGGCATATTACATAGGAAATTAATAAATGTCGTTGTTTATACATAACCCTGTAACGGGTTTTGTGTCACTGCTTGAGCACCCTAAAAATAGTGGTTTCCCAGTGACAAGTTCGCAACTTATTGAGTTAATCGAACAGTCTCCGTTTGCTGATTTTGCTATAGTCAGTGCAAATATTGGTAAGCTATTCTCACCGAGCAAAAACTATCAGGATGATTCTTTAATTGTTACTCGTGCACTGGATGCGTCGGTATTCATTCAAGTTGATGAGAAAAATATGGTCGCTGAAGCCACATTAACCACGGCTAAAGGTGGGGCCTTAATGTCGATTGACAAGGCTCGCGAAGCACTCGTTGATGCTGGCGTATTACATGGCATTAGCACTCGTGCTCTGGACAATTTTTTAGGTCAGCAATTTGACAAGCCTGCGGGTGTTTCCTATAGAGCGATTGTTGCTCATGGTCGTAGACCAAAAGAAGGCAGCGACGCTAAATTTGTACGTTTGTGCGCTACAGCACAAGATCGTGTATTGAGTCCACAAGCAAAAGAAGGTGGTAAGGTCGATATGCGCAATTTAGGCGCGATCATCACTGTAAAACCGGGCACTCCTCTAATGCAGCGTGTTGCTGCAACTCCTGGGGAAGATGGTTATACGGTATTTGGTGATGTGCTGCCCGCCATACCAGGTAAAGATCTACCATTACAACCATTTGAAGGCACTAAACTCGATCCAACTAATCCCAATGTACTGATTGCAGATTGTAAAGGTGTGCCTGTCGCCCTCCCTCGTGGCATGCGCGTTGATGACGTGTTGTGTTTTGATAATGTTGATATTGGCACCGGTCATGTTGATTTTGACGGCAGCGTAATTATCAGTGGCGATATAAAAGATGGTATGCACGTGCGTGCCAGTGGTGATATCACGGTATTGGGATTTGTTGAATCAGGCCAGATCGAAAGTGCCAGTGCGGTCACAATTATGCTCGGTGCAATTGGTCGTAAGCGTGAAAATGACGAAGCGTTTACTTGCAAAATTAAAGCCGCTCGGACTATTTCAATTGGCTATGCCCAGTATTGCCATATTCATAGCGAACAAGATCTCTTTATTGAACGACAAGCATTACATTGTGACTTGAGTGCTCGGCGGTTGATCCGCGTTGGTAAAGCAAATAATCCGCGCGGTAAAATTATTGGCGGCAATATTTTAGATGCCATGCGAATTGAAACCGGAGAGCTAGGTGCCCCATCGGGCACAAAAACCCGAGTTTTCATCGCGCAGTATTGGCATGACTTGAGACAAAAACAATTGCAAATTGCCGATTTTGAAAAACTGTTAGCCACTAAATCCGCAGCATTAAAGCAAGCACGTAAAAAAGCAGTTAAAATTCCAGCACCAGCAAAACGACAATTATTTTTAGACAAAATTAGTGCTAGCGAGCAACAAATTAATATTCGTATTGCCAACACCAAACGTAAAAAACATTTAGTAAAACAAAAAATAGCACAGCTTTTAGCTACTAGCCGTTTAAAAATTAATGAGTTAATGCATCCCGGTGTGGAGCTAAAAATCGCAAAAGATTCAAAACACTTTTCGCGTATTTATCCGCCCCACTTAGTTAAAATGAGCGAAGGTAAAATTACTCAGTCGTTTTAACGGCTGAGTCTTCGTTGTCACCAGCTTGCTCTGCATCTTCCGGCACTTCTTCGGCCAGCGGCCAGCCACCTAGTTGCTGCCAGCGATTAACTATTAAGCAATATAGCTCTGCGGTGCGTTCGGTATCATACAATGCTGAATGCGCTTGTTTGTTGTCAAATTCAATTCCCGCTGCACGGCATGCTTTTGCCAGTACCGTTTGGCCAAGCGCTAAGCCCGCCAAAGAGGTCGTATCAAAGCTTACAAAAGGATGAAATGGTGTGCGCTTGATATTATTACGTTCGATAGCTGCATTTAAAAAACCGTGATCAAACGCGGCATTATGAGCAACAACCACAGAACGCTGACACCCCGCTGCTTTTTGCGCTTTGCGTACCACTTTACAAATCTCTTTGATCGCTTCCTCTTCAGATACTGCGCCACGTAATGGTGAGAAAGGGTCGATACCATTAAAATCAATGGCTGCTTGTTCAATGTTTGCGCCTTCAAATGGCTCAACATGAAAATGCACAGTATGATCAATACTGAGTAGGCCTTCATCATCCATTTTTAATACTGACACCGCAATTTCTAACAGTGCATCGGTTACTTTATTAAAGCCTGCAGTTTCAACATCAATAACCACCGGGAAAAAGCCACGAAAGCGTTTTGCGAAAAGAGTTTGTTCAGTATTTGCCATAGTATTCTTGGTTTGCCAGAGTAAGCTGGCTATTATGTCAAAAATCATAGTGGCTAGGCTAGCGCTTTACAGATTAAATTAACACTTACATTTAGGCATATAACTTGCTTTACTTAACTAGAACTAGAGCTAGCTAACGACACTTTGATGACTGTTAGCCTCTGTAAATGCAGCTTTTGCCAAGATATTGGCGTAATAAATTGTTGGAGATCCCGTAATGAAGCTTTCAATGCTGTTTATCAGTCTAAGCATTGCAACTGCATGCCTTTCAGATACGGCCAGCGCTGCAATGCGCCAGTACACAGCCACGGCAGATAACTCACAATGGGAAGTTGTAAAAACAACTCGCTTACAATGCCAATTAAATCATGAAGTTCCATATTATGGCGAAGCTATTTTCAGCGCTACCGCGAGCAAAAATAAAGACCTGCTATTTAACTTGGATATGGTTGTCCGTCCTGACAATTACAGTATTGCTGGTTTAAAAGCAGTCCCGCCAATCTGGCGAGCAGGTTTACCAGCACGTGATATTGCTGACATGAAATTACTACGAAAATTTGACGGCGAACTGGGTAACAAAACGGCATGGGAAATGTTGACCGAGCTTGAAAAAGGCTACCAACCTACTTTTTATTACCAAGACTGGCAAAATAGTGCCGATAAAATTGCCGTTGGCTTATCGAACATTAATTTTAAACAAGCCTATTGGGCATTTTTACAATGCCGCGATGAATTACTGCCATACAGCTTTGAAGATATTTCCTTCACGATTATGAATTATCAACCAAATACCAGTAAACTTACTAAATCATCAAAACAACGTTTAGATAAAATTGCTGAGTATTTAAAGTACGATACGACGATTGCGGCTATTTCGATTGACTCATACACAGATAGCTACGGTGGTCGTTGGAACAACTTAGAGCTGTCTAAAAAACGAGCTCAAGCGATCAAAGAATATATGGTGAGCCTAGGAATTGATGAAACTAAAGTTGAAACGCAAGGCTTTGGTGAAAAACGTCACGTAGCGACTAACGATAATATTTTGGGCCGCGATAAAAACCGCCGCTTAGTGATACAAATTGAGAAAATGTAGCTAAAAGAAGTAATGCCTTTTAGCTACATGACGACTGTTGTTAAGGGTTAAGCTTTTTAAACGTGGCTCTTTTTTTCAACCAACCATCACCAAACTGAAACACCGCTAAGCTCAGTAATATGATGGCAGCGCCAATAAGTAATTGTTGATCAATTGCTTCATTATTTAACCAGCCCCCTAAGCCAATCGCAAAGCTTGGTGTGATCAAGGTGGTTAGCGCCACGGTACTAGCTGGTAATTTTTGTAACACATGAAAATAAGCAAGCGAACCAACCAATGAGCCAAACACGCCCAAATACACAATTGACCACAGTGATTTTACTGTCCACGTACTCGTATTGAGCTCACCATCGAACAACCACCAAGTAATAAAAAATAAGGGCGTAACAAATACTAATGCACCAAATGTGGTCGCCATTGGATGAATAGCAATTTTTATTCGCTTGATCATCACCCCACTTAAACTAAAAAAGCACACAGCCATAAATACGTAAGCTAAACCCTGCATTTGCATCAATGAGCCTTGCATGTGTTTTTCACTTACCAAAAATAACCCCAATAGCGCAAATGCTAACGCAATTAGTTTAACAACGCTGAATTTTGGCTCGTTGAGTAATCGCTGTGCTAATAAACCAGATAAAATTGGTGCCAGACCAAACATTAATGATATCAGCCCTGATGGAACTGTTTTAGCTGCCATATAACTCAACAGCATGCCACCATATATGCCGATACTCGAATAACCATACAAAAAACACGCACGACGGTGCCAAGGGACACGAATATTAGCAATCGCCACAACTAATGCAGCCAGCACTAATCCTATCGACATCCGTAACAATACCGCGAGCGTTGGTGTAACAGACTCACTGCTCCAAACAATTCCCAAAGGCGTTGTTGACCAAATTAAGACCATTAAAAAATATGATGCTTTAACGCTCACAAGCGGATCCTTTTAGCAAAGTGGCGATAACAAAGAGAAAGGAGATACAGCACTAACCGCTTTGAAATCGCGGTTAGTAAAAAACAACTTAACCGCAGCGCAGCAATGGGCGCACAACTGATAGATTCAGCCATGGGCGCATGGTTAGGGCTCGGTTAACTTGTTGCATGTAAATAGTATTCTTAATAATAAATTGAATTTATAGAAATAGCAGAACTGGTTAATAAGTCAACTGCTAGAGTGGTTTTTATACCAAAAACTGACTTCACAATGATGGCTTGTAAATCATAAGTTACATTTAATTTCTTTGATTTGTAACAAAACTATTTAAGTTTGTGCCAACTAGTTATATCTTGCCTGCCTCTCACGATGTTTTAGGGGCAAAAAGTGCTTAAAAATAAAACAATAGGCAGCATGTTAATTGTTGCAGGTACCACTATCGGCGCAGGGATGTTGGCGCTACCAATCGCTTCTGCGGGACTTGGCTTTACAACCGCATTAGCATTAATTATTTCAATATGGGCGTTAATGACTTATACCGCATTATTAATGCTCGAATTACATCAACATGCTGATCGCGATGCCACGCTAAATACGTTAGCAAAATCATGGTTAGGTAAACGCGGCCAATATCTGGCTAATTTTTCGGTGATGTTTTTATTCTATGCGCTTTGCTCAGCTTACATTGCAGGTGGTGGTGCGCAACTACAAGAAAAAATAAATAACGGCTTTAGCCTCGATATTGCTCCGCAAGTAGGTTCAATCATTCTAGCGATTGTAATAGGCACAGTTGTTACCTTAGGCACCAGTAAGGTCGATAAGCTAAACCGAGTGTTATTTAGCATCAAAATTGTGGTACTGGCGAGCTTATTTTATATGTTAACCCCGTATGTTCATGGCCAACATTTACTCGAAATGCCCATTGAACAAGGCCTTATTTTATCAGCTATTCCTGTGGTATTTACCTCTTTTGGTTTTCATGGTTCGATCCCATCGATCGTTAAATATGTTGGTTTAGATATTAAAACCTTACGCCGTGTCATGATTGCCGGAGCAGCTTTACCGCTGGTTATTTACATTTTTTGGCAGTTGATCAGCCAAGGTATGATGAGTCAAGCTGAATTACTAAAAAGCTCTGGCTTACCAGGCTTTGTGGCAAGTATTGCCAGTATCGCTAATAACGCAGCTGTTGCCACTGCAGTTAACCTATTTGCAGACTTAGCACTGGCAACATCATTTTTAGGGGTGAGCCTAGGATTATTTGATTTCTTTGCTGATGCCTTTAAAAAAGGAGATGGTAATAAAGATCGGATAAAAACAGCCCTCATTACTTTTATCCCGCCATTAGGATTTGCATTGTTTTACCCACAAGGTTTTATTATGGCGCTTGGCTATGCAGCTATCGCTTTAGTCGTACTAGCAGTGTTTTTACCCGTAGCAATGGTTTATAAGCAGCGTAGCAACGATAAAGGCGGCTATACAGTGCGTGGTGGTAATTTTGGTCTGGCAGTAGCGGCGCTTTGCGGCGTGCTTATTATCAGCGCCCAAGGGCTGCAGATGGCAGGTTTAATCCCCGCGATAGGTTAATGCAAAAAGGCACCTAAATGGTGCCTTTTGGTATTTTAACTAACTTGAGTTAGATTAAACATGTGTTTAACTCAATCATCAAGCTTTGCAAATAGCTTTGGCAAATCTTGCTCTGCTATAGGCGGGCTGTAGTAATAACCTTGCACTATAAAGCAGTTATTGTTTTGTAAAAACTCCACTTGCTCTATAGTCTCAACGCCTTCGGCTACCACATTCAATTTTAGCTTTTGTGCCATCGCTATAATTGCCGCAGTGATCTCCATGTCATTTGGATCATCCGGTATATCTTTAACAAACGAGCGATCAACTTTTAAAATATCAACCGGAAAACGTTTTAAGTAGCTCAATGACGAATAACCCGTGCCAAAGTCATCTATCGATATTGACACCCCAAGCGCTTTTAGCTGATGTAATTGCGTAATTGCCGCTTCCACATTCCCCATTAGCATGCTTTCGGTTAATTCCAGGTGTAACTGCTTAGCCGGCACCTTGGTTTTCTTAATAATCGATGCCAACAACGGCACTAACTTAGCATCTTTAAACTGACGAGCAGAGAGGTTAATCGAAATATTATTTTCTCGCCCTTGCGCTGCTAATCTTGCTGCAAACTCACACGCTTCTTGTAGCACCCAAGCACCTAACTCAACTATTAAACCTGTTGCCTCAGCTATTGGGATAAACTTGGTAGGCGGGATCATCCCTTCAGTTGGGTGGAACCAGCGGATCAAGGCTTCATAACCGACCACATGCTGCGTGCGACTATCAACTTGTGGTTGATAAAAAATCACAAATTGCCGAGCTTTGATTGCTAAACGCAGTTCGTTTTCAATAAACAGCCGCTCATTCGCAGCGGCATCAAGTTCTTGACTATAAAAGTGATAAGTATTGCGCCCTTTAGCTTTGGCCTCATACATAGCTAAATCAGCGTGTTTTAATAACTGGTCTTCTTCTTTGCTATCATATGGTGCCATAGTAATGCCAATACTAGCACTAATAATGACCTCGTTATTGCCAAGCATAATTGGCACATTCAATGTTTTTTGAATAGTGTTAGCGACATCCATTGCATGCTCTTGACGCTCAATACCACTAAGTAAAACTGCAAACTCATCGCCACCTAAACGGGCAATTGTATCTTCCGCTCGCAGTCGTTTTTTCAAACGGTTAGCAACCTCAACTAGTAGCTGATCGCCTGCATCATGACCAAGTGTATCGTTAATACGCTTAAACTCATCTAAATCAAAATAGAATAAAGCAAACGCATAATGGCCACGCTCTGCAAGCGCCATTGACTTACGTAATTGCATTCTAAAGAAGGTACGGTTAGCCAGCCCTGTTAAGGTGTCGAAATAAGCCAATTGCTCCATTTTCCGCTGGCTTTCTTTAACAAACGAAATATCCTGTGCTGAGGCAACATAACTGGTGATGCTGCCACCGTCTTCGCGAATTGGTGAGATACTGAGCGACACCCAGATTGGCTTTTTATCTAGACCTTGGATCAAAGTATCGCCACGCCAATAATTTCGGCTGCGTAAATCAATATCAATGTCATCAACCAAAATAGCCATTTCTTTGGCGATAATACTTAATAGCGGTGACTGCATAAAGTGATTTTCTTCAAATCCGGTCATTTCTAACATTTTTGGATTGACGTATTCAATCACGAAGTTTTGATCGGTGATGACCACTGCAGTGCCAGAAAAAGCAACCGCTTTAGATAATCGATTTGCGGCTTTTTCGGCAATCTCTTTTTCTGTAATACGCTGATTCAGACCATCAATAAGCTTACGAATTTCAATAGCCATATCGCGAAAAGAGCCATTTAAAGTACCAATTTCGTCTTTATTTTCTTTTGGAAATTCAATTTGTAAGTGCCCTTTGCCAAAGCTGGTTACCGCATGTACTAATGAATGAATACGACGTAACACCAGTTGGTAAAGTGCTTGATGTAATAACAGTGCGACTAAAATGGCATATAAAATAAACAACCCAAAAAACTTCACTTTTAGCTCTTCAAGTGCTGAAAGTGCTGATGAACGTTTTTTGTAAATTCCTATATACCAGTCTAAATTATCAACTTTACGAATATTAATGATGTGCGATTCACCATCTTGTACAAAAGAGTCTGCGTATTCTGGTAAATGCATTTTGATAGTTTGATTGATCAGCTCTTGTAGATCGCCATTAACAAAATCATGAGTGCGTAGTGGTTTGCCTGCTTTACCGTAGGTTTCGTAAAGATTTTTATTCAGATCAGGATGAGCAAGTAATTGCCCTTGGCTATCAAAAACAAATAAGTGCTGCTCCTTGTCACCGATCGGTAATTGCGAAATAAGCGTATCGAGTGCTAAATCGCTGCCAGTAACACCTAAAAATTCATTTTCAAGATAAACTGGCACCAGTAAACTCACCACCCATTTATGCCAAATTTTATCGTAGTAAACTTTAGACCACACAGCCGAGCGGGTTGGGTTAAGCGCTTCTTTTGCGTAATTAAAACTTTGATTATCAATAAACTGATGAGAGCCTGCAACATTCAGAGCCCAATTAGGTGGCGCAATACGGATAAAATTATCTTTGGTGATTAAATAAAAGTTAAAGAAATCTTGGATCAAGGTAGGCGCTACAATTTTCCATAGCGATTCAGAATCATTAATGAGTTTTTTATAAAAAGGTGAGTACTTATCTTGTGGCATAAAAGCCGCAGATAAACCATCATCAGAGGCACTGCGAATACTGCCATCGGGGTCAAAGCTGAGCTGCGCACTTTGGCTACTGAGCAATTGCGAGGAATTATAAAATAATTGGCTAGAGACGACATTATTCGCTTGCTCCGCAATATTAATTTTGGTTTTCACCAGAGTATTAAACTGACGGATCAGACGTTCGCTGGAATGCTTGAGAACTTCATGTTCTTCAAATACCAATTGTTTTTCTTCTGATTTTAGCATTAACACCGCTGCACAGATCCCAGCAATTAAACAAATTGCCGAAATTAACAGCGAAAGCTTCATACTCAACGAATTTACACCAAAGCGTGATGGTGGGCGTCTATACACCACAGGACAACCTTATTTTTAATAATTATTTTTATTTAAATTCACCTAAATAAATATACCAGATCCCTATTTAGATTTATAAATTTTTCGTTGAAATTACTGAAAAAATCCCATATCAAAAATAAACTATCCTTTGGCGGCGATAAAACCCGCTAGAGTGTTGACTTTATAGCCCACTCTCCATACATTAAGAGTATGAATATAATATATTCGCAATTACATTTTTCGTTTTTTAGCTTCTTTAGATAGAAGAGGCTTACCTGTTTGCGAGATTAAATCAACCGAATAGCAAAGCCTCCCAATTGGGAGGCTTTTTTGTTTTTATTACCCAAAAGGTAATTTTTTGGAATGAGGAACCCAAAAATGACTAATGATGTACTTAATTCACTTAGACACGATATCAATGAAATTGATTCTGACCTATTAGTGCTATTAGCAAAACGTCGCCGTATTAGCCACGGCGTTGTAGAATATAAGATTGCTAATAATAAACCGATACGTGATGAGGCCCGAGAACTTGCCTTGTTAGAAAAACTCATCGGTTATGGTAAGTCTCTTGGTTTGGACGCTTATTATGTGAATAACGTTTTCCAAACAATTTTAGAAGATTCAGTACTTAATCAACAAGCCATGTTACAGAAGAACTTAAACCCAGATGCTATGAGTGAAACACACCGTGTTGCTTATTTAGGTGGTCAGGGTTCATACAGCCAACTTGCTTGTCATAAATATTTTAGCCGTCGCCCAGGTAAACTTGTTGAAATGGGCTGCTCTAGCTTTGAGCAGATCACTGGTAAAGTTGAAAATGGTCAAGCAGATTTTGGCTTATTACCCATTGAAAACACCAGCTCAGGCAGTATTAACGAAGTGTTTGATTTACTGCAACACGCACAAGTCTCCATCGTTGGTGAAGTAACCCACAGTGTTGAACATTGTTTACTGGTCACACCGGGTACTGAGCTTAGTCAGATCAGTAAGATTTTTGCTCACCCGCAACCATTCGCTCAATGTAGTCGCTTTTTACAAGGCTTAGGAGATATTCAACATGAAACATGCGATTCAACCTCAAGCGCTCTACAATTAGCATTAGATACCCCTAATAGCGCAGCAATTGGTTCAGCTCAAGCGGGTAAGAATGTGGGTTTAGAAGTGATTAAATCAGGCCTTGCGAATCAACGTGAAAATCATAGCCGTTTTATTGTAGTTGCCCGTAAGCCTCTTTATGTATCAAAACAGATCCCGACTAAAACCAGTTTAATTATGGCAACTAAACAACAAGCAGGTTCTTTGGCTGATGCGTTGATGATTTTCAAAGAACATAATATCAACTTAGTAAAACTAGAATCACGCCCTGTGCCGGGTAACCCATGGGAAGAAGTATTCTATGTGGATTTAGAAGCAAACCTGGTTGATAACCATGTTAAGCAAGCACTTGAAGAACTTAAAGAACACACCCAATATGTACGCGTACTGGGCTGTTACCAAAGTGAATCGCTGCAAGCTGTTAGTATAGAAAGTTAAGCGCTAAGTAAAATATAAAAAAGGGGCTAAAATTAGCCCTTTTTTATTATCTGTTTTTCACACAGCGGTTATCAATCAAGTACTTTCGCATCATTAGCTTTGTTTAACAGGCTGCGACTTTGCGTTAAAAAATGCGCAGTAGCATCTGAAAAATACGCTTTAGCATCCGCAAATGAATCAATTAAAGCGGCCTTATCACCGGCTTTTAATTTTGCCAAGGTACTTGCAAACGTATCTTGATATTGTGCAAGTAAAGGCTCTACGTTATCAAATTGCGCTAGCATAATGTCTGAATAAAGCTCTGGTGATTGTGCGAATAAGCGCCCTACCATCATCAACTCTAATTGGTAAATCGGTGATGAACAACTGCGGAGCTCTTCGAGGGTATGACCTTGTTTTGCTAAAAACTGGCCGTATACAAAAGTGGTTAAATGGCGCATAACCTGAATAATTTGCATAGCTTCATCGTGCTTTTGCGCATCGAGTTCAACAAGTTGACAGCCCCACACTTGCAGTTGCGATAATAAACCTTGGGCAATCTCATGGTTACGGCCTTCGCAAACCACCACTGTTTGCTTTACCCAATGAGAAATATCAGGACCAAACATTGGATGTAAACCGACTACAGGACCGCTATGCACTGCTTTTAATACTTTTAACGGTGCTTGCTTAACTGAAGTAATATCAACTAATAAACAATCATCATCGAGCTTAGGTAAGGCAGTGACCACTGTTTCTAAGGCATTAATTGGCACACTGATCATCACCAGTTTTGCACCCGCTAATATTTCTTGCGCGTTACTTTGCTGTTCTTTGTCGAGTATTCTAACTTCATACCCTGAGCGGATAAATTGCTGAGCAAACAATTGCCCCATAGCGCCTTGACCACCAACAATCACAATAGGTGATAACTGTGGCGCGCTACATGCTAATTTAGCCTGTTGATTTTGGTAAGCTTCGCGCATCATACGGCGTAGGATATCTTCCACCAATTCAGGATTAACACCTTGGTTAATCGCTTCTTGGCGACGAGCAGCTAATAAAGTAGCTTCACGATCAGGCGCATGCAGTGGCGCACCCGTTTGTTGTTTGATTGCGCCGATCTGCTCGGTAATACTATTACGTCTAGCCAGCAGTGCAACCAACTGGGCATCACATTCATCGATCCCCTCTCTTAACTTATCTAACTCTTTTATATCCGCCACGCGACTACCACCTTAGAAACTGCAATTTCGTACATTTAAATTTACATAAAAGTAAACTAATCAATACGATAAATACTAACAGGATCGCTTAGTTGTTAAAAGGCTAAATAAGCAAAAGAATGAGGGTTTAAGCGTTAAGCCATAAGTTATAAGTTGGCCGAGTTGTATTTGATTTATGAGTAATTCTTGGATGGGTATTTTTTTACTGAACTTCTCTGCGCTCTAATCAAGTTATGGTGATCACTTTAACGTTGAGCGATCTTAATCTTTTAACTTTATCCTTTAACCTCACTAGCCTTCTAATTCGATAACTTTACTCTACCTAACTTACTATCTCTAAAAACCAAAACGGGTTGCAGCCCGAAGGTTGCAACCCGTTTTTTTGCGTTGATAAACAGCGCGTATTAGTTAAGTTTTTCTCTAATACGTGCAGATTTACCAGAACGCTCACGTAGATAGTAAAGTTTCGCACGG
Organism: Pseudoalteromonas sp. SG41-2; assembly: GCF_014164535.1. Lineage (NCBI taxonomy): Bacteria > Pseudomonadati > Pseudomonadota > Gammaproteobacteria > Alteromonadales > Pseudoalteromonadaceae > Pseudoalteromonas > Pseudoalteromonas sp. SG41-2. Next base: position 255,855 of record NZ_JACJFK010000002.1, on the reverse strand, counting down.
CGAACTGCACCGCGACGCTTAACTGCTACGCTATCGATAAGAGGGCTGTGCGTTTGGAATACACGCTCAACACCTTCACCGTTCGAGATTTTACGAACTGTGAATGCTGAGTGAAGACCACGGTTACGCTTAGCGATTACAACACCTTCAAAGGCCTGTAGACGCTCTTTAGCACCTTCTTTTACTTTTACCTGTACAACCACTGTATCACCAGGGCCAAATGCAGGTACGTCTGTTTTAAGCTGCTCATCTTCAAGCGCTTTAATAATATTTTGGTTTACTTTTGCCATTATGTTTCTCACTTTCCTAGGTGTAACTGTCTTCTAGCCACAAGCTTTTTGGTACTCTTGCTGAAATTTCGCGAGTAATACCGCTTGCTCCTCAGTCAGAGCTAGGTTATGCAACAAGTCAGGACGGCGTAACCAAGTTCTGCCTAATGACTGCATCAGCCGCCATTTTGCTATCTCTTGGTGGTTTCCGCTGAGTAATACAGCAGGAACCTGTTTGTCGTCCAATGTTTCTGGCCGTGTATAGTGAGGACAATCTAGCAAGCCATCCGAAAATGAGTCTTGCTCTGCTGACTGGTTGTGTCCTAATACACCCGGCACTAATCGCGCTACTGCGTCAATTAATGTCATGGCTGGTAGTTCACCACCACTCAAAATAAAATCACCAATCGACCATTCTTCGTCAACGTATGATTCTATTATTCTCTCGTCTATACCTTCATAGCGACCGGCAATTAAAATCAGTTTTTTAGAGCTGGCGAGTTCGCTTGCCCCTTGCTGATCTAATTTGCGCCCTTGCGGGGACATATAAATTACTTTTGCACCATCGCCTGCCGCCTGTTTGGCGTCAAGAATGGCTTGTTTCAGTGGTTCAACCATCATTAACATACCTGGACCGCCCCCGTAAGGACGATCATCCACGGTTCTATGCTTATCAATAGCATAATCTCGTGGGTTCCAGCAGTTAAAGTCGATCAGACCATTTTTTACTGCTCGACCAGTTACACCTTGCGTTGTAATGGCATCAAACATGTCCGGGAAAAGGCTGATAACCCCTACCCACAACGAACTCGTTTGACTCATTAAAAGCCAGGATCCCAGTCTACTGTAATTTCTTTTGCATCGTGCTTAATCTCTTTGATAACTGAATCAGTTAAAAACGGAATTAAACGCTCTGCTTGGCCAAATGCATCTTTATTGTTTGCTTTCACAACCAATACGTCATTTGAGCCTGTCTCCATCAGGTCATCAACTATGCCTAAGTCATAACCTTTATCGGTTACAACAGACATGCCAATGAGATCTCGCCAATAGAACTCACCTTGCGGGAGCTCTGGTAATTGCGCTGCATCCATTGAGATTTCTGCATGGGTATAAGCCATTGCTTCGTCTCGATCGTTTACTTGCGCAAATTTAGCGATAAAGCCTTTGTTGTGGCGACGCCAGTCGACCACTTCTAAGGTCTGCCATTTACCTTGCTGCCCTATCAACCACGGGCTGAAATCGAAGATCCCTATGGGATCATCAGTAAATGAATGTACCTTAAGCCAGCCCTTTATACCATATGGGGCGCCGAGCTTTCCTACGACAATTATTGATGAGGTGTTCTCTTGACTCATGGTTACACTTACGCCTATTAAGCCGCTTTACGAGCGTCTTTAACTAACTTATTTACGCGATCTGAAAGAGATGCGCCCTGACCTACCCAGTGTTCTACACGAGATAAATCTAAACGTACTTTTTCTTCTTGACCACTAGCAATTGGGTTAAAAAAGCCTACTTTCTCGATGAAGCGACCGTCACGCGAGAAACGGCTATCCGCAACCACAATTTGATAGAAAGGGCGTTTTTTAGCGCCACCACGTTGCAAACGAATAGTTACCATACCGTCCTCTAAATAGATTGACTGTTTTCATTAATAAGATTTACTCCCCAGTATGGGGAGCTGGGGAATTGTACGAGTTTTTAGCAACAATGCAAGTAAGAAGTGACTCGAAATGACTGTTAAGTTGATTAAACTATGATCTACGCGTTAAATCAGGCTATATAGAACTTTCAACGCATAATTTATCTACAAAAAAAGAGGCTATTTGCCTCTCTTTTTAGTTAACTGAGTCGCTACATCAGCATGGCGTCAGTTAAAACATTAAAATTTAGGGCCACCGCCACCCATCATTCCTGGTGGTAACATGCCTTTCATACCGCGCATCATTTTCATCATGCCGCCTTTACCTTTCATTTTTTTCATCATTTTTTGCATCTGCGTAAACTGTTTTAACAGCTTATTGATCTCTTGTACTTGCGTACCAGAGCCCGCTGCAATACGCTTTTTACGAGAGCCTTTAATGATCTCTGGACGCGCACGCTCTTTTTTCGTCATTGAGCTGATGATCGCTTCCATCTGAATAAAGGTTTTATCACCCATCTGACCTTTCACTGCATCAGGCAGGTTTTGCATACCAGGTAATTTATCAAGCATTGACATCATGCCGCCCATGCTTTTCATTTGCTTTAATTGATCAGCAAAATCATCAAGAGTAAAGCCATCACCTTTAAAAACTTTTTCAGCAACTTTTGCAGCTTGCTCTTTATCGACTTTCATTTCGACTTCTTCGATCAATGAAAGTACATCCCCCATACCAAGTATACGCGATGCGATACGATCTGGATGGAAAGGCTCAAGCGCATCAGTGCGCTCACCAACACCCATAAACTTAATAGGCTTGCCGGTAATATGGCGGATTGATAGTGCAGCACCACCGCGCGCATCACCATCGGTCTTGGTTAGTATCACACCGGTCAGAGGTAATGCTTCATCAAACGCTTTGGCAGTATTGGCAGCATCTTGACCCGTCATGGCATCAACCACAAACAAGGTTTCGATTGGGTTAATAGCATGATGAAGATTTTTAATCTCGTCCATCATGTCATTATCAACATGCAAACGACCTGCGGTATCAACTAATACAACATCGATAAATTTCTTTTTCGCATGAGAAATAGCTGCCTTCGCAATATCAACCGGCTGTTGTGAAATGTCACTTGGGAAAAACTCAACACCTACTTCATCGGCCAGTGTTTCCAACTGTTTAATAGCCGCAGGACGATAAACGTCGGCACTGACTACTAATACTGATTTCTTTTTACGTTCTTTTAAGAATTTGGCAAGCTTAGCAACACTGGTCGTTTTACCCGCACCTTGCAGACCCGCCATCATTACAACGGCTGGCGGTTGTGCGTTTAGGCTCAACTCTTCGTTTGCTTCACCCATGGCTTTTTCAAGCTCTTCGCGAACGATTTTAATGAACACTTGCCCAGGACTTAGGCTCTTAGTTACTTCAATACCTACCGCGCGCTCTTTAACTTGTTTAACAAACTCACGAACAACGGGTAAAGCGACGTCGGCTTCTAAAAAAGCCATACGCACTTCGCGTAGTGTATCTTTTATATTGTCTTCAGTAAGGCGTCCACGGCCGCTGATATTCTTTAAGGTTTTACCTAATCGTTCTTGGAGGTTCTCAAACATGTAAAGGTTCCGATCAAACGTGATATACCAATTTCCCAACCAACGTTATTGCCGCAAGTTTAGCACTTACTATTAATAGCGCTGATTTCATATAATCAGTATTATTAAAATTTTAATTAAAAACAGTATACCGTAAATGGTGGCGCACAATACAGTGTTCAAGTGAGCTGTTTGAGTTTCTTTTTACAAACTCTATGCATTTGCCTCACTATAAAATACAATGCCATTACTCTAACAAGGAATATTTGACTCAAATTGAGTGGCCCAAGCACTATGCTGATTATTAGTTTAACTATTATTGCCAGTTTATTTTATATCTTCGCGACGTCTCACGTGCTGTCTCGGTTATTTCACCAACAAGGTCCGAGCCAAAAGCTGACGGTTATCCTCAGCACGGTGGCAATTTTAGCGCACATGTTATTACTGGTGAATTCAGTGTTTCGCGCCGATGGCCAAGATTTAAGTATTGTTAATGTATCACTATTAACCTGCTGGGTGATTGTGGTCTCTGTCACTACAGTGTCATTAAAATTCCCTGCCACATTATTACTGCCTGTTGTCTATGGCTTTGCTGCTTTGCTAACAATTGCCAGCTTATTTATCCCGCATCATATTTTATTGCAAAGTATTGATGTTGAAATAGGTTTAGTCACTCATATTTCGCTTTCCCTGCTTGCATACTGTGTGTTAATTATTGCCACTTTATATGGCGTACAGTTTTACTTTATTGATAAACGTTTAAAACGAAAAGACTTAGCGATTGTGCATAGCCATTTACCGCCATTAATGGTGGTTGAACGCCAACTCTATCACTTATTAACGCTAGGCACGGTTTTGTTAACCTTAGCGTTATTATCTGGTTTTATTTTTCTTGATGGCATGTTTGCTAGTGAATTTATTCATAAAACTGTTTTATCATTAATTGCTTGGGCTATGTTTGCAACGGTGACAATTGGTCACTTAAAGCAAGGCTGGCGTGGGAAACCGGTCGTACTAGCTATCATGGCTGCTGCTTTTGTTTTAACGCTGGCATATTTTGGCAGTCGTTTTGTGCAAGAGGTGATCCTGAATAAGTTTTAACTTGACTCAGGCAGCTCACTCCCGCTTAATACGCATTGGTTAAATAAAAAAGGATCCTTCTTTGGACGACATCTCTACAAGTGTTTTGTTTATAATACTTGGAATACTCATACTTTGTTCTGCATATTTTTCTGGTTCTGAAACGGGCATTATGTCAATTAACAGAATCCGCTTACGCCACCTTGCTAAAGAAAATCACCGCGCAGCAAAGCGTGTCAACAAACTTTTGAGCCGTCCTGATAGACTTATTGGCCTTATCCTCATCGGTAATAACTTGGTGAATATTGCTGCCGCGCAGGTTGCAACCATTATCGGTATTCGTTTATATGGTGATTTAGGTATCGCTATTGCCACTGGCGCACTAACTTTAGTAGTGCTTATATTTGCAGAAGTTACGCCTAAAACGCTAGCTGCGCTTTACCCTGAAAAAGTTGCCTTTCCTAGTTCGGTGATACTCAAAGGGTTACTAAAAATTCTCTTTCCATTTGTCGTCGTCGTTAACTGGATGACCAATGGCATATTACGCCTATTTGGTATTAGTGCTGCACAAATAGATGAGCACAGCATGAGTAAAGAAGAATTAAAAACGGTGCTGAATGAATCGGGTGCGCTGATCCCCGCGCGTCACCAAAGTATGTTGACCTCCATTTTAGATTTAGAGCAAGTCACTGTCGAAGATATTATGATCCCGCGCAACGAAATTGTTGCCATTGATATCAATGATGACTGGAAACTAATTAGTAAACAGCTTACCCATGCACAACACACGCGAGTACTTTTATATCGCGACCAAATTGATGATGCGGTAGGCTTTATTCACTCACGGGATGCACTGCGGTTATTAACAAAAGAGCAATTTGATAAACCATCATTGCTTCGCGCAGTTCGTGAGATTTATTTTATTCCTGAAGGTACGTCGCTCAATACTCAGCTATTTAAATTTCAGCAATCAAAAGAGCGTATCGGTTTAGTAGTTGATGAATATGGTGATATTCAAGGATTAGTTACCCTCGAAGATATTCTTGAAGAAGTGGTCGGTGACTTTACCACTACGCAAACACGTACTCCAAGTGAAGAAGTTGTGTCACAAGATGATGGCTCATTTTTAGTTGATGGCGGTGCTAACGTACGCGATCTAAACAAAGAAATGGATTGGGAGTTCCCTCTTGATGGCCCGAAAACATTAAGTGGCTTAATTGTCGAATACTTAGAAGACATTCCTGATGCCAACTTGAGTTTGCGTATTGCAGGCTATCCGATTGAAGTTGTTGAAGTAAAAGAGAACATGATCAAACTGGTGCGCATTCAAGCGAACAAGCGCAAAATATAAGCAATATCTGTAGAGTAACCTATGGTTACTCTACTCCCTCAGCTCATCCCCGCAACAAATTTTTTGTTCATTATTCTCTATAAAGTGTTAATTATTAGGCTATTATATTTGTAACTTTATAGATGTGGAAAATGCAATGGAAGATATCTCTATCGAGACCCTGTACACCAAAGCGATTGAAATGCTAATGACCTATGGCCCTCGATTTTTATTGGCAATCTTTGTTTTAATTGTTGGTTGGTGGTTTGTTGGCCGTATTGCCAGTATGGCTGAAAAATCAATGGCAAAGGTAAAGTTTGAAGCCGGATTAAGTCATTTTTTGGTCTCCTTCTTATCGGTTATTTTAAAGTTGCTATTACTGATCTCAGTCGCATCAATGATTGGTATAGAAACAACCTCGTTCATTGCTATGCTCGGTGCTGCAGGCTTAGCGGTCGGTATGGCATTACAAGGCAGCCTAGCGAATTTCGCCGGTGGTGTGCTGATCTTATTTTTTAAACCATTTAAAATTGGTGATGTCATTGAAGCCCAAGGCTATATGGGTAAAGTGGTTGAAATTCAAATATTTGTTACCGTACTACTCACTTATGATAATGAAAAAATTATTATCCCAAATGGTGCACTTTCTAATGGCTGTGTAAAAAACAAGTTTGCAGAACCAACTCGCCGCGTCGATATTGAGTTTGGTATTAGCTACAGTGATGATGTGCTTAAAGCGCGAGAAGTACTAATGGGCGTGTTAAATAGCTACGAGTTAGTACTCAAAGATGAAGCAAAACAACCGGTTGTGCATGTAAGTCAGCATGGCGATAGCCATATCGGCATGTTGGTCTGGGCATGGGTTGATTCTGAAAATTACTGGCCAGTGTATTTTGGTTTATACGAACGCGTTAAAATTGCCTTCGATAAAGAAAATATTACCATTCCATTCCCACAGCGCGATGTACATATTCATCAATTCCCAGGGAAATAAACTAATACTAAAAAGCCCGCTGTGCGGGCTTTTTAAAATCTTGAATCTTGTCAGATCAGCTAAATAATCTTTCTAACCACCCTTTATCTAAATCGTCTTCACAACGTTTAAGCTGAGCCGCATAGCGACTTGCACGATTTTTTACTTTATTAGCCACTGCCATTAACCACTTTTTATTTTTATAGGTGCCGCGTTTATAACCGCCCCAGCCTTCGTGGTAATTTAGGTATTGCGCGTAGGCATCCCATTTCGAGATGCCATTAACTTTATGAGTCTTATAAACAAACCAGCCCATAAAGTCGATAGCGTCATCAAAATCATCGCGATCTGCGCCGCTATTACCCGTTTCACGAATATAATCAGACCAGGTGGGAGTTTTTGCTTGTGAGTAGCCGTAAGCTGAACTTGCTCGCCCTGTGGGAATAACCCACAAAAAGTATTCCATTGGCGGTGCAGCATCGTGTTTAAAGGAGCTTTCTTGATACATCATGCTCATTAGTACATGTTTAGGTGAGCCCCATTTTTCTTGGGCATCTTTTGCGTCATAGTACCAATCGCTTTTTTCTTCAAAAATTTTACATATATCATTAGGTTGCTTTGGAGGGGCTGTTGCGCAACCAGTTAACAGAGCCCCCAGCGATAAAATAATTAAACTATTTTTCATTTTTTTTTATGCTCGCTGAACTTTTTATAAAAGTATAAGTCTTATTTTATGAATGCGCAGTTTAGCATTGTTTATCCCTGAAGAATCTTTACGCAGCCAACTTGGGCTGCGTTTTTTTGCCTGCTTATTTAGCTACAAACTTACTTAGTGGCAAAATAATCATCTAAAAATGCATTAAATGTTTGATTATCAGCGGCTTTCAACTCGCGTTCAGCAATAACTGACTGTTCTGCTTGTTGTTTTAAATAGCTGTCTGAATACACTTTATATGGCGTATCTTGATGTTGTTGCTGGTAACTTTTTGCCAACGATAAGGCAAAATAACCATTATCAATACCAGACCCTTTCAGTTGACTAACGTAGCGCCCTGAGTATGTTAATTCAGGATCTGCTATCCATTGGCTTAATCGAGTAATCGTTTCGCTGTAATAGCTAACGCCGTAAGCATTATCCATATAGGCTGCAACTTGTTGTAACTGTACGAAGATCTCTGCTCCCCACGTTGCTAGACTGCATAAACTACCAGAGCGATTTAGCATCACTTCTAAAGCGCGACCTTGGCTTACAACCGTATCTAAATTTTCGGTGCTACGCTGTTGCGAATCCCAATCCATTGTTGGAGAATCTTTCAATAAGCAATAAGTTAGAAAAACATCTAGGAAATGAATTTGCTCAATATCAATTCCCGTTGCTGCAAATGGATTTACATCTAGAGCCCTGATTTCAATATACTCAATACCGCCACGTAACAGTGCGTCAGTCGGTGTTTCACCACTTTTAGCATTGCGCTTAGGACGAATTGGCGAATAAAATTCGTTTTCAATCTGCAATACATTTTTATTCAATTGTTTAGGCTGGGCATCTTTATAATCAGCAAGCTGACCATAAATATCTGACGATGAATGAATCGCACTTTTTAATCCTGCTACATATTCATCTAGTGAGTTATACAGTACTTTTAGTGATGACTGAGCACTGTTGGTATAACCCAAATTACCTAAGCGCAAAGCTGTACCCACTTCAAGATAAAGCGTACCTTTACCTAGCTTTTTAAAAGGAAGATCCGTACTACGCCCTTGTAAAAATGAATTACACAGCGCTGGCGATGCACCAAATAAATAACTGATCAACCATAGTTCTCGTTTGAAGTTACGGATCAGTCCTAAATAACCTGCCGAAATAAACTCTTGTAATGAGCCAGTATCGCCTTTAATCGTTTTTAAACTCTGCCAAAATGACTCTGGAAACGATATATTAAAGTGTACACCGGCAATCGCTTGCATCATGCTGCCATAACGATTTTTAAGACCTTCGCGGTACAAGGTTTTCATGCGTCCAATATTAGAATCACCAAATTGAGCTAATACAATGTCATCTTGATGTTCTATAAAACACGGCATACTGATAGGCCATAATAATTCATCGCCCATCTGTGATAGGGTAAACTTTTGTAAGTCTTGCAGCTGATTTAACGTTTCTTCAGCAGATTCACTAACGGGTGTTATAAACTCTAGTAAAGACTCAGAAAAATCAGTTGTGATATGCCCGTTAGTTAACGCACAACCAACCCCTTTTGGATGACCTTGCTGTGAAATTACACCGTTTGGCTTGATCCGCAACGCTTCTCTTTCAATACCGCGTTGAATGCCTTTAATTGCGTATTTATGCTGTTCTGGGGCTAGCGCTGCTAACGCTTTAGTTAAATCATGTGTAGTCAAAAATGCTTCCTCGAGCCACGTGGCCTAATCATAAGTCAATGGGGGCAAATTGATAATACTCAAGGTTTAATAGTGGCATAACTCTAATTTCCACTATTTTCCAAGAAGGTCACCGTATGTTTGTAAAGCAAACTTGCTGCGGGCAGCCAAGCTATAATAGCCAAATATTTACTAATCTTGCCATTGTAAGAGCTAATATACAATTGCTTTAATGACACCACAGTAATGCAAGATACTGACTAATTAAATGTTTGCTTGTTATGTGCAACTCATTGCTGACATTTACTCATTGCTCGTACTAGAGCAATGATATCTATTTATATATTAAGCTATTACCCGCGCACTTTTTGCAAGTTTCTTTGTTTTAGATCATTAAAAAGCTATTTAATAGCTATTTTACTCCTGTGATCACTGAACCTGCTATCATTACATTTGTATGAACTTTATAATCATCACTAATAATAAAGCATGTTTAAGGACTACCTATGCGTCGGGGTCAGCAGTTAATAAACGAAGAAGTCACCTTTTCAGATCACCAGGAGCTCGTCTCCACTACAGATATACGTGGAGTGATAACCTATGCAAATAAAGAATTTTGCAACATTGCCGGCTTCACCCTTGAAGAACTGATTGGCAAAAATCATAATATTGTTCGCCACCCAGATATGCCTAAAGCAGCATTTAAAGAAATGTGGGGAAAACTCAAACAAGGTCATTCATGGCGCGGCATGGTAAAGAATCGCTGCAAGGATGGCCGCTATTATTGGGTTGATGCATTTGTTACTCCTATTTTTGAACATGGTCAACTCGTTGGCTATCAATCAGTACGAACAAAACCGAGCGAACAACTAAAACGACGCGCACAAAGCCTATACACTAAAATAAATGCCGGTAAATCGTTGTCCTCTTGGCGTGAATGGGTCGGTGTTCGCCAAAGTGCAGCCCTACTGATTGGCTTACTTGGTTTAGTACTATTGGCAGCTTTTGTATCTATTGCTGTTGCATTGATAACCGCGTTATTTAGTTTACTAATTATGCTATTAAATTATGATGAATTAGTTTTCACACCAACAGCACTGAAACAGCTAAAGGCAGTAAATGATTCTGTATCCCGCTATGTCTATGTCGGCCATCATCCATTTAGTATTAGTGAATATAACCAGCAAATGCTTAATGCTAAATTACGTACCGTATTAGGACGAGTAAAAGATACGACTGTCACGTTTACCGGTATTGCGGCTAATCTAGACCAACAATCAGCATTAACTGAAAAAGGCATTGCCGCACAAGGACAACGCCTTGGCCAAATGGCCACCGCAATGTCACAAATGAGCGCAACCATAGGTGAAATATCGGGCAACACTCATCATACCGCTGAAAAAGTAAATATTACTTACCAAAGCTGCACTGATATAAAACTGCACATTGCAGACAATAGTGCCATGGTGTCTGACCTTGCTTTACAAGTTGAACAAGCGGCAAGTACTGCTAATTCCCTTGCAACCGAGGCGGATAAAATAGGTCAAGTAATGACTGAAATCGAAGGCATTGCAGAGCAAACCAATTTACTGGCATTAAATGCTGCAATTGAAGCCGCGCGTGCTGGTGAACATGGCCGAGGCTTTGCAGTAGTTGCCGATGAAGTGCGTGCATTATCTTCTCGTACTCAACGTGCTACTGCACAAATTCATAGCTCTATTAAAGAAATTCAAGATACCCTGTTTAGCTGGTCTACGGTCATGAAAAACACCAAGGCGCAAGCCGATGAATGTGTAAATACCACCGGACATACTCAAGTTGAACTAGATAGCATTTTCGCGCAAATAAGTGAAATATCACAACTAGCGACACAAATATCTGCTGCCGCCGAGCAACAACAAACTGTCAGCCTCGATATTAGCGACAACATTACACAAATAAAAGGTTACAGTGACGAGAACTTAACGTTGAGCTTTAATGTCGCTAAAGGTGCTGCACAGCTTGTCGAAGGCTCACGTAAAGTTAACGATATTTTACTGACTTTTAAGGTTTAATTAAGCGCGGCTAAATGATAGGGGTTTATCTTTAATAGTTACTTTATAACTTTTTATTCGCAGCGAGTTTAAGGCCAGCATATTCACTGGCCTTAAAACTCAGTTAATCAGTTAGCGTGATGAGAACACTAAACCATTTTCGTCAGCATCAATTACTATCATGTCACCACTTTGATATTCACCTGCGAGTAACTTCTGCGATAATGGGTTTTCAATGGTATGTTGAATAGCCCGTTTGAGTGGTCGTGCACCATAAACCGGATCAAAACCACTGGCTGCAATTCGATCAAGAGCTGCATCACTTATTTGTAACAAGTAACCCATTCCTGTTAGGCGCTCACGTAACTTGCTTAACTGAATATCTGCAATCTCTTTGATATGTTCATTAGCAAGTGGGTGGAATACTACGGTTTCATCAATACGATTAATAAATTCAGGTCTAAACTCATTAACCAAAACCCCCATCACTTTTTCTTTTAACGCTGCATAATCGTTGTTACCGGTTTGCTCTTGAATAATATCTGAGCCTAAATTTGAGGTCATGATGATCACTGTATTTTTAAAATCAACAGTACGACCTTGGCCATCCGTTAAACGACCATCATCTAACACTTGCAGCAGAATATTAAATACATCAGGATGTGCCTTTTCGATTTCATCAAGCAAAATTACAGAATATGGACGACGACGAACAGCTTCTGTTAAGTAGCCACCTTCTTCATAACCAACATAGCCCGGAGGCGCGCCAACTAAGCGAGCAACTGAGTGCTTTTCCATAAACTCAGACATATCAATTCGCACCATCGCGCTTTCAGTATCAAACATATATCCAGCTAACGCTTTAGTCAGCTCAGTTTTACCGACCCCGGTTGGGCCTAAAAATAAAAACGAACCGATTGGCCTATTTGGATCTGCAAGCCCTGCCCGTGAACGACGAATCGCATTCGCCACTGCCACTACCGCTTCGTCTTGACCGATCACTTTATGGTGTAAATGTTCTTCCATTTGCAGCAGTTTTTCACGCTCACCTTGAAGCATGCGCGATACAGGAATACCAGTCCAACGTGAAAGTATCTCAGCAATTTCATCTTCACCCACTTGGTTTTTAAGTAAGCTCATTTCTTGCATTTCAGCTTGTGAAGCTAAGTCGAGTTTACGTTCCAATTCTGGAATGCGGCCGTATTGCAGCTCTGACATACGTTGTAGATCAGTGGCACGGCGGGCAACATCTAAGTCTAATCGCGCTTGTTCAAGTTCAGCCTTAATTACTTGAGTACCTTGCAAAGAGGCTTTCTCAGCTGTCCATACTTCATCAAGTTCACGGTACTGGGCTTCAAGATCGGTGATCAGCTCCTGCATCTCAGAACGACGCTTTTGACTGGCGTCATCTTTCTCTTTAGCAAGTGCATTATCTTCGAGTTTTAGCTGGATGATACGGCGCTCTAATTTATCTAATGATTCTGGTTTTGAATCGATTTGTAGGCGAATAGACGAACCCGCTTCATCAATTAAATCAATGGCTTTATCCGGTAGCTGGCGATCGCTAATGTAGCGGTGCGATAAATGCGCTGCGGCAACAATGGCTGGATCGGTAATTTCAACACAGTGATGTAACTCGTAACGCTCTTTCAAGCCTCGAAGAATCGCTATGGTATCTTCTACTGATGGTTCTTCAACAAGCACCTTTTGAAAACGACGTTCTAAAGCGGCATCTTTTTCAATATATTTACGATACTCATCAAGGGTTGTAGCACCGACACAATGCAGTTCACCTCGAGCCAATGCAGGTTTGAGCATATTACCCGCATCCATTGCACCATCAGATTTACCGGCGCCCACCATAGTATGAATTTCGTCAATAAACAGAATCACTTGGCCTTCTTCTTTAGCCAATTCATTAAGCACTGACTTTAAACGTTCTTCAAACTCACCACGGTATTTTGCACCGGCCACCAAGGCTCCTAAATCAAGCGATAACACACGTTTGTTTTTCAAGCCTTCAGGCACTTCGCCATTTATAATACGCTGCGCGAGCCCTTCAGCTATAGCGGTTTTACCGACACCGGGTTCGCCAATCAACACGGGGTTATTTTTAGTACGCCGTTGTAATACTTGAATGGTGCGGCGAATTTCATCATCGCGGCCAATAACAGGATCAAGTTTACCTTGCTCTGCACGCTCAGTTAAATCGATAGTAAACTTTTTCAGCGCTTGACGGGTATCTTCAGCATTCGGATCATCAACTTTTTGACCACCGCGAATAGCTTGTATTGCTGCTTCTATTTTAGTGCTGGTCATATTTAAAGCGCGGAAGATATCACCCAATGGCCCTTTATCATCACACGCTGCTAATACAAATAACTCACTGGAGATGTATTTATCTTTACGCTTTTGCGCGTACTTATCGCATAAGTTGATCAGTGAAACCATGTTATTTGACAACTGCACGTCGCCGCCAACACCTTCCACTTTAAATAGCTTTTCTATCTCTTGTGATAACTTGGTATTAAGTTCATCGGCACTCACACTGGCTTGGGCTAATAACGCACGCACACTTGAGCCACTTTGCTGCAAGAGTGAATACATTAAATGTACTGGTTCAATAAATTGATGATCACGACCAAGCGCTAATGACTGAGCGTCAGAGAGCGCAGATTGAAATTTACTGGTAAATCGATCTAAACGCATAAGGGGTTACCTATTAAAAAAACTAATTACTTAATTAATGGGTATGCTCGGCACTTTGATCAAGGCTTAGGAGAAAATATACTCACTGAATAGACTATTACTTGCGCCAGATCAAAGAAGCCATACGGCCTGTTTGACCATCTCGACGGTATGAGAAGAATTGTTCGCTATTGCTAACTGTACAGTACTCACCACCACTAATATTTCTTATGCCTAGATTAATAAGCTGTGTGGTTGCGAGCAGATAAATATCCGCTAAATATTTACCATCCGCCTGCGCCACAAATGCAGTGTGATGAGATGCTGATTGTTCACAGAAAAGCGCTTTTACTTCACTGCCAACCTCAAACTTTGCAGCACCTATGGCAGGACCTAACCACGCTATAATTTGTTCTGCAGGGCTGCTAAAGTGACGCAAAGTATTAGCGATAATACCCGCATGCAAACCGCGCCAGCCACCATGAATAGCAGCCACCTCATCACCACTTTCACTGGTAAGTAAAACCGGCAAGCAATCTGCTGTCATAATTGCCAGTGGTTGATTTTTTAATCGGGTATACAGCGCATCCGCATCATAATTAGCCTGTGGGTCAAAATACTCATCCACAACAACGACTTCACTGCTATGGATCTGATTAAGCCACACCGGTGCTTTAGGAAGCTGAGCAGCTAAAAGTGCGCGATTCGTTAATACCGCTTGCTGATCATCGCCCACATGTAGGCCTAAGTTTAAACTCATAAAAGGCGCATGCGATACACCGCCCTGACGAGTTGTACTGAGAGCACCTACATTGGTTGGCGCTGTCCAATTAGGATAAAGCATTAAAGCAGCTTAAAAATCGATATTTGGATTAGCTTTGGTGTCTTCACGAAGTACGTGCGTCATGGCAACCATGTCATCAGGAATTGGCGCCTGCCAAGTCATCATTTCACCCGTAATTGGGTGTGCGATACTTAGCTTTACCGCGTGCAATGCTTGACGATTAAATTCACGTAACATTTGGAACAATTCAGGTGTTGCGCCTTTTGGTGGACGTGGACGACCGCCATAGGCTTTATCACCAATCAATGGATGATTAATAAATGCCATATGCACACGAATTTGGTGAGTTCGGCCAGTTTCTAAACGAAGACGTAATCGCGTATGCGCACGGAATTTTTCAGCAACTCGAAAATGCGTAATTGCTGGTTTGCCCTGCTCATGCACAGCCATGTGTGTACGCTGGGTAGGATGGCGGCCAATTGGTTTTTCAACCATGCCACCCGCTGTCATTGTGCCATTACAAATTGCTTCATATTCACGCGTGAAATTTTCACGCTTTTGTAATGCTTTAACTAAATGTGTTTGCGCCTGAATTGTTTTAGCTACCACCATCAAACCGGTAGTATCTTTATCTAGACGATGCACAATACCTGCGCGCGGAACATTAATGATATCTGGATAATGATGCAACAATGCATTGAGCACTGTGCCATCAGGATTACCGGCACCAGGGTGCACAACTAAACCCATAGGTTTGTTGATAACCAAAATATCATCATCTTCATAAACGATGTTTAATTTGATATCTTGCGCTAGATATTCACGTGGGGCTTCAATGCTAGTTTCAACATTGACCGTTTCACCACCAAAGAGTTTTTCTCTCGGGGTGTTTAAAATTTCACCATCCACGGTGATTTTATCATCCAAAATCCACGTTTTTATACGTGAACGTGAATAATCAGGGAACAATTGCGCCAATACTTGGTCTAGACGTTTACCGCCTAACTCAGTTGGCACCTCGGCTTGAAGAGAAATTTGCTCTGACATTAGTAACTTTACCCAATTTACCAGTGCAAGCTGTGCTCGACTGGGTTAGAATCGCTTTTAATAAAAGCATTATATAATAAGCATAGTTTACTCGGTTTTACCCACTTGGCCTAGCCGAAGACATCGAAGGTAACAAATAAAATGATAAATAGAATAGGGAAACGTGCATTCGCCATTGTTTTTACAGTTTCATTACTTGGTTTAGGTGCCTGTTCGTCAGCACCTGATGCAGAAGATATCCAACGCGTTCCTAATAAATCAGCGCAAGCGTTGTATGATGATGCCAAACAAACACTTGATTCAGGCTTGTACGCGCGTGCAATTGAGCTTTTGAGTGCGATTGATTCACGCTATCCGTTTGGGCCTATGTCAAAACAAGTACAAATGGATTTAGTCTACGCCCATTACCAAGCGGGTAATACTGAACAAGCGCTTGCAACAATTGACCGTTTTATTCGCCTAAATCCAAACCACAAAGATTTAGACTATATGTACTACATGCGTGGTTTAGTAAATATTAAAGCCGATAAAAACGCATTCCAAGAGTATTTTGGTGTTGATAGAGCCGACCGTGATGCTAATCGTACCCGTGTTGCTTTTACTGATTTATCAACTTTAGTTAACCGCTTTCCTGACAGTGGCTATGCCCCTGAAGCAAAAAGACGTTTAGTTTGGTTACTCAACAAAATGGCACGTTACGAGTTGAAAGTTGCTGATTACTACTATGAACGTGAAGCTTACTTAGCAGCAGCAAATCGCGGTAAATATGTCGTAGAGCATTATTCTCAAAGTAGTTACTTAGATAATGCACTGGAAATGATGGAAAAAAGCTACAACAAGCTTGGTTTACCAGAATTAAGTAAACACGCTAAAATGACCCGTGAGTTAAATAAAAAGAAATAAATTAACATATACAAAAAAGGCGCTACTGATTGTTTATAAGTAGCGCCTTTTTTATGTCTGACTTTTAATCTCAGATAATAAATTAAATCGCGTCTTCATCTTCTTCAGCAGTACGAATACGTACCACACGCTCAACGTCAGTGACGAAAATCTTACCATCGCCAATTTTACCTGTTTGTGCTGTTTTAACGATCACTTCAATAGCACGGTCAACATCGTCATCACCAAGGACAATATCAAGTTTTACTTTTGGTAAAAAATCAACCATGTATTCAGCTCCACGATATAACTCAGTATGCCCTTTTTGACGGCCAAAACCTTTCACTTCACTGACGGTCATGCCAGTAATACCGACATCAGACAACGCTTCACGAACATCATCAAGTTTAAATGGTTTAATTATTGCTTCTATTTTTTTCATTAATTGTTGCTACTTTTAAATTCTGTTTGAGTCGATTTTAGACAATCCTGCAGTTCATAGCAAACAAAGCAATTGAATTACGGTGATTTAATCAACAACAATGGTATGATTATTAAAAACCTAGCAACTATACTTAAAATATAAGTCGTTAGCATCACGTTTGAGTGAGTCCCTGAGTATTTAGAGGTAGATATGAAAAAAATACAACGTGGTTTTACGCTATTAGAGCTAATGGTCACCATTGCAATAGTCGGTATTGTGGCTACGATAGCTTTATGGGATAGCAGTGATATGCTAGAGAATAACCGCGCTGAAAACTATTTGCTGGAGTTAAAACGTAACCTCAACTTTGCTCGCGCAAAAGCAACGGGGACGGATTCACTGATCGTCGTATGCAGTGGTGATACAACTAGAATAGAAAGAGACAGAAAAGTGACCTGCTTAAATGATTGGAGTGACGGCACTATACTTGTATTTCATGATGCCAACGGTAATGGTGATTATAATCCAAAGCAAGGCGAAACTATTCTCAGAGTCATGGAAGAAGTCCCTGACAATAATCAATTAACATTTTCAGGGGATAGTTCATTAAGATTTGATGCAAGTGGCCGTATTACCTCTAACCCTGGTACATTTATCTATTGTCCAAATAAAGATAATGAAAACAATAAAGCACTGACAATCAGTCAATCTGGTACAGCTTTATATAATGGCGATACTGCGAATACCTGTGATTAAATAATATTAGTTGAACTTGCAACTGTTCCAAGCTCAACTAACATTAGAATAGATATTCTCAAAGAGTTCTCATGGATGAGAAAAATAACTCAACGCAATCCCAACTATGGCACCACGCTTATTGAAATAATGGTCGTGTTGAGCATCATCGCGATCATTACTAACCTTGCTCTTTTCCACGTTCAACCTTTCCTTGTAAAAACACGGCTGGAAAATTATACCCAGCAGATAAAAAGAACGCTGAGTTTAGCTCGTAATAAGGCTATTTCTTTAAATAGCCAAATAACTGTTTGCGCTTTAGAATCATCTATATGCGATAGTAATAGCTGGCATCAAGGGCTAACTGTTTTTGTAGATAAAGGTAAAATTGGCGTATTTGGTGCTGATGACACTGTGATTTTCGTCACTGCGGCGATTAATGAATCTGATATGCTCACTTACCCACGTAATGCAGTCACATATCGACCAGATGGCACCCCTAGAGGGTTTAATAATGGTACTTTTGTATATTGTGCTGAATATGAATCTGCAACTCTGCCCGGCCTTGCTATTTCAGTAAGTACGACAGGTAAAACAACCTTAAAAGACACTAAAGAATGTCAAGAGAGTCACTGATCTAAATTATCGGTTCAAAGCTTCCCCAAGCAATTTGTTCAACGCTAACTAGAGTAATTTTGATTGCAATAGACCTGTAAAGTTAACTGTTATTTCCCCCAACATTTACCTGGGTTAGTTTTACCGATTGCACCTGTTGCTGTTTTCAGCCCCGTATCATCAATAGTGAATGATTTACAGTCGTCATCCTGTAATACAGGCCCGGCAACTGGCGTTGCAGTAAAACTAAATGTGCCTTCATCATTGTCCACTTCAACCTTAACAGTATAAAAACCATGCTCTGTTGGTGTTGCCACCCCAAGATTAGCCAAGTTAGTGGTATATTGACGATTATCAACAAAAAATTGTTCTTGTCTGTTTGCAGCATCAAGAAGCGAGGTTATCGCCTCTGTACGTGCTGTACGTTTCACATGTTCAAAGTAACTTGGTAATGCAATAGATGCGATGATACCCAGTATTGCTACAGTGATCATTAACTCTATCAAGGTAAAACCATTTTTTTGTGCTTTTATTAGTCGTGCCATTTACTTCTCATTTTATATCTAGATTGGTTATATACAAAGCCATGCACTGTAACCAAATATATTCACTATCATAGGTCCGTATGTCATTGAATGCAATTATTGGCTGAGTTAAAGCACACTCCCAGCGCCATAAACTCTACACAAGTCATTCATAATAAAACACACAGGTAATTCTGACTAACAATTCCGAGATTATTGAGAAATAATATCTTGCTTATATACATAGGTTTGCCGAACCCTAAAGCCAAACCCCTGAACTGATGTATCACTAATCAATTTTATGTGACCATTTTCGTCAAAGGTAAGCTCTGGTCCTAAAAGCTCTTGAGGTATAAAAGCTTCGCTAGGTTGTTTTGATCCTTTCATTTGGCTGGTATTCAGCCAAGGTCCAACAAGCAGAAACTGACTTTTCTCTGTGACTGGCTCCAGCGTATCATCGCAAAGTTTGTCATGATTTTTATCTTCGCATTGCTCACTCGCTCCAAAGTAGAGCTGTGGTGTATCTGGTAATTCATGGCGGGTTAGATAAGCTAACTGCTCATATACTTTGGTTCCGTAATGTAAATGAAAAGCATACATTGCCCCTTGCCCACTACTATTTATACACTGCTGAGCTTCGGTAGCAACAGCTGGAGTATAACTTGTAAAGTAGGCAATCCCACCTATGACGGTCGCAGCTGCCAAAGACTTTTCACCTAACTTAGGTAAGTTGTAATACCAACCTTTAAAGCGACTCAGCTCCACCTCTAATTGATTAAACCCCTCAATATCGTCGAGTTTAGTCGAAAATGGATCCGAACTGACATCCATTAAATGGTCAATCTTAATCGGTTCTGGTATACCATTGACAAACTTGCCTGTCACAGTATTAATATCCCGAATCATATATAGTTGGTCCTGAACGTCCGAAGCCATTGGTGCTGCACGGTCACCGCTGCCGATTAACACAGCATCGAAGGGGATATCTTCACGTACTTTAAGTTGTTCACCATTATAAAAAACACGGCTAACCCGGCTAAATACAGTCCTAGCAACCATAGGCTGATTTAAGAAACGCCGATTTTGAGCGGCTCCATTACCACTGAGCTCGGCAAGCTTAAAATGTGTCCATAACTTGCCCTCTGGCATATCCACTCGCCACACATTACCTCCCGTATCAGCAGCATAAAGACGATCAATATAACCATCATAATTTGCATCAAATACAGCTACATCGCCAGCAATGCTATCGACACCTTTAAAGCCATTTTCAGGTGTTAACGACCACACTTTTTCGCCAGTACTAGCATCTACAATATAGATTCCTCGTCCTTGGTTATCTGAATGTAAATATTCATTGTCTTTATTTGTGTCATAGCCTGCGGCAAAAATTAGTACAGGCTTATTTTCAAAGCCTGCTAATTTGATATAAGTCACCACAGGTTTAGACCAAGTTTGCCCTAGCTCTTTAAAAGGAGCCCTTCCCCCTTGAATTGGGTTACTCCAAAGAAGTTTCGGTGAGTCTGGTTTCGATATATCAAGTCCATAGTAATTTCGTCCACCTCGACGTTGCCCGAAAAACGCCCAAACACGATCATCATCATTGATAATACCATTACTATTTTTGTCGTCTATAAACAAACTAATAGGACCATCTACACCATAAATTTTACGGTTTGCTTGATTAACTCTGAGGGACTTGAGAATGCCATAAAGGCTACGAGGTATAAATGCCCAGCTTTCAGCTAATGTATCATTTTTATCTTGGAACATATGTAAAAAGCCAGCATTTGTGCCTATTAGAATCCTTATATCTCCGTTACCATAATCAATTGCGACTGGTTTTGAGTGTAGAGGATCACCAAAGATATTACTACGTGACTCGGTTCGATTATCGTTGTTGTTTTCATCATCAACATCGACTCCTCTAGCCCAGTTTATAGTTGCCTCTAACTGTAATGGCGATTCATTAAATAACTCATCAAGCTTACCTACATCAGCTTGTAATTTGGCAAATGTAAAAGGCACTAAACCAGCGAGGGTATCCGTATAAATAGTTCGTTCTGCATATTCTGATAACCAATAATTGACTCCTCCTGCAAGCAACTCCGCTCCATCATTCGGTTCGCCTCCAGGAAGCCAAAAAGTGCGACTATCTTGGTTTATTTTACCTTCATCATCCAAAGCGATATTACCTGTAGCATCGATGATTTGCGTACCAGAGACTTTTAATTTCTTCAAGTTACCCAGCCAACGAGGTCCTAGTTCTGGTCGAAACATTGTTAAATAAATACTATCTAGATGGCGAGTTCTATCAGCGTTATTTGCGACAATAGCAGGTGAAGTAAAATTAGCATCCACATCACGTACCGTTTTCATCGTAGCTACAAAAGCATCATCAAGTTCATCTATTGATTCAGCTAAAAAATACTGACCGCCACCTTGCTTTGCTGTTTCAATTAATACTTGCTCTGCATAAAGAGGCATAGCAAAACCAAATCCTACTGTGTGAATTTTGATTGTATCTATTATTGTAGTTTCTGGGTAAGCGTCATAGTCATCAATTCCTTGGCCATGTAGAACCTTAGCAACTATCGGTAAGTAAGTATTTTTAAATTTTACAGCTGGATATCCATACATAGCTTGATGAAGCTGTTTAATATCGTTCACTCGGCTATTATCTAACAATGGAAGACTTTCGGTAAGTGATATACCGTCAGTGATCAATACTACATTCACTCGGCTTTCACAGGGCAGAGCAAAGCTGTCTAACAACTTGAAGGGAGAAATATACTGCCCTTTTTTTTGAATACGAATATCAATTAGGTTTAACAGATTTAGGTGATCATAACCTATTTGTCGGCCGTGCAAATAAAGTAAAGCTTCATGTAGCATTTCAGTCATAGGGCTTAAGTTAACTAAGGAAAGAAGATTCCAATTATCTATTGTATCAATAATATCAGCATGATCAGCGCCAAAGCCATGTGCTACATAACCACCAGCAGGGCCTACTAATAAACCATCTATGTTAAGCATATTACTTAAATTTAAGCTTAGTGGGCCAGTCGATTTTATAAGTGCAAAGTCAATATCAGGATTATCATTGATTAGCTTTTTCATCGCTTTCTTTGCCGCTGAAAGCCGTGTCTCTGGGCATAACTTGATTACTCCTAAGAGTCCTTTACAGTGCTTATTACTGTGCATAGGTAAAGCCATACTTAGCGAGTTATCAAACACAAGTAATACCCGTGGCTTATCATTACTTTCTAAATGATAAAGTTCGATATCATCAGCAATGCTAAATTGACTGGTTAAAAAAAGTAAAATGCCTAATAGAAGACTTGTAACTCCATGAGTGAACTGAGACATAGCGACCATCCTATCCATGTGAGAATCTTTTAGATACAAAAACTCATACAGAAGACGTCTCTACATCCTGCTGAGTACTACTTTAGTACAGCATAGAATTTAGATTTAACAACATAAATCAATCACATTTTTGTACAAAAAAAGCACAGTAAATCATTTTTAACTATACCTAATTGATTAGACTAAAATAATATAACAACAGATATTATGGTGTTTTTTAGATTAATTTATCTTCGAGGAATGATGGTTGAGCTAACTCTATGTTTAAGAATAAATGACTTATGGAAGATTATTCAATACCGTTTAACATTTCTAATCTAATACTTTTCATGATGAGAATAAATGTGCATTGCTTTATTCAGACTTACTAAAAGAGAAGAGTAAAGCACGGCTTTGCTACATTTCGTAGCAAGCCGTGTATTTAAAAATACTAACAGCTACTTATGGTTATCATTTACTTCGCGCTTATAGATAAAAGTTTGTTGTGTTTTAAAACCAAAGCCAATTGGTACGGCATCACTAACAAGTTTAATTTTGCCATCTTTATCAAATGAAATACCAGGACCAAGAACTTCTTTGGGTTTAAAAGGATTGCCAGGGTTTTCATCACAGTTATCTGTACAAATAGGCTTTTTAATGCCTGGACCTATTAGTAAAAACTGACTTTGTTTTTTTACATCTACTTCAGTGTCTTTAGGATTATCTGGATCTTCTGGATTATCTGGATTATCTGGATTATCTGGATCTTTATTTTTTGGCTCAGCATCACATTTTCCATTATTATTCTTATCAACACACGAAGGTCCTTCACCAAAATATAACTGAGGTGTGTCTGGCACATCATTACTGGTTGTGAAGCTTAATTGATCGTACACTTTAGTACCATAATGTAAGTGAAAAGCATACATAGCACCTTTGCCACCACTTAGTGAACATTGATTAACGGTTTCTGTCGCTGATGCAGGTGTGTAAGACGTATAATATGCAACGCCACCAATAACGTTTGGAGCAGCTAAAGATTTCTCTCCGGTTGCGGGTAAGTTATAATACCAGCCTCGTTTGTTACTGAGCTTCACTTCTTGTGCAGTGAACTTATCAATATCAGCTAAGCTGTTACCAAACGGATCGTTATCTACGTTCATCAAATCGTTCGCAGTGATCGCTGTAGGGATCGCATTATCAATAAACGACTTAGTAACAGTATTATTATCGCGGATCATAAATAGTTGATCTTGAACTGAGGTAGCCGTCGGTTTTGAGCGATTACCACTGCCAATAAGCACCGCATCAAACGGCGTATCTTGACGTGTTACCACCGTTTTACCATTGGTTGTGGTATTTGTTACTTTACTGTACATAGTACGCGCAATCATTGGCTTATAGAAAAAACGACGATCTTGCGTAGCCAAACTATTGCCTAAATCGGCTAATTTAAAGTGGCTCCACGGGTTAGTGTTATCATTAGGATTATCTGAGGGCATATCCACTCGCCATACCGCACCTCCCGTATCTGTTGCATAGATACGATCTACGTAACCATCATAATCTGAATCAAGTGTACTAATATTGGCGGCAATACTGTGCTCACCTTTAAAGCCACTTTCAGGTGTCAACGACCAAACCACGCTGCCCGATTGCGCATCAACAATAAAAATACCGCGACCTTTCTTATCATTAGTGCGAGCAACATTATCTTTGTTAGTATCATAACCTGCACCAAAAATCAGCACGGGCTTGTTTTTATAACCGGTCAAATTAATAAATGACACTGTTGGTTCAGACCACGTTTGCGCTAACTCTTTAAAATCGCCTGTTCCACCTTGAATTGTCCACATTAACTTTGGCGAGTTAGGGTTAGTAATATCTAATCCATAATAATAATTACCACCTCGACGTAAGCCAAAGAAAGCCCAAACCCTGTCACTACCATTCACTTTACCATCACGATCTTTATCATCAAAAAATACCGATATAGGTCCATCAACACCATAGACTTTTGTATCGGCTTGGTTATTGCGAAGCGGATCAATGATTTTATAAAGACTTTTAGGAATAAATGCCCATGTCTCATTAACTTTGTCGTCTTTATCTTGGAACATATGCAAAAAACCTGCATTCGTACCAATCAAAATTCGAACATCACCATCACCATAATCGACAGTGACTGGTTTTGAATGCAGTGGATCGCCAAATATGTCTTTACGTTGATCGCGACGAGAGCCATCTCCGTCTTCATCATCAACATCGATCCCTCTTGCCCAATCAATGGTACTTGAAATATTTGTACTACTTATACCAAAGCTATTTGCAAGGGCCAAAGTGCTCCCCAAGGCTGAAGTAAGTGCATTATTGTTAAACTCTACTAAACCACTACTTCCCGCATCTGTATAGAGTGTACGTTGCGCTAGCAGTGATAAATGAGAATTTACCCCGCCACGTTGTACATTATTGCCATCAGCTTCTTCATTACTTGGCAACCAAAAAGTCTTGGTCGATTTATCAATAAGGCCATCATCATTTAGTGCAGGAAGATTATTTAAACCAACTATTTCAGCGCCTTTAACTTTCAGTTTCTTTAAGTTACCACGCCAACGTGCACCTGATTCAGGGTAAAACATCGCGTAGTAAATTGACTCTCTACTGCGAGTTTGGTCAACGTTGTTACTTGCTAAAGAAGGTGAAGTAAAAGTGTCGTTCACCGACCGGATCTGGGTAATAGTATTCTTTAATGCTTCAGATAGCTGCTCTGAGGTATCAGCATGTAAATACTCACCACCACCCAGCTTGGCAGTCTGATCCAGTAAGTCTTTACCACTTGCGCTCATTCCAGAGCCAAAGCCGATTGCATAAACACGGCCAATATCATCTACTTTTGGTGTATTTGGATATAAATCGATTTTTACATCTTTAGTACCATGGATCACCTTAGCTAATGCCGCTAAATAGCTACCACTTACAACGGGGCCATTGCTATTATTAAAGTAATAACGATGTAAATTATTAATATCACCGTTGCGATTCGAGTCATTCGATGGGTCACCATCGGTCATCAAAATAATATTGACTGAATTATCACAACGCTCAGGCTCACCTTTAACTGGCTCGAAGGGTGATTTATATATACGACCCGATTCAGCGGTAAAGTCACGATCATTCGTATTAGTACCGTAATAAACAGAGCTCCCTGTAATATACAAATAGGCTTCCCACAGGGTTTCCGCTAAAGGTGTTGCACCATCAGCAGGTAATTTTTTCACTTCATCGAGCACAGTTTTACGTGATGAGCCTAAACGCGCCATCACGTACCCACCATTATCGCCATTAAAGCGCATTAGGCCAAAATCAATGTCCTCATTATCGTCAACTAAGTCTGAGATAGCATTTTTAGCAACCCCTAAGCGGCTGTCGGAACATAGTGTATATTTCCCTGATGAGTAATTATAACCACAACTATTACCGGTTTTGGTCGAAAATGCCATACTACCAGAGGTATCGAAAACTATTAGGACACGCGGCTTTTCATTTATTTTAACATTATGATTTACATATAATTCAATGTCTTCAGCATAGCTTTGCATACTCAAGAGTACCGCAATACTGAGTGAAATATTCGTAACTAACTTTTTAAACTTCATCATCTTTACTCACTCACTTAGCCACCAGTATTCAAACTTGCCATTTCCTGGGCGATGCCTGACGTTACTGTTATAGTATGTTTGCTTTTTGAGCCGTACGTTATAGTGCTGTTCACTTGCACCATGTTGCACGAAATGCCAGCTGTAAAATTAAATTTTCGAGGACAAGGTAAATCTAATACACCATTATTTAAATTACTCATTATATTTGTCGTATCGTCAATTTTAGGTAACTCAATAGTGCCACCGGGTATTTGAGCTTGCGTGTATAAAAAATGGCTTGTGCCACCTTGAGTTGCTTCAGTAGCAATGACTTGTTGTACATCACCCATGAGAGCATTTTCTGCTTCTTCGCGCTCAAAGGCTGCATTGGTAATTTTCATATCAACACTACTACTGCTCATCAGCGTCACGGCAATACCTGTAACAGCAACTACCATGATGAGCGCTATAATTAACACCACACCTTGTTGTTTGCTTGCAAATTTTAAATGCGCCATAAGTTTGCCCCCACATTATTTAAACGAATAGTTGTTGTAAATAAAGCCCGACGAAACCGATCATTAAACCTAAGCACTCGTTGATCTGCATCCTCACCCAAAGTATACGTTTGGTTTAGCTGATTTAAATCAGCATCCTCATGAAGAGCTCGCACTAAAATAAATACTTGCACAGTCAGAATACCTCTGCGATTTTCCCAATCTGTTGGTGTCATTTTGCTAATGCTTCGATAGGTATCCACGCGGTTGTCGTTATTGGTATCTAAACCAAATAGAAACCGCATATTTTCAACTCCTTCCATGATGGTTTCAGGATTCATGCCACCATTTGGGGTTAAACGACGACGCATCAGTACTGGTACATCGATATTTTCACCATTAAATTGAAAAGGTTGTTCGTCTATATAATAAACATGATGGCGATAACGCCAAATCGTCGCATTACCGTTAATAGTCCCAGCGGCAATGGGCCCACGTCTAAATTCAGCACGCTCTTGCTCGGCAATAAAATAGTACATGTTGGAACTGGTATCGGCAGGAGCAATTTGTAAACCCTCTAAAAACTTCACCTGTAAAATATCGGTATTATCTTGTGAATCTGGAATACAGTTAAGCTGTGCACCGCCTGTAGATTCAATAGCATACACAGAACGAAAATTACTGTTTGCGCTAAAAACAGGAAAACTACCATTATTAAGACCTTCAGAACAATCCGGAGTCGGATTTGCTAATGTATTCGTGTTTTCTTTCGAAAATGAATCTTCATAAAATGTACCCCAAAAACCTATTTGCTCAATATCACGTTGCATAATATTCAGCGCTAAACGACCGGTTTCTTGTAACTCGCCGATCGTCATCGTATCTCTAGTCGTTACTTTCATGCTGATATAAGTGAACATCACTCCGCCAAGCACTAAACCACCGATAAACAATGCGACCATCATTTCAACTAAAGTGAAACCTTGCTGCTTCATATTAGCTCCTTAAGTAAATGTAACTTTTTAATACCATGATCCGACGATTATTATTATTCTCGCCACACGCTAGCTTTTGGGTATCTGCATTTGCGGTGATCTCTTGGCGCCCTTGCCAACTAACTACGACTTCAATATCAAACGCTTTACCATTACTATTAGCTACAGCTGTATTATCTATACATACAGTTGCGCCGTCTAAAGCGCCGGTATTTTCTCGTGCTTGTATTGCACGGATCCATTGTTGGCGATCTAGAGCAGCTATTTGAGCTGAGCTACATGTGTCGGTGTAACATGTTCTAGACTGCTTAAGTGCTGTGTTACTGGTGAATGTGCCATTATACTGAGTGATTGACGCAACTCGGTCATTTGCTCGTATCCGTTGAATAATGTCATTACCTAAAGCAACTGCTGCTGCTCGTTGCATAGAGTCGAAGCTGGCTTGTTTTGCTTTTGCTTGTAGTGCGACCGCACCGAGCAAGCCAAAGCTTAAAATTACAAACGCAATTAAAACCTCAATTAACGTAAAACCATGTTGCGATGTATGCTTGATGGACCTCATAGTACACCCAATATAAACTATCTGATTATAAGGATATGCTAATAATATGTAGATACAAGATGGGTTAGGATGAACGGTTATATTTGTTGATGAATGGTTAACTATGCATTTTTGCTGCAAAATTTAATGTGTTTAAAGATGCTCTTTTACTGATTTATAGGCGCGTCTACTTACTGGTAATAAACAACTACAACCTTCTAATAAAACCACATGACTGCCATCTTCAGCTTTTTTTAGAGCGATTAGCCGGGACAGATTGATCACTATCTTGCGGTGAATTCGTAATAACTGTGTAGGATAATCCTGCTCGAGTTGTTTTAAGCTTTGATCAAGCAATGCCTCACCGTTAGTAAAAACTAAACGCGTGTATTTCTCTTCCGCTATGACATAACACACATCCTCTAATGCCACACTGCGTGTTACCCCCGCAAGCTGATAACTGATTGCCGCTGGACGTTGCTTTTGTAGATGGGCGCGCGTTAAACGGCCTAGTTGATCTATTGCTTTTGCTAAATTTTGCTCCGTCACAGGTTTTACTAAATAACCCGCAGCACTGAGTTGCAATGCTTCTAAGGCATGCTCAGGATGAGCGGTGACGAAAATAATAGCTGGAGGGACAGACAACTTATTCAATTGTGTTGCAACTTCTAAACCGCTCATAGCAGGCATATCAACATCCAGAAATACAATATCAGGAGCCTGCAGCTTCACTTGTTGCAAAGCCTCGTTGCCATTACTTGCTTGTGCTGCATGGTTATAGTCTGGGTAATGAGCAAGTAATCGCTGTAAGCGAGCACGTGCTAATGGCTCATCATCAACTATGAGTACCTTCATGCTTGCTCCTTGGCATTATTAATAGCCAGGGGCAGCACTAACTTGACCCGAAAAATATCACCTCGTGTTGTCATTGTCAGCTTTGCATGACCTTGATAATAAAGATCTAACCGCTGGCGAATATTATTCAGTGCCATACCATTTCCTGAGCGTTTTTGCTGCTGCGACGAGATTGGGTTTTCAACTAAAATGACTAACGAGCGTTTACTAATATGTAACTCGACATAAATTATAGCGCCAGTCAATGAAGGCTCAACACCGTGACAAACAGCATTCTCTAGCAGTGGTTGTAATGTTAAGCACGGAATAGTTATCTCTGGCAATTGCTCCGGTAATTGCCAGTTGACTTGTAAACGATCAGCAAACCGCCAACTTTCAAGCGCAATATATTGCTGAGTCAGTGCTATTTCATCACTTAGTGCAGTCTCTTTCCCCACTCGCATTGCCGCTTGAGATAATGCCGCGAGCGCTAAAATCGCTTGCTCTGCAGCTTGAGGATCATAATGTGTAAGCTCCGCTGCGGTATTGAGGCTGTTGTATAAAAAATGCGGACGAATACGTGCCTGTAAGGCATCTAGCTCTGCGCGAGCCAACGCATTAGTTTGCTGGTCTTTTTCAAAATGAATAGTTAAAAATTGAATAAATAATGCGGTGACTAAAAAAGCGACTAATAAGTTTCTTAAAATAAACTGATAAGTATGTTGTTGTGCAATAAAGTCGCCTCCATAGGTCACTAACAATCCGCTGAAAACTGCCGTTGTAAGTAGTAATGAAGCCATTAAAGCACTTAATTGCCAAGGCTGACTCAAGTGTGCAAGTGGTTTACGTAGTAAGTAAAGCCAAGTTAGACTAGACAAAAATGTGAGATGTAAAAACAGGCTGATCCCGCCGAGGCGGATCCAAATATCATCCGCAGTTGCAGGAGCGAAAGCTAGTATAGTGGCGATAACTTGCGCAACGACTAAGGTAGCAAGTACGCCGCGTTCTTTAAACAGCGCCGCAAAAAGCAAAGTATTGGTTTGCACCGACTTGCTCATTGCGCGCTCCTTAAAAATGTCCTGTCAGTACGCTAAGGTTAGCGTAGCTCAACGGGTACAGCAAATACGATATTTTCTACTTCGCCTGGGTTTTCAATAACCTGTTTACCGCCTAATTCTTTAAGGCGGTTAATCACTTGTTGTACAAGCACTTCAGGGGCTGATGCACCCGCGGTAACACCAACCGCATTGACATTAGTAAACCATTGATCTTCAACATTACTGGCGTCATCAATTAAGTAAGCAACAGTACCCATTTTATCAGCAAGTTCACGTAACCGATTTGAATTTGAGCTATTTTTAGCACCAACAACTAATAACACATCTACTTTATCAGCTAAGTCACGTACCGCATCTTGGCGATTTTGTGTGGCGTAACAAATATCGTCTTTACGTGGGCCATCAATCGCTGGAAACTTACTTCTTAAGCCATCTATAACATCTGCGGTATCATCTACCGATAATGTAGTTTGGCTACAATAAAATAAGTTATTTGGATTTTTCACGTTTAGTTTGGCAACATCTTCAGGCGTTTCAACTAAATAAATACCACCTTTAGCGTTATCGTATTGCCCCATGGTGCCTTCAACTTCAGGGTGACCATGATGACCAATTAAAATACACTCGATACCTTTACGACTAGCGCGGGTCACTTCCATATGCACTTTAGTGACCAATGGACATGTTGCATCAAATACTTTTAAATCTCGACGCTTAGCTTCACTGCGTACAGCTTGTGACACGCCATGGGCACTAAAAATAACAATGCTGTCGTCTGGCACTTGATCCAATTCTTCAACAAACACCGCACCACGTCTTTTCAAACCATCTACCACGTAGCGGTTATGGACAACTTCATGGCGCACATAGATCGGTTTTTCAAAGATATCTAACGCACGTTCAACGATACTAATCGCACGGTCGACTCCCGCACAAAAACCGCGCGGATTTGCCAATAAAATTTCCATTACCCGTTCACCTCTAAAATATCAACTTCAAAAGTTAAACGTTGACCTGCAAGCGGATGATTAAAATCGATGGTCACAGACTCACCCTGCACTTCACGAACAACTCCTGGTAATTCGGTACCATCAGGTTGAGTAAACGCAATAATAGAGCCAATTTTTGCCGGCGTTTCTGGGCCAAACTTACTACGGTCTACATAGTAAATATTATCTGGGTTTGGTTGACCAAAAGCATCTTCTGGCTCAAGTTCAAATGACTTGCTGTCACCAGACGCTAAACCAAATAAGCATTTTTCAAAGTTAGCCGTTAGACTACCATCACCCATCGTTAATTTTGCAGGCTTATTATGCACTTTGGTTGAATCTGCCGCAGAGCCATCCGATAGCTTAATTGAAAAATGAAAAATAACCTCTGATTTTTCACCTATAACTGCTTGGCTCATGCTTTTTGCTCCTTAGGACTTTCGCCAGTAAAGGCATCAAATAATAATAATGCGGCACCAATACAAATCGCACTGTCGGCAATATTGAACGCAGGGAAATTCCAGCTTTCATAATAAAAGTGTAAAAAGTCAATCACATAACCATGGCTGATACGGTCATATAAGTTGCCAATTGCGCCCGCTAATACTAACGAATAAGCACTGCATAAAATTTTATTAGTGGCAGGTAAACGTTTTAGCCACCAGATCAATAATACGCTGATTGAAATAGCAATAACGCTTAAAAACCAACGTTGCCAACCACCCGCTTCACTTAAAAAACTAAAAGCTGCGCCATAGTTATGCACATAGGTTAGATTGAAAAATGGCAATATATCAATTGATTCGCGTAAATTCATGGTTTTAACAACCAGTGTTTTACTGGCAAAGTCTGCTACTAAAAGTAGCAAACTTAACCAAAGCCACACTAAACCACTTTTTTGGGCTAGTTTGCTCACTTCCTACTCCTATGCGAATTGGCGTGTTTCGCCTTCGCCATCTACATTGCTAACACAACGACCACAAATTTCTGGATGCGCAGGATTTGCACCTACATCATCACAGTAATGCCAACAACGTTCGCACTTTTGTGCGTCGGTAGCTGATACGCTGATGTATAAGCCTTCAATTTCAGTTGTTTGAGTTGCATCTGGTTGTGTATCAACGGCTGTAACAGTAACGTTAGATGTTAAGAATACAAAGCGAAGCTCATCACCCAAAGCTGCTAATTTAGCTGCAAGCTCTGCATTGGCAAAAATATTCACATTAGCTTGGAGTGTCGCACCGATCACGTCTTCTTTACGTGCACCTTCTAACACACGGTTTACTTCATCACGCACAGTAAGAATCGTTAACCAATCGTCATTACTAAACTGGCCTTCGCCAACCGCTTTTAAGCCATCATACCAAACTGAGGTAAACACATATTGGTCACGCTCACCTGGCAGTGCTTGCCAAATCTCTTGCGCGGTAAAGCTCATGATTGGCGCCATCCAGCGCGTCATAGCTTCGGCAATATGATATAGAGCTGTTTGACATGAACGACGGGCATGACTATCGCTTTTCGCTGTGTATTGACGGTCTTTGATCACATCTAAATAGAATGAACCAAGCTCACCAGTACAGAAGTTCATTAGCTTTTGCGTTACTTGGAGCATTTGGTAACTTTCGTAAGCCGCCAAAATTTCATCTTGTAATTGCGCCGCACGGCCAACAATCCAACGATCAAGTTCAACCATGTCATCAATAGCTACTTGGTCAGTTTTAGGATCAAAACCACTTAAGTTAGCGAGTAAGTAACGGCTAGTGTTACGAATACGACGGTAGCGATCCGCAGAACGGTTGAAGATTTCATCTGATACGGTCATTTCTGCAGTGTAATCAGTTGAAGCAACCCACAAGCGTAAAATATCTGCACCGAGTTTATTCATCACATTCTGTGGTGAAATAACGTTACCTAGCGATTTTGACATCTTACGGCCGTTTTCATCCACAGTGAAACCGTGAGTTAGCACTTGACGATATGGTGCATGACCATTAATTGCCACTGACGTCATCATTGATGACATAAACCAACCGCGGTGTTGATCTGAGCCTTCTAAGTATAAATCAGCTGGACCAACTAAATCTTCACGAGCATCAACCACACAGGCGTGCGTTACACCAGAATCAAACCATACATCTAATGTATCTTGCACTTTCATGTATTGCTGAGCATCAGCTTCACCAAGTAAAGTTGCAGGCTCTAAGTCGTACCATGCTTGAATACCGGATTTTTCAACCAGCAGGGCTGCTTTTTCAATCAAAGCTTGAGTATCAGGATGAAGAGCACCGGTGTCTTTATCAACAAACAGTGCAATTGGAACACCCCAGGTACGTTGACGCGAAATACACCAATCCGGGCGACCTTCAACCATGTTTGCTATGCGGCTTTCGCCCCATTCTGGCAACCACTGAGTGTTTTTAATCTCTTTTAATGAATCTTGGCGCAAATTAGCTTGATCCATACTAATGAACCACTGCGGCGTTGCACGGAAAATAATTGGCGTTTTATGACGCCAGCAATGCGGGTAACTGTGCGTTAAGGCATGGTGATGCATAAGCGCATTACGCTCAGTCAGCACATCAACTACACTCGCATTGGCTTTGAATACATGTTGACCTGCAAAAAGCTCAGTGTCAGGTAAATAAACACCATTTGCACCAACCGGGTTAGCCACCTCTAAGCCGTATTGTAGACCTGCCACGAAATCTTCTTGACCGTGGCCAGGTGCTGTATGCACGATACCCGTACCAGAATCAGTAGTAACATGATCGGCCACAATCACTGGTACATTAAAATCGTAAAATGGATGCGCCACTTGTAAATTTTCAAGTGCTGAACCCGTTACATAACCTAATACGTGAAAGTGCTTAAAGCCGTAGCGATCCATTGCATCTTTAACTAGCTCTGACCCTATAATCAAACGCTGCTGCGCGCCGTCATCATCAACTTGCACTAAGGCATATTCTAGTTCAGCATGCACGGCAACCGCACGGTTAGCTGGCAGTGTCCATGGTGTAGTTGTCCAGATCACTGTACTGACTGTACCTTTACCTTCATGATCGGCTTTTAAATCAAAGGCACTAACAACGGCCGCTTGATCAACAAATTCAAAACGCACATCAATCGCTGGTGATTGCTTATCTTGATATTCAACCTCAGCCTCGGCCAATGCAGAACCACAATCAGTACACCAATGCACAGGCTTAGCGCCTTTGTGTAAATGGCCTTTTTCGATGATACGTCCAAGCACACGAATTGCGTTTGCTTCGAAGTCAAAATTCATGGTTAAGTAAGGCTTATCCCAATCAGCAAATACGCCTAAACGTTTAAAATCAACTTTTTGGCCTTCAACTTGTTTTTTCGCGTATTCACGACATTTCTCACGGAATTCTGCAGCCGTGACTTTCACGCCTGGCTTACCCACTTTTTTCTCTACCATTAATTCAATCGGTAGACCATGGCAATCCCAACCAGGTACGTAAGGCGCATCAAAATCAGATAAGGTTTTTGATTTAACAATAATATCTTTTAGAATTTTATTTACTGAATGACCTAAATGGATATCGCCGTTCGCATACGGAGGGCCGTCATGCAAAATAAAGGTTTTTTTACCTTTCTTAGCGTTGCGAATTTGACCGTACAGGTCGTCTTCATACCATGTCTTAAGCATTTTTGGCTCACGTTGTGCCAAATTGCCGCGCATTGGAAACGTCGTTTCCGGTAAATTCAAAGTATGCTTGTAGTCGCTCATTAATCCTAGTTTCCGTATCGGCTACCTAATTTAAACCAAAACACTGTTTAGCGGCAGCAACATCAGTTGCTATTTGTGCCGTCAATTGTGTTAATGTCTCGAATTTTTTCTCATCGCGAAGCTTTTTAATTAACTCCACGTGCATAAACTGTCCATAAATATCTTGCGCAAAGTCGAACAGATGAACTTCTAATAATGCGCGTGTTCCATTAAATGTGGGTTTGTTGCCAATATTTGCAACCCCATACACTGTTTTATCGTTTAACGTTACTTGTACCGCAAACACCCCATTTACAGGGCATACTTGCCGCTTTAACGCAATATTTGCAGTCCTAAACCCTAATTCACGACCGCGTTTCCAGCCATGAATCACTCGCCCTGATATTGCGTAATCATGACCTAGCATCGCTTTGGCTTGCGCTAACTGACCTTCAGCTAATGCTTGGCGGATCAAGGTGCTGCTTACTCTAGCATTTAATTGCCGAAAACTCGCGGTGCTTTTTACATCCATATGAGCCGCGAGGCCCATTTTTTTTAGTAAATTAAAGTCACCTTGACGTCTTTTACCAAAGCGAAAATCATCACCTACGGTTAGCGCTTTGACACCCAACTTGTTGATCAGTATCTCTGTTACAAATTGCTCTGCTTCCATATTGGCAAATTGCTGATTAAAACTAATACAAATTACCCGTTCAACGCCTAACTTTGCTAACAGACCTAGCTTATCGCGTAACCGCGTTAATCGAGCTGGCGCATTATCTTTGGCAAAAAACTCTTGTGGCTGAGGCTCAAATAACATTACCGTACTCGGTAAGTTATATTTTTTAGCGTCATTGAGTAATCCATTGAGTACTTCACCATGACCTAAGTGCACACCATCAAAATTACCAATGGTCAACACACAACCATAATGCTGTGTGCGAATATTGTGGATACCTCTAATTAACTCCATGCCACCTAATGCCTTTGTAAGCGTTATGTACCGAGTAAAATTTCACTTGGGTTACAGAATCACCGATTATACCCAAACCACCTCAAGATGCGAGTTTCAGTTGATTTTTTTAGTCTGATTGAGCACTAACAACGTTTTTTATGGTATTTAGTCTTACCCCGAGTAAAAACAACACTAAAAAGTACACCCCCCCTGCCAGAGCGAGTAAACCTATCAATAAAACAACTTGCTCACTAAAATGCCACTGACGCCATAAAAACTGTGTCGCAGCGTACCAAACTACAGCCCCCATCAATAAAGCGGCGAGCAAACATTTGCAGGTAAACAATAAACTAAAACGCGAAAACTGATAAACCTGCTCTTTGCTTAATTGACGATAAAGCAGATACGCATTACAACTGGCCGACATTGAAGTCGCAAGCGCCAATCCTAAGTAACCTATAAACGGTGCTAACATAATATTAAAAACCATGTTCAACACCAGCGTAATAATGCCAATACGCACCGGAGTTTTAGTGTCTTGACGTGCATAAAATCCCGGCGCTAAAACTTTGATCAACATAAAACTGACAAGCCCAACAGAGTAAGCCATCACCCCTAAACTCACGGCCTGAACATGATCGACATCACCTTGACTAAACGCGCCATGATCAAATAATACAGAGATGATTAACGGGCTAATGATCATCAAACCAATCATCGCAGGTAAGCCTAAAAAGATCACAAACCGCACTCCCCAATCTAAGGTGTGCTGAAAATCGCTGCTTTTTTCGCTGCTATGTAATTTAGATAGCGCAGGTAAAATAACCGTCGCGATACCAATGCCAAATAACCCCAGTGGAAATTCGATTAGCCGGTCAGAATAATATAACCAAGCAATTGACCCTGTCATTAACAATGACGCAATCATGGTATCAAGCAGTAGATTAATTTGACTAATAGATACCCCAAACAAAGCCGGTAACATTAACTTACGGACTTTTTTTACATTTTCGTCTTGCCAGGCCCAACGTGGTTTACTGAGCATTTTCGCTCGGTACAGAAACGGCAATTGAAACAATAACTGCACCACTCCACCGACAAACACACCAATAGCTAGCGAATAAGCACCAACCGAGAATTTATCGTGTAATAAGATTGCACAGGCAATAATCGAAATATTCAACAGCACTGGCGTAAAGGCCGCAACAGCAAAACGATTATAAACATTCATCACCGCGCCACTGAGTGCAACAAGACTTACAAAAAATAAATAAGGGAACGTTAGCTTAAGTAAACTACTGGCTAATACAAATTTTTCACCGTCTGGGCCACCTTGCCACCACTCAATAAACCACCCAGTACCAAATAGTGCTGCAATAATTGGCGATGCAATTACACCGATTATAGTTACAACCAATAAAATAGTACCAAGTGTGCCAGCGGCTTGAGCAACAAACAGCCTGACTTTGTCGTCTCCTTGTTGCTGTTTGATTTCCGACAAAACGGGCACAAATGCTTGCGCAAATGCCCCTTCAGCAAATAAGCGGCGTAAAAAGTTGGGAATGCGATTAGCAAATAAAAAAACGTCGGCGGCAGCACCTGCGCCAAGTAAATTTGCGACAACAGCATCTCGCACTAATCCTAAAACACGCGATATCATTGTCATTGCACTTACAATCATACCGGAACGAAATAATCCTTTTGCCACACTAAACCTGCTTTAAAACCAACGATAAAACCAATTATGCCACAGTCTTTTTTATAAATCGCTCTAAAGCACTAGGCTGAACTCACCGCCTTTGTTACAATAGCGGTATTAACTGTGCTAGAGCGGCAAATTGATGTTCGTTATATAGGAGCAGTTTTTCTTGGTATGTCAAATTTTTATTGACATTCACGATTAAAAAAGGCATATTCCACGGCCTTTAAATTAAGCTTATTTTAAGATTGTTAGGAGCAAACCTTGGCTAACATCAAGTCTGCAAAAAAACGCGCTATCACTAGCGAAAAAAACCGTCAGCATAACGCAAGCCGTCGTTCAATGATGCGTACATACTTCAAAAAAGTAGTTGTTGCTATTGAAGCGGGCGACAAGGAAGCTGCACAGCAAGCTTTCGCAGTTGCTACACCTATTTTAGACCGTTATGCAACTAAAGGTCTAATTCACAAAAACAAAGCAGCTCGTCATAAGAGCCGCATAGCAGCTAAGATCAAAGCGCTATAATTTGTTTTTGCTAGAATATAAAAAACCGGTCTTGACCGGTTTTTTTATATCTATCATTTAACGCTTAAAATTATTTAAACACTGTTGTTGCGTTAAACAACGTCTAATTCTGGATAAAACTTTTTCAACATTGCCGCTATTTTCTTCGGTGTAAATGGTTTTACCACAAATCCTTTAGCCCCTTTATCGATTGCATCTTTAACATTCTCAACCGTTGAGTGAGCCGATACCATAACGACATTAGTTTGTGGGTTTATTTCATTGATCTGCGCGATAATCTCTTTACCATCACCGTCTGGCAACTCAATATCTAAAAAAATAATATTATAATCGGCCGCTTGGCAAGCACTTATACATTGCGCAGCTGTCGACGCTTCTCTAACATTTTCAATACCTAAGTGCATTAATGTTTGATGGAGAAAGCTGCGCACTGTTCCCACATCATCCACTATTAAAATTGAAAGCTGCGTATTCATTGTTGATCCCCGTAGGTTATGAACTAGGTTTAAGTTATTATGCTTAATAACTTTTCTAATTTAATAATCTCATTATAGAGAGCTCTGCTTAAAAGGCCAGATTTGCTTTATGTCAAATAATATAAAAAAACAATCCTTGCTAGGAAAAACGCCTCAACGAAAAAAACCAACGGCACCAACTAACAAGCGAAAAGCGCCTGCTCAGGCAAACGTCACGCAAGCACAAACACAAACTGCTAGTAGTGAATTAGCTGAAACAAAAAAAAGCCGCACAGGCATTATTGTAGCGGGTGTTATTGTGTTTACTATTTTAGTTATCCCCAAACCACAGTTATTAACCTATGAAAAATTAGGATTAGTAACGCAAAGTGTATATTGGCCGGGACTGTTTGGTTATGGCGCCATGTTATTTGACTCAAATTTGCAGCCAAATGCCGATTTAGCGCGTAATAGCCTTTATTTATGTCAAAACAATAAGCAACCAGATACTTGTCAAAAATATCGAGTAACCGAACAAGCCGGCTTTTTTTCTGCATTACAAAAATTAATTTTGGATTAAAAAAACTAATCTGAAAATATAAAATTACTTGGTTGAAAGGTGCGCAAAATATCAACATAATGGCGCTCCTTTTTTCAACACTTGAACAACGATACAACCATGCTAAACGAGCTAGATTGGCTTTTAAATATTATCCTGTTAGCCCTAGGATTAGGGGCGTTTTTTATCAATCAATTAACAATACTGCGTGTAGCGGCGATCAGCGCCTGTGCTTTACTGTTTTTGTCATTTAGCTTGGATTTAATGTCGTCGAGTGTTATTTCAAACATGAGTTTAGTGTTGATAAACACGTTTTACTTGTTCAAGGTTTATACCTTTGGGCAATTAAATGTGCCGCAAAATTAATATCTCTCCCTAGATAATTTTATGTACCCTACCGGGCTTTGCTCGGTAGGGTATTTTTTTGCGCGAATAGAACTTGGGCAGCAAAATGAACTAAGTTAAAATCATCGGCGTATTATGCTACTTTGGGTATCACTATGCCTTTAACTGACTCTGATTTATTTTTAACGTCTATGGAAGACGTTGCTCGCCTAGATCACGATACGATCGAACCATCACAACACTTAACTGGCCCCTCTTTAGCCCAGCAACAAAAACGCAAAGCCGCAGAATTAAATTTAAACATCGATGAAAATTATCTACGTAGTGAATTAGTCGAGCTATTAGAGCCTAATGCACTATTGAGTTATAAAAATGCGGGAGTGCAAGATGCTGTATTTAAAAATCTTCGATTAGCTAAGTATCAGCTTGATGCGACACTTGACTTACATGGCCAAACACTAAAAAACGCACGCCAAGCCTTATTTGAATTTATAACTGATTGCCAAAAAAGTAATATTCGTGTGGTAGTGATCCGCCACGGCACTGGTATCAAAAATAAAAAGATCCCTGGGGTGTTAAAAAGTTATACCAATAAATGGCTACAAGAAATTGACTGCGTATTAGCCTTTCATAGTGCGCTTAGGCATCATGGTGGCAGTGGTGCAAGCTATGTCTTAATTAAAAAAAGTGATGAGAAGAAGAGTGAGAACCGGGAGCGTCATAGTAAACGCTAACCCGGCTTCGATATCAATTGTTGGTTCTATTTATTCTGTTTGGCTTTGTAAAACGGGGGCTTGTTCACTTGCATTAGCTTGATTAAACCATGCAGACACACCCATTAAGACCACTGAAATAACGATAATGCTAAATTTAACGCCTGTTTGATGCTGTTTCATTGTACACCTTATTATTATTGTTAGTGTTTTTTGAATTACCTAGACTAACTAAAATTACAGATGTTAACAAGATGTACTACGCTATTGTCGCTGAACTTTTAATAACCTTTTGTTCTATCAACCTGATTATTTAATTTAAGGCCTGTTTTCATACGTTGTACATTATTAGCAATCTGCTGCGTTACAGTTTCCAGATCAGACAATGCCGCGCAATGGGGAGTCATTGTAACCGCTGAATGATGCCAAAAAGGATGCTCTGCAGCTAATGGCTCTTGTGCAAAAACATCCAATGTTGCTCCTCTTATAATTTGATTATCTAATGCCCAAAGTAAATCGTCTGCAACGACGTGCTGGCCTCGCGCTACATTGATGAGCACGGCATGACTTGGTAGCTGCATTAATAAGTTGCGATTAATAAAGCCCTTCGTTTGCGTGGTTAGTGGAAATAAACACACGAGATAATCAGCTTGTGCTAACAAACTCGGTAACTCACTTGCTTGATGAATACAATTTACTTCGGGTATATTTTTAGGGTTTTGTGAAAATGCACTTACGGTAAAATTATTAGCCAGTAAACGTTTAGCGCAGCTTTGTCCTAACTCACCAAAACCTAAAATCACAACATGATTATGACTATAAGCGCGTTTTGGCAGCCATTGTCGTTGTTGTTGCTTAATCACATAGTCTTTAAGCCTTAACTTATGCGCTAAAATATGGGTAAGCACATACTCTGCCATATCATGAGCTAAATTTTCATCAACGATGCGTGTCACAACGACATTGTCAGGGAGTAAGTTTAAATCAATGCTATCGACCCCTGCGCCAAATGAAGAAACTACTTTTAAATTTGGTAGTTGTGCCCACATATCTGCAGGTGCCAGCCAAGCAAGCACAAATTCAACATCCTCTAAGTTATCACAATCTGGCCACTGTGAAATTTTTACATCGGGTAATTTAGTCGCTAACGCAGTAATAATTTTACTGCAATCACGTCCACTAATCGCAACGAGTACGCTCATGTTATGCCTATAGAGTTGTTGATTTGCAAAGAGTATAACCTTTGTTAAAACATTTAATCTAATCGAATTACTGCTCGGCTCTTTAAAAAGTCACACAACTGCAACCTAATTGTCATGGCAAGCTTTTACTCTGGCGATATATTGATCACCATATGCAAACGAGGTAATTATGATCAGTGTTGATAAAGTAATCGCAGCAAATCTACCACAATTAGAAAACTCACCTAAAGTAAAAAGTTTAGTTAAAAAAGGGTTAGGTTATTTGCTTCACGAACAAGAATTTGTTGCATTTGGTGATGCCTACCCGCACTTACAAGGCATTGAGTTTGTTGAGCAAGTGTTGGATGAACTAGATTTTGATACTCGCTACAAGCCAAAGCAGATTGAGAATATTCCTAGTGAGGGTAAGTTAGTTATTGTTGCTAACCACCCTATTGGCTCTTTAGATGCACTGGCATTAATTAAAGTATTATCAAGTGTTCGTAAGGATTTAAAGGTCGTTGCCAATCGCATGTTAATGTCAGTTACGCCAATGCACTCATTATTACTGCCGGTCGATAATTTATCGGGTGACAGTAAAAAGCAAGAACTCAATAATATCCACCAGCACCTTAAAGAAGCTGGGGCCATTCTCATTTTCCCAGCAGGTGAAGTGTCGCGTTTAAGCCCTACCGGAATTAAAGATTGCAAGTGGAATAGTGGTTTTTTACGGATCGCAAAAAAAGCCAATGCGCCAATTTTACCGATTTTTATTAAAGCCAAAAATAGCCCACTTTTTTATGGCACATCGATGATTTACAAGCCTTTAGCGAGTTTATTACTGGTTAAAGAAATGTTTAAACAACGACAAAAATCATTAGAGTTTGAAATTGGCGCATCGATACCTCCAGAGTCTTATTTAATTGAAAACCTCAAAGACAAAGAAGTAGTCAATCTGATCCGTAAGCAGCTTTATGCACTTACCTCAAAGAAAACCTTACCGCTTAAAACACAAGCACCCATCGCCTCCTCAGAATGCCGCAAGGAACTAAAAAAAGCCATCGAACAGTGTGAGCTATTAGGCACAACTCAAGACGGCATGCAGATATACCTTTATCAATATCAAGGCAGCTCAGCGATTTTCAGAGAGCTTGGCCGGTTACGAGAGATTTCGTTTCGCACTGTTGGTGAAGGCAGTGGTAAGCGTCGTGATATTGATAAGTACGATATGGATTATCAGCACTTGGTTTTATGGGACGGCTCACAACTTGAATTGGTTGGCGCATACCGACTTGCTTGTGCTCAAGCTATTATTGATAAACACGGCCGCAAAGGTTTATATACTGATAGCTTATTTTCTTACAGTGATGCAATGACTCCTTACTTTGCTGCAGGTATTGAACTGGGTCGCAGCTTTGTACAACCTAAATACTGGGGTCGTAAAAGTCTTGATTATTTATGGTATGGGATTGGCGCGTTTGTGAAAAATTATCCTCAGTATCGCTACCTCTACGGCGCAGTCAGTGTCTCGAACGCGTTGCCAGAACCTGCCAAAGCCATGTTAGTTCATTATTATCAGCATTATTACGGCGCTAAGCAGGTTATTGCTACACCTAATAATGAGTTCAAACTCACAGAGCAGCAACTCATACAGTGCGCAAATCTATTTAGCGGTAATGATGTCAAAGAAGACTTTGTTGAGCTCAAACATGTGCTCGCAAACATGGGTGCCCAAGTACCCACTTTATTTAAACAATACACCGAACTATGTGAGCCTGACGGCGTACAGTTTTTAAGTTTTAGTGTTGATCCTGATTTCAATAATTGTATTGATGGCTTAGTGCTTGTTGATCTTGAAAAAGTAAAAGCAGGCAAAGCAAAAAGATATTTAGGAAAGAACTAAGAACGCAAAGGTGTATAAAATAACAGCGACCAGCCATCTAGCTTATTTACTAAACCTACTTTTGATCCGTAACGTGAATTTGCGCTCGCAGTATGCTATCAAAAGTAGTTTTTATGTGCAGATATGATAAAGTGGTTGTACACAAATTGTTGACAGAACAGCTATGAAAAGGTCCCTGCTATTTTTAGCTTTTATCATTATTTTTTCGGTAGTTAGCATTCAATTATTGGTGATACCTCATTTTGAAAGTAACGTCAGATACCCTACTGAA
Organism: Pseudoalteromonas sp. SG41-2; assembly: GCF_014164535.1. Taxonomy (NCBI): domain Bacteria; kingdom Pseudomonadati; phylum Pseudomonadota; class Gammaproteobacteria; order Alteromonadales; family Pseudoalteromonadaceae; genus Pseudoalteromonas; species Pseudoalteromonas sp. SG41-2. Next base: position 212,606 of record NZ_JACJFK010000002.1, on the reverse strand, counting down.
AAATGGGCTTTAGAGTTTTTAACATCAGGCTCTACGGATCTTCTTGCACAACAATTACAATCCATACCTAAACACCAGAGAATGGCCTACTTACAAAACATACAAGCTAATTTTGGCTTTGAACTTACTTTACAAGACTATCAACAAAATGATTTTTCAAGTGAGCAACAATCTTGGCTCGCAGAGGATAAAATTTGGGGTGATCCGCAAGCAGATTTAGCATATCGAAAAATAGATGACGAACAGCTATTAGTAATTGTAAAACCCAATACGGTTCCTAAGCATCTGATCAACGAAGCGCAACGTTGGATGATGGGCTCTTTTTACCTACTGAATAATATGCTGATGCAACACCCACAGCAGAGCTGGCCGTCGATAATTGATTCGCTCAGTGATGCTTTTACATATCCCGTTGCACTGATGACATTGAGTGAGTTAACTTACACAGAGCAACAAATAGCCCAATTAAAAACAGGAGCTATTGTGACCATATCAACTGCGGATTCTGATTTTATTGGCTATCCCGCTGACATTGCCGTACAGCGCATCAAAAATAGCGATAAAGTAATTGTACTTGGCCCTTTTAGCCCTCAACTAAAGGGCAAAGTGGTGTACATGTTAAGTATCTTTTATTTTATATTCGGCTTTTTTCTGCTTATACCAATTATAATATGGTTAATTCCTGGCTGGCGCTCTATGTTATCGCTCAATAAAGTGGCGATATTACTTGGACAAGGTAAATTTGATGCTCGCGCTAAGCTAATTCGTTTTAGCCATCTAAACCACTTGTCCAAAACGTTTAATACCATGGCCGAAAAAATACAACGCCTTATCTCTTCTCATAAAACTCTGATCAATGCTGTATCACATGAATTGCGAACTCCCATCGCACGCATTGAATTCAATGTTGAATTACTTAGAAATAGTACAACCAATGACTATCAACTAGGGCAACTAGAGCGGATTGAATTATCTTTGAATGAACTAAATTCATTAGTGTCAGAAATGCTTACACATGCTCGATTTGAGCGCGAAATACCCACTCTTACATTTGCAACCGTTGAACTTAATCATTGGATAAAACAAGAGTTAATCTGTTGGCAAGAAGCCAACCCTGATACTGAGATTGTTTTACTTGAACAAGGCGTTTGCCATGCAATGATTGATAAGTTTTATATGAGCCGTGCATTAAGTAATTTAATGCGCAATGCCATAGCGTATGGAAGAAACCATATTCAAGTAAGCTATGAACAAACCGCAAAAGGCTGGCTGATTTGTGTTGCTGATAACGGTGATGGTATTCCTTTACCCTGTGCTGAGAAGGTATTTGAACCATTCTATCGAGAAGATCAAAGTCGTAATTTGCAAGTCGGTGGAACCGGACTAGGCCTTGCAATCGTTAAACAAATTTTAGGCTGGCATGAAGGAACCGCGAGTGTTGAGCCATCCAGCTTAGGTGGTGCATGTTTCATACTAAATTGGCCTGCCAAACGCACACATCGATAATCCACATAGAGAACAAGAAATGAAAACAAAGATTTTAGTGGTAGAAGATGATTTACCGCTCGCTGAGTCAATTCAAGAGTATTTAACGATTGAAGGCTATCAGGTTGAAATAGAATCAAATGGCAAGCATGCGGTCTCCCGTATTCTTCAGTGGCAGCCAGCTCTGGTGCTGCTTGACGTTATGTTACCGAACAAGGATGGCTTAACGGTATGCCGCGAAGTAAGGCAGTCATACAGCGGCTATATTTTGATGTTTACTGCACGAGAAGAAGAAATTGATCAGGTTGTAGGGCTTGAAATTGGTGCCGACGATTATTTATTAAAGCCGGTGAAACCTCGCTTACTACTGGCAAAAATTAAAGCTTTTTTAAGACGTGGACATCCCACAGATCCACTCGCCATAAAGCCACAAACGAAAGAGTCTATAACGTTTGGGCAATTAATCATTAATACGCACAACCGAACTGTCTCTTTAGCAACGCAACATATCCAGCTCACAGACGGCGAATATGACCTACTGCTACTGCTTGCTAAAAATGCAGGAGTTATTCTGTCACGTAGTGACATTGTTGAAAAAATAAAAGGTTATCACTATGATGGAATTGAACGTGGTGTTGATAATCATATTAGCCAGTTACGCAAGAAGCTCGGTGATAATGCGCGTAACCCAATAAAAATTAAGACTATCCGTTCCAAAGGCTACTTATTTGTAGTTAGTGCGTGGTAGTTCTAGGTGGATATGGCGCTATATCTCCAACATGGGAGTAGCGCCTTTGAGAGACTTGGACTGTGGATAATACATCTATCTCAGCAACTATTTCACACTAACCAGAGGAGTTTTAATCTAAAGTTATTCTTCAGCCATTACTCGTTTACCATTACTATCGACAACTAATAAATATGAAGCGCCAAAATTACCCGCACATAAATCGATAGCCTGATTGGCAACTTTTAGGCCATTAGCACAATTACTCACCGCTAAGAACGCTGTGACACTGCCCTTTTTTGTAGTTAATACTTTTTTATCATCAATTGACACATCATACTCGCCGTTGGCAAATAAACGCACATTAAATACATCTGCAGTATTATTTTGTTTTTTATCAATGACAGACAAAGCCCGCTTACCTGAAGATTGCCAAGCAATTACCCATAAATCGTCGTTATTACTCAAAGTTGTATTTATGCGTTCCTCTTTATTCGCATTGATACTATCTTTAACTCCCAAGTTAATCATGTTATTGATTACTTTATAACTGTAGTTATAGCGACTACCCACAGCATTGGCCTCTACATCGCCCGCAGCGATGTTATCACTATCGAATAAACCACTGTAGCCGGTGCTAATACTCCTTTTTTTGACATGAAAGTCAGCCATATAATCCAATGAATTTATGAAAGACATATTTGCTTGATGGGTTAATTTATCATCTAATTCATCCGTGCTTTCACCACATCCACTTAAAGCAGCTGCCACACCAAACAACAGTGCAATACTAAATCCTTTATTACTGGTGCTCATAACAATCTCCATAATGTTTAATTTTATCAACGCTAAAAACCGCACTAAACGCTGTTATTACTTTAATAATTTTTTATTAATCAATTACTAAGTATTTTATTTCGAATAGCGAAATTTACTGAAAAAATGTTAGCATATCCTTTACGAGACATCTCTCAGCGCTTGTCGGACATTGTCAGAAATTGTCTGTTTATAATGAACAGTTTAATGATGGCCTTGCGTTATAGTCAGCTGATACGGCTAAATACCTGCTCTAAAAGCTGTGTATATATTTTCTCAATTTTTAGTAAGTCATTAATAGGCACATGCTCGTTAACTTGGTGGATGGTATTATTTCGTACCCCGCATTCAATCACTTGGGTGTAGTCATTGGCAAAAAACCGCCCATCAGAAGTTCCGCCACTGGTACTTAATAAAGGATAACTGCCTGTCACATTAAAAATAGCTTGTTCAACTTGAGTCAATAAACAGCGACGCGTTTGATGACTCGTATAAAAAGGCTCACACGGACGCTCCCATTCCACACTCAGCAAAGCTTGTAAATCGTCTAACGCGAATTGAATCTCATTTTTTATATCACTGCTTTTATAACCATGGCTATAACGAATATTAAATGTCATTTCACATCGTGCTGGCACCATATTATCGACCACATTTGCAATATTAATCCCGGTTATTTGCAAGCTCGTATGTGAACTTGGCTCGTCACGCTGCCAAGTTATGCTAGTCAAGCGCTTGATTACTTCTGCACTAAGATGAGCTGCATTGATGGTGTTTTCTGGATAAGCAACATGCCCTGCTTTGCCGTTGATCACTAACCGCGCAGAGAGTGCACCTCGACGGCCATTTTTGATTGTATCACCAACATGCAAATGACTGGTTGGCTCGCCGACAATGCAGCCGTCAAGTTGGATGCCCTGTTGCGCTAAACGCTCGGCAATCAGTAGTGAACCATATTCCGCCTCCCCTTCTTCATCAGAGGTGATCAACCAGTAAAAAGTACCTTTTTTTGCAGCTACGTTAGCTAGTAATGCACGACTGGCACATAACATGGCGGCAACGCCCCCTTTCATATCAGCAGCGCCTCGGCCATAAATCGCGCCATCAATAATATCACCTGAAAATGGTTCTGCTCGCCACGCCCCTCCAGATGCGGGGACCACATCAATATGCCCCGAAAAAGCATAGCGTGGCCCATCACCAAAGCTTACTTTAGCTATTAAGTTAGTAACATTATTAAAGGTAAACTGTTCACAGTTAAAGCCAAAGTCTGTTAACTGCTTTGCTAACCAGTCTATTGCCCCGGCTTGCTGTGGTGTAACAGATTTAAATTGGATCAGCTTTTGAAGGTAACTGACCACAGTATCAGTGTGGATTGCATCATTCGTGGTGTGAGATTGGATAGCTAAAGTCATAATTAACACCCTTATTAAGAGAGAGTGTATTCATTACAACCTGAATTTATGACCGCTTTATGAAACACGGATTATACTAATCGTTTTAAGTTACTGACCATTTATAGCGACAGAAAAATACAGTGATAACAAGGCAGAGATTTTGACATGTAGTTGTTCTCGGCAATTGCTCCTGCATTGCTCTACCTCTTGCATCCATGCAGTCTTAAATGAAAAATTACTAACGCAGTTAGCGCTTTATTTAGCGCGCTAGAATGGTTAAATATTTAAGTCGATTGGTATTAGTGTGCACCTTCTTCGATGAATGCTTCTTGGCTAACTTTAGCGATATCTTTATCATCTTTGGTCAATTTTGTTTGTTGCCAACGACCACGACAAAACCACAAATACGATAGCGATGCGACGATCACATTGGTGACAGCAAACGAGTACCAAATGCCGTGATCGCCCAGATGTGTGTGTTTTGACAAAATATACGCCACCGGAAACTGTACTACGCATTGAGAAAACAGCGCCAACAACATCGCATTAAGCATGTTCCCTGATGCTCTAAATGCAGCCACCACACATAATTGCACGCCTATTCCGCCCCAAGTTAAGCACATAACACGAATAAACTGTGCGCCTTTGGCTATCACACCTTGATCATCGGGGATAAAAAATGCCACTAAGTAAGGTGCAAATATAAATGCAATCGCCCCAATAAAAGACAAACCACATAATCCCCAAAGTACCGCCAACTTAGTAATTTGCTCTGCTCGTTGCGGGTTACCTGCGCCCATGTTTTGTCCGACCAAGGTCGACACAGCCATCGAGAGTCCCATAGCCGGGATCATCACCATCTGTAATATATTTGAACCAACACCATAAGAAGCAATGGTTTGAGTGCCAAAACTAGCCACTAAAAAAGACATGATAATCAAACCAAATGCACGCGCTGACAACTCCACAGAGCCTGGTGCACCTAAATAAAACGCTTGTTTGATATAACTGTAATCAGGAATGAAACTTGATAATTTTAGCTTAATACCATGGCGACCACGCATAAAAATAACAATGCCAGCAATGGCTGCCAAACTTTGTGTCACCAATGTAGCCAGCGCTGCCCCCATCACCCCAAGACCTGTAAAGCTGCCATAACCAAAAATAAATAATGGATCGAGTACAAAGTTTAGCAACACGGTTACGGAAACAATGATCAATGGCACCTTGGTTTGGCCAATACCCCGCATTAAGGCTTGAAACATGGCATAAATAAATACAAATACCACCCCCACAAATGACACATGCATAAATTTTAAAGCATCGTTATAAACGGCATCTTCAACACCCAGTAAATGTAAAAAGTAAGGCGATAGCAAATAACCGATAACTCCTAAAAAAATGGCTGTCACAGTCACCATTAACACTGTTTGCGCGGCCACATGGTTTACTTTATCTTGTTGGCCAGCCCCCATATATTGCGCTGACAAAATTGCCCCCGCCATCGCAAGTCCAGAGCCAATCGCAATCACTAAAAAAGTCACCGGCATACTTACTGACACCGCTGCAACTTGTGCCGCCCCTAAGCGACCAACCCAAAACGCATCGGTTAATTGATAGGCAGATTGTAAAATGTTGATAAGAATAATAGGAACTGCAAGTTTTAACAGTGCTTTGCTAATAGAGCCAGACAGAAAAAGATGGTTGGTTTCGTTCATTGTATACCCTTGCTTTAAGCAGCAATTATAACTTATTTTCCTGACCTATTGATGAATAGCAATAAAAAAGAGTGCACTGTCAATCGATTTTAAACGTCAATTAAGTAAACCTTAATCTAAATCAAACAAACGCTGCGCCGTTTTATACCCTGTTATAAAGCTTGATCTAGAACAGTTTTATATTTTTTTTTTGGCTGATAATAGCGTCAATTCAAAAAAGTAGTTCTCGGAGAACAGCATGAAAAAACAACTTAGCGCAGCGTTACTCACCTCACTTTTAATCGCGTCTCCTTTCGCGAGTGCAAACTTAAGCGTTAATGTCGGTGCTATTAATGTTAACCCTGACAATAGCAGCTCAGCGATCAATGAAGATCCAAGTTTAGGCTTAAAAGGTAGCTCGGATACACAACTAGGTATTACAGTTGACTATGCATTTAACGATCAGTGGGTTCTAGAATTGGTTGCTGCAACACCCTTTTCTCATGAAGTTAATGGCGCAGGTGGTTTAGCTGGCAATAAAATAGCAGATATTAAGCAATTACCGCCGTCACTAATCGCTCAGTATCACTTTTTAGAAAGCACTTCAGCATTTCGTCCGTTCGTTGGTGTGGGTATTAACTACACAGTGTTTTTTGATGAGCAACCTTCAGCTGCACTAAAAACAGTACTGGGTACCGATAACGTTGAAGTCAAGCTTGATAATTCATTTGGTTTTGTAGCCCAAGCAGGCTTCAATTACATGCTAGATCAAAACTGGGGCGTACACGCAATGGTATCAATCATGGATATTGAAACCGATGCAACTGTGTATGCCGGTGGCAAGCAAGCCCTCACTTCAACAGTAAAAATTGACCCTGTAGTTGCCATGTTAGGGGTTAAATACGCTTTTTAAGCATGCTCTAAAAAGGCCTGATGGCCTTTTTATCTGTGTGTGTAAAATCAGCTGGGAAGATTTGTTATTTTTTTCTGCTCTAACATTTCTTTCCAGTGTATAATTTCCGCTGGTAATATAGGCACAACACCGTCGAAGTTTACCGCCTCTAGCATTTCTTCTACGCTGACGACACCTCGCTTGCGCTTAAACACACCTCTTACATAGGCGATCGCATGCAAGCCACGCTCGGAATGAAATTTTTGCTCAATATAAAAATACTTATGATCCCAACCCACTAAGCGCGTGCTAATGGTATAGCGTTGCATTGGCTTAATATCACGAATATAAGTAATGGCCGTGGCGTTAACGATAGGAAACCAACGTTTTTTCATAATCGTTTCAAGCAAGCCAACTCGCTCAGTCATCCAAGTGCGAGCTAAATCCATCATTGCTAAATAACGAGAGTTAGTAAGATGTAAATTAATATCACAATCACTTGGCAGCGCTTTGTAATCTATATCCACAGTGTCTAACAATGATTGATAATCACGGTTACGTTTGATTTTAAAAAATAATAATAAAAGACGAAAATATAAGTTCACAATAAAGGTCTTACCAGTTAACAATTTTGTGAGTGTAGCATAGCGTATTGCATTGGAGAATATTCTGCTCTACTCTGAAATTCTCTGATTATAAATAATAGTAGAAAAATGATGAAAAAATCAGTTTCTTATTTAAGTGTGGTATTAGCATTGATGAGTACCAGCGCGATGGCCGACTTTAACTATCCAGGCGAAGGAAACGTACGTTATCCAACTGGGGTTGAAAAGCCGTTTCAATTTGGGTTTGCTTGGCAGCAACAAAATAGCAAGTTTACTATAGGTAAAAAAAGCTATGATATGCAATTACCTGAATCCTATTCCATTGCTATTACTTTAGCAAAAGACGAGCAACAAGTGTGGGTGCAAGAATTTAATAATGGCTTTATTGAAGGATTCAGCTGGGAAATTGGCGAACACACAATCAAACTTGAAAAACGTCAATATAAAGGCGCGGTAAAAGGGGATTATGTTATCAGTTTAGATAACAAAGATTACTTTTTTGCCCGTAATAACATCAGTATCTTAATTAAGTTCACCGCTGAGGGTATCGATACTGTCGCTATTGACGGTGTAACCAAAGATATGGGTACTAAGCAATAGTACCCAACACTGTTGATTTGAGTCAGTTTACACTTTTACCGTTTTACGATTAATGCCGTAATCACGTAGCTTATTTGCAACTGCGGTATGACTTAACCCTAAACGCTTAGCCAACTGTCTCGAACTTGGGTAAGCAGGGTACAACTTACGTAATAATGTAGCCTCAAAACGCTTTACAGCTTGATCGAGCGAGCCCTCAAAATCAGACTCCAAGTACCCTAAATCATGGGTAAATGTAGGTAATTGTAAATGCTCAACACGCAGCTCGTTATCATCTAATAACGAGACCGCACGGTATATCGCATTTTCTAATTGGCGGACATTGCCCGGCCAAGGATAATCTTGTAAAAACGACAAACATTCTGCAGATAGTTCCGGAATTGCATGACCATTTTGCTGCGCATATTTTTGAATAAAATGTTCTGCAAGTGGCCCTACATCAGCTTTACGATCACGTAATGGAGCAATTTCTAAAGTCAGTACATTGATCCGATAATATAAATCTTCTCTAAACGTACCCTCTTGTACCATCGCGGGTAAATCTTTTTGCGTGGCGGCGATAATGCGTACATTTACTTTTACTTCGTTCTCATCGCCAACTTTGCGAAATGTCCCATCTTGTAAAAAGCGCAGTAACTTAGTTTGAAGTTGGGTAGACATTTCACCCACTTCATCTAAAAATACCGTGCCACCATCCGCTTGCTCTAATACGCCGCGTTTTGGCGCTGCATTTTCTTCATAACCGGCATAACCAAATAATTCAGACTCAGCAACATCATCAGGCAGTGAAGCGCACGATAAAGCGATAAAAGGTTTCACAGAACGATTAGATGCATAGTGACAAGCGCGTGCCAGTAACTCTTTGCCGGTACCGGTTTCACCAGTGATAAGTATCGGAGCTTCAAGTTGCGCCATTTTACGCGCTTCACGAACCACACGACGCATCGCAGTGCTAAAGTTGTGAATAGTTGCAAAGCTTTCTTGACCATAACGACGAAACGCACTTACCTGCTGACCTAAACGGCTTTGTGATTTGATGTTGATCACCGCACCGGCTAATACATCACCTTCGTTGCCTTGTGGTACTGCGATTGGCAAGATATCCGCGATAAAATCTTCACCAGCCACCTCAACCCGGGTTGTTTGTCCCAGTACTTCTTTGCCTTCTAACCAACGGGTAAAGTTAAAGCCTTTCAATAGATTATTAATATTTGAACCAATAACTTCTTTTTCAGTTAACTGTAAGTCTTTACATGCAGCATCGTTGCAAAGCCTTACCCAACCTTTGGCATCAATTGAGATCACACCATCTGGTAGCGCACGCAACAATGTGTTGAGCTCATTATGCTCACGCTCAGAAGGTAAAAAAGCGGTGGTACGTACATCCTGCACACCATCAATTAATCGAATTGAGGGCATGATTTTTTGAAACTGCTCAAATTCAATCGGTGGAAAACTCACATACATACGACAGTTAATTGAATCAACTTCAATACCTTTTAAATCAACGCGATAGTTGACTAAAATATTGAGTATTTCTTGAGCAATACCGATGCGGTCTGCACAATGGATATCTAAACGCATTTCACCCTCAAAAAGAGAAAACCTACTATGTCGCAAATAATACGCTAACTACCCATCGCTGGGTAGTCTATTGTAAAGATTTTTGGACAAATGATACTAACCATTATTGCAAAGACTTTTTATGGCAACTGACTATAATTTAGTATGAATGATATTAGAAAAATTCAAATACTTGGCTAATATCATTTCCACAAAAAATCCGTATAATGAAAACATATTAAAAAATGTAACTACAGTGATAACGAGGCTTGTTTGAAAATTAAAAAATATAAACTCTTTTCTATTCTCTGCTTAGCCCTAATTATCGCTGGCTGTAAGGTTGAAGACCCCTATGATACAGGCGAAACACAAGCCCAAAAGAGCGATGCACAACTGCGCGATGATTATTTAAAAAAAACGTTTAATGGTGTAATCACAATAACCGATCAGCAAGCTAATAGTGTGGCTGGCATCATGGTTGAGTTTGCAGGACAGCAGTATCAAACAAATGCCAGTGGGCAAATTAATTACTCAGGTATTACAACAGGTAACCATCGGTTAATGATCGCTGATGAAAGTTACTTCCCAGCTGTCGCTACAGTCAAAATTACTGCTGATAACGCTCAGCAACAGCTGACCCTAACAGCTAAGAGTAGTAACTCGGTTAGCCTGCTATTTGCTGGCGATACTATGTTTGCACGACGCTTTTTAGATCCCTCTTTGGCAACTATGACGGCTGCGATCCCTGATGTCGCAGGGGCACTTATTCGTCCAGCAACAGCCAGTGAAAATGCTCAAGCATTAACACATTTTGTCGCACCATTTTTTCAAGCTGCTGATTTTTCATCAGTAAACTTAGAGACACCGATAACAAGTAGTCCTGAAGCAGCACATCCAACAAAAGAGTTTAGCTTTTTTTCATTACCTGAGACGCTAGATGGGATCAAAGCCATTGGTATTGATTACGTCGCACTAGGAAATAATCATGTGTATGACTTTTTAGAAGATGGCCTCAATGATACTTTGCTTGAAGTAGATAGCGCTGGCCTTGCTCACAGTGGCGCAGGGAAAAACATAGCCAGTGCTTACCAAGCAAAGTTCATGGATGTGGGAACACTCACGTTAGGACTTTTTTCAGCGACCTCCATTACAGGTAAAGAACATGCAATTACCTATGTTACCGATGCCACAAAAGGCGGTGCCGCAGATTTAACAGAAACAGAATTAGTCTCCAACTATCTTAATGATGCAGTGCAAAATAGTGATTATGTAATTGCCCAAATGCATGGTGGTGATGAATACACTTATCAACCCAGCGGTTACATTAAAGGCAGGTTTAATTCTTTATCCAAACAACAAACCAATTTATTAGTTGCTCATCATCCGCATATTGCCCAAGGCTTTGCAGTTTTTAATGGCGTACCTGCCATTTTAGGCTTAGGCAATTTTGTGTTTGACCAAGACCGCTTAGAAACGCTGCTTGGTGTTGCGGTGTTAGTAAATGTAGACAAAGATGCATCTCCTATGACGAAGCGCGCTTTTGCTTACCCTATTTATGTTGAAGGGTATCAGCCTAAATTTACCAATGGTTTTTTGAGTGATTATTTATTACGACGTCTGGCTGAGTTTTCTGATAATAACATTACCTTGATCCCACGAGATGGTTATGCCGATGTATTTTTCACCGCAGATCAAGCGACTGTTTCTCAGCACACGGAAACAGTTACAGTTACCCCAAATCAAAGCATTCTAGATTTACGCAACTTTGCTCCATCAACAAAAGCATTTTTATCTAAACTTGAAATTATTGACGGATCGCCAAGTGATGTCACTTTAGGGCGCGATTTAATGATTTTCGGTGACTTTGAAGATTGGGATAACGATGATGAACAACTAGAAGTTGCTCGTTGGGATCACACCGGCGACAGCGTAACGCCTTGCTTAAGTGGTGCTCGTTCAGGCGCGCAAGGCTTATGCTCTGCTCGCACCCAGTTTGATAACACGCCATCGCTGCTCCCATTTAGACAAACCATTCGTGCAATGGAATTACCTAATGATGATGGCTCAATTGATGTCTTCAAGGAGTTTAGTTTGTTTGGTTACAGTAAAGCTGAAAACGCCGGAAAACTAGACGCAAAAATAGTTTATACCACCGCTGAGGATGGCCTTGAATTTTCTACTCAATTGGTCGATATTGAACCGGCTGGTAACCATGACTGGCAAGCCTTAAACTATGACTTTTCACTGCCTTCTGACGACTTAACACTTGGCCCAGAACAGTTACCACCGCGCGGTATTAAAGTTACCTTGCGTCACTTTGCGCCAAATAGTGGCGAAGCAAGCTTGGCGTTGGATGATATGGCAATGATTTCATGGCAACAAAAAGTAAACTTCACTGATACGATGTGGCGCACGGATAAAATCCATGGATTTGACTTTTTACGTTTAAATGCAACGTCTTCTGTTACGTTTAAACTAACGTATAGCACCTTTAATTAATCTCTATTCTATTTTGGAGCTAATCGTGGCTTTTAAACAACAGTTTTTTTTACTTAAACGCCAGCGTTCTTTTTGGCTTACTATTTGCCTGTTTATCATTGTGGTGATCTCAAATTCATTATCACTGTTTAATTCATCAAATGCCTTTTTCTATAGCCGTTTAGCAAATCTTACACAAAGCCAGCAAAGCAATGTTGTGATCATTGAAAGTGAGCATTTAAGTCGCGAACATAATGAACTAGTACAACAACTATTAAGCTATCAACCAAAAGCAGTATTGGTTTTTGCTAATGAACAACTAACAGTAAATAAAACCTTGACGGACATGGCACAAAACACTGTTTTTTACCCACACCCTAAAAATGACTACTGCCTACCACATATAAACGATTGGTCTGGCTACAATGTTGAATTAGCCGCTATGGCTGACAGCTCATGTCTGGCAATTTGGCCGACACTGTTTAACGACCTTGATAGTAGCAAAAGTGTATTGCTTAACTTCGCTTTAGCCCCTTCTGCACTGCCAAAGTTTTCAGCTGAACGGCTGATGACAATGGACATTATGGCCAGCCAGTTACAAAACAAAATCATTATTCTCGGTCAACATAATGCTGGTTTAGGGGTAAAACTTAATGCGCCTAAATTAACCCAGACATCAAACTATTTATTACTTACTGCTTATATTGCCGATACACTTGATAAGCAAAGCAGCATATCGCTACTGACACTATGGCAAAGCACCCTACTGCTGCTTAGTATTTCTTTACTACTGCTGTTCGCTTTTCAAAAATTATCAATTAGTTACAGTATCGTAATTGCAGTGCTAACAAGTATATGTTGGTTTGGCTTAGGGTATTTTATTTTAGTGTTTCAGCATTTATTTTTACCCGTTGGCCAGATGACCATTTTTACCTTTATTACACTAGTGTGGGTAATATTGGTTAGAAAACTCAACGAAGACAGGGAGCTCACTAGCCTAATTGGGAATATTCAACAGAAAATGGCTGGGCGCTATTTACCAAAGTCATTTATTTCTCAAAGCTCGCCTTGGGATGCGATTATTCGCTTGGTAACTCAACAACTTGCTTTGAATAAATCGATATTTTTAGCGCGTAAAGAAGGCGATCACCGACTAACCGAAATAAGAGCCGTCAATTGCCACCTTAGTGATATTAAAGAAATGCGCCGCGATTATAAGCGCGCGCCATATTCAGATGCTTTAAAAGAATTTGGTGTTGTGCCAATTTTGCGCCCATTTTTTAATGAGCTAAGTGACGGTGAGCTGCAATATATCGTGCCATTTATCTATGCCGGTGATGTGCGTGGTTTTTGGGCAATGACAGTAATGCCTGATGCACAATTTAACAAACAAGCATTTGAGCGCAATGTAAATGCCTTTGCCGGACAAGTGGGTGAATTACTGTTCCATTATCGAATTATTGAATCACAAAATAATGCTAATGATAGCGCCCTATCTCAACTACTCACTTTGAAATTACAAGAACCGCTCAGCCAGCAAGTGAAAACGTCGATAGCGGAAATGGAACAAAAGCTAACGACCTTAGAGCATGTGTTTAATAATGTTCGCTCTGCGACTGTATTATTTAATTTATTTGGTCAAGTGGTGCAAATAAACAAATCGTTAGAAAAACTAGCTGCGCAGCATCAATTCTCTATTTTTGATATGACAGCATTGGATTTGCTCTGCTTAGTTACTGATTTAGATACTGAAACCGCGAAAGGTAAATTACGCTTTATCACCTTACAAAAAGGCGATATTTATCTTCAAGCTAAGCTTGATGAAAATACCTATATACTCAATGTTCGAGCAATGGATGCAAGTCATCTACAAAATGCATCTGGCGAGCCATTTCAGGTTTCAGGTATTTTATTTGAGTTTATTGATATTGCGTTTTTTATTGAGCAAATGCCCAACAGCAAACAACTGTGTGATTCATTATGCAAACAACAGCAATTTTACGCTCAAAACTTGATGGAGCCATCAACTAGTGGGTGATTTTATTTTACAATTGTTTCCAGCAGGTGGTGGCTTAGGTCAATCGGTGATCACCACTGTATGGATAGGCATTACTGTTGTTTGTTTGTTAAATTTACGATTTGGTTTTCCGCTTACTGGGCTTGTTGTGCCTGGTTATTTAGTGCCACTACTTATTGTTAGCCCAACCTCAGCCGCCGTTATCTTAATTGAAGCGGTAGTAGTGTATGGCTTAATGCTCTTTAGCGCTAAGTACGTAATGCAAAGATTTGGCTACGCCGAGATGTTTGGTCGTGACCGCTTTTTTGCCATTATCTTGATCAGTATTTTAGTGCGTGTAGTCATGGATACTTTGTTTTGGCCATTGATTGCTAACGTGCTCAGCGGTTGGGATATAACCTTTGATTATTCATCACAGCTTTATTCCCTGGGGTTAGTTATTATCGCCCTCACTGCCAACGTGATGTGGAATGGTGGCTTTAAGTACGGCATGAAAGTTACCATTGTTCAGCTACTAATTACTTTCTTATTAGTTCGTTTTGCACTCATGCCAATGACTAACTTTAGCATCGCCAATTTAGCAATTATGTATGAAGCGGTTGCCGCATCAATTATAGCGGCACCAAAAGCCTATATTATTTTGGTGATCACTGCGTTTATTGCGTCGCGTGCCAATATTAAATATGGCTGGGAATTTAATGGCATTATGCTACCCGCATTATTGGCGCTGCAGCTTATGCAGCCAACTAAATTGCTCACATCCTTTGCAGAAACAGCCATTATACTGATCATTGGTGCTTCGCTATTAAACTTTACGCGGTTACGTAATGCCAATATTGAAGGTGCAAGATTATTGCTATTTTTCTTCAATATCGGTTTTATCTATAAGTTATTTTTAAATTATTTTGTGGTGCACTACTACCCTGAAATAAAAGTTACCGATACCTTTGCTTTTGGTTATATGCTGTCTACGCTTTTAGCATTAAAAATATATCAAAAAAGCGCACTAGGCTTAGTGATCCGAGCCACCTTTCAAACTTCAATCCTAGGCGGTGCGTTAGCCATTGTGATCGGCTTTATTATCATGTTTATCCCTTCTTTATTTGTTACAACTGACATTAAAGAATTGCAAAGCACAAACAAAGTCAGCGCTCTTGGTCAACAGATCAGTGAATATAAAAGCTACCTTTATACGAGCAATAAAGGACAACTAGACATCAGCAGTTATCAAGCTAGTCAGGACAAAAATAACTTTAAACAAGCGATTTATGAAATTAATAAAGCCCCTAATTCAATAGAAAACTTACTGCTGAATAAACAGCGCTTAGCTAAACTTGATTTTCAATTGCAATTTGATGATAGTTATATTTACATTCGCGATGCTAGAAAAACCTCGCAACGCGGGTTATTTGTTATTTCTCGAAAACCAAGCGCAGATTTCATAGTCACGGTACCATTTCCCACTTCAGAAAGTTTAGCGAGCGACTCTGCGGGGCTTATATTTTCACACTTTGACAGTCGTGCCTTAGTATTTGGTACCAGTGCTACACCAACGACGGAATTAACTCATAATAATAAACAAAGTCCTTATTATTTAGCATTTATTGAAGCGCTGGGGCTTGAGCAACTATTTCAAGTACGGGAAGTTAACAATCGCACAAATCGTTTGTTAATCAAAACCCCTGTCGGCGCAACAAGTCAGTATTGGATTTACAATCAGTTACCAAGCTCACTCAGCCAACGTTTGATCCAACAGCTATTAGGACATCAAGAGACTTTTTTTGGTCAAGCAACCAATAGCTCTTTACCTGCAGCAAATTTTAATGGCCAGCTGTTTGAAGTGTTTTTAAATAGTGATAACTACACTACGTTATTAGCTAACATATCTCGTGATGAAAGTAATAACTATGACAACGCAATTAGCTATGCAACGCAGAGCCTGAATGAAGTGATTGAGCTATTTGCTGACAACATTACCGCTAAAGGCAGTGGCGCTTATAAACCATTAACGGCAAATCAAGCCGCCTTGTGGGAATTTGAAATATTACACCCTCTATACCGTTTAAAAACTAAGCTGACGGATCAAGATGTAGATGAGAATATAATCAATCAACTAAATCAAATTAATGCCACAGCCAGACTAATGGGCTATCAGCTAACATTACTCAATAACGCGCAAGGTCGCTTTTTACTTATCGCCCCTTTCGTTGATGGGGCTGCAATAGCCTATGGTCAAGGTTTCTATGTCATCAATCTGACATCAAGTACCCAACTTAATATTGAAGTACCGCGACCATTATTTGAAAGTAATACCTTAAAGTTTGCCACTGAACTATTTGTAAATAGCCGGGCAGAGCATTTACTGATCGCCGGTGCCCATCCTTATGCGCATCCACAAGCGAATGTATTATTACCCAATAATGTTGATTCATTATTTAATGTGGTTCATCAAAGCTATTTACGGTTTGCACAAAATAATGCCATTTTAAACTTACAAATTCGTAGTCACAGTGCACCATCATGGATCAGACCCACCGCCCTAGCTTTTGAATATACGCAATCAAATAACGCCCACCAGCATCTTTTACAAACACTTAATCACAGTTTGCAAGATTTGGCTGTTGATTACCAAGTTGTGCAAGGCCAAACCGCGACAAGAGGTTTAGAGCTTGGTACGTCGCCGCAATCTGGCTATCAAATATTTGCTCCCCACAGCGAACTAGCAACCCTGTGGCTTGCATCTGATTTTAAACAGCAATTTTCTGTTAACCAGCAAAGTCTTTTACAACGCTTGCTCGCGATTTCAGCGCAACCAACAATTAAAGTAATGAATATAACCACATTATCGCCTGCCAATTGGCAAGCTGTAAGTTCACAGCAGCAAAGTCATTTTTTAAAAACGATTGAGCATTATGCCAGCACGCAACGCTTGACGGCACTGGCACAACTATGTAAACCATTCGCTAACTGTGAATTACAAACAATTGAATTTGAAGGCCGCCAAGAGTATGCCCTCGCGATCAGACAAAAAGGTAAGCTGTTGGCAATTTTTAATCCGATAACAAACCGTCTCACTGACCAAAACCGTTTTAACACTATGATGATTGAGGGATCGTATGCAATTTATTAAACGACTCTTAAAAATACTCATATTGCTCCTAATACTTACTGGGCTTAGTTTTGCGCTGTTTAGTTTTTATCTGTGGATACAGTCAGCTGAACCTATAACTAGCCGTTCGGATGAAGAGACACGCTCTAACGTTCAATGGCTAAGCACTGAAAAACCATTGATTTTTTCGTTTTCTAGCACTAGAACACACTCGATCCGAGTATTATCAAATGCGATATTTTCTGAACCACAGGATTTAGATAAACCGATAAACTATGCCATTGAATACGCATTCTTAAATGAAAAAAAACAAGTAATTAGTAGTCATGTCTATCACCATGCGTCAAAACTAACACCTCCCGACAATGAGCAACAAATAAAGCAAATTATTGAAAATCGGCAAGCTTTACAGGTCTCATCTGGGCAATCTTTTTATATCAGCCCAGAACAATTAAAGAACGTTACCAGCGTATCATTAAAGTTAATTAGCGAAGATAGCCAAGTTATGGGAGTTGTAGTGCGAGTCCATGCTAAAACACATAACGATAATGATGATAAATACAGCGCGTGGCTCAAGTTACCATTAGAGCGAAGAGAGCGAAGCAGCGCATATCACAGTATTGGGGTTAATGCGTTATCAACCACAGAAATAAACAATGCAGTTACCTATTCATGGCTAAAACTTGCTCCACAAGGTATTCCTGGGATCGACTTTAAAGCCGACATTTTATATGAAACGCTGCCCTACAATGTTGTTACTTATGACTTTGCGCAGCAACAACTTAATTTAAATGACTATTACACCGATGCGACACTGTGTGCGAGCATTGAACTAAAACAGCCAGATTCGCTTATTTTCAGTCTGGACAAATCAGCTGAAATCAATTTAACTTGGTATGATTTAAGTCAGTTTATTGCACCACATACTGTGCTTTATCGCGCAAATACAGCGCAGCCACTGAGCTTTATTACCGAGCCATTAGATATTGGTTTAGTAACTATATGCAGCACCGAGCCACTGTTAAGTAATTGGTCTTTTAGCTCACTACAACCGTTAACGACCGCACAAGATGGTTACTATCAAATAAGTAACTTATTAAATGCTCGCTTCACACTTGAAGGAAGTAGCGATATTAACATCGATCTCAGATCATCTAGTCGAGGTCATGCTACTGTGATTGTTTATGATCAAAATAATCAGCCAATTGATACCTTTACTATTTCTTATGACGATGAATTATCTGAATTTGATCGAGTTATTCTAGATTCCACACAACGAGAAAAAATCCCTAAAGCAAATAGCTTTTATTTACGTCTTAACGAACGTGCAGCGGCATTGGTAATTACAACTGAGCAACCGACTCTTGTACGTGTCAAATCACGTAATAGCCAGTTTAACTATCAACGTACGGTATGCCATACGAAATGTATTGAAGATCCAAACTTTCATGATATTGCCGCTTGGTATGAGCAACAAGCTGATAACCATTACGACTTTACTGAACAAGATAGTTACGTCAATATCCGAGTTTTCCAAGAGCCACCAGAGATCCTAATTAAAGACAGTTTCTATCAATCAAGAGAGCTGTTTAAACAATTACCGATCTCTAATGTCGCATTGGTCAATAGCCCAACAAAATATTTTACCCCAGTTACTGAGCCCAGCCCTTATAACTTTGCACCATTGCAAAATAAGCATCTGCTGCAAGCGGCGACTAATGCGCCAAGTACAGATCCAGGCAGTGTGGTTTATCAACTAAACAACAAAACAGCCAGAGAAGTAAATTTAGTAGACACTGACTTTGAACAACTGGCAAGTATTGAAAAAAATGCCCAACAAATTTATCAAAACTGGCAAGGGCAACGCCCGTGGCTTAAACAACGGTTGTATAAACTTACGGCAAATACGCCACTAAAATTAGCATATCCAACGCAACGCCCGTACAGTGTGGTATTAAAAGCGTACAGCCATTATGCTGAGCAGAGCATTATCCTCGATATTGCTCAACGTGCTAAATACCAAAGTGGCTTAACCCATGATTATAGTATTGCAAACAAGCGCTATGGACTTCAGCCGAGCCGCTTAAGTGATGCCTTTTTGATCCATCCAAAAGACAGTCAACTATTTGCTTACCCGGCAATTACTCAACAGCTCAATGCTGATGTTCGTGCGCTCAACAGTTTAACCATTACAAGCAATAAAACCGTCTGGATCGCAGTATTAGAAGAGTACGCTAACGAAGAAGTAAAAATAAGGTGGTGGAATGATGATGCAAGCTAAACGCTTACTTGCGATAATATTACTGTTATTAACTAGCGCAAGTTACGCTAGTTCGTCATCACAAAATGGTGCCTATGCGGTTACAAAAGCCCAACTAGCGCAATGGCTGAGCACGCAAACAAACTTGGCGCAAGACAACGAACTAACATCAGCGTTAACTTTAGTAACGAAAGATGAACACGTTATAGCAGGAGAAATAAAATACCAGTCGAGTGGCAGTCAGTGTATTGCCTATGCTCCGCACCGCTATTTTGACAAACACAGCTACCCTATTGCGATGGCTCTATTTACTGAATGCCAGGTTTTCTTAGCCAATACCATACATCGCAATACACTTGCAGCTGATGGACAAAAAAGTGATCTAGGTAAATACCACTACAGTGTTACCAATGCGTTTATTCAAAGCTACGCCAACACAGTCGATCAGTTCGTTATTTATCAGATACACGGCTTTGATCCAAAAAAACGACACACTAAAAAAGCACGCAATAGTGATGTAATAATCAGTCATGGTGCCAAGCCAGCTACAGCTAAATTACAGCAAATAAGCCAGTGTTTAACTGACAAATTACAACTTGCCAGTTATGTATATCCGTTAGAAGTTACAGAGCTTGGCGGCACAAAAAATATTTTAAATAAAATTCTGCCAAGCAATGGCGAATTTTTCCATATTGAATTAAGTGATATATTACGCGCGAAACTTGTTCAACAGCCTACTTTGATGAGTCAATTTAAAATATGCATTACGCTATAACTGCTATTATTTTCAGCCTATTGCTTACTTTGAGCCCACACGGCTTAGCCAGTAATGACAATATTTTGAGTTCGCCTATGTGGCTAAATGTGACACCTAACGTGCATTTAGATAAATCTCAGCAAGCGATGTATTTTGAAGCTAAACAAAGTCGTTATCTTTGGCTGGCAAAAGGTCAATGGCTGGAGCTGGATAGTACAACATTTAATTCGTTTATTTACAGCTCGGGGACCAGTCACCTTGCCCAGCAGAGACTCAATGTGAGTCGCGATTTTATCTGTGAACAAGCCAAGTGTCAGTTACCGATTGCATCATATAACCGCATTTTAAAAATCACCAATCACCTTGATGAAGGTGTAACCTTAACGGCAATGGTCGGTGAAACAAACCGTCACCGTGATAGCTTCCGTCGCGCCGTAAAGCTACCACGAGCGGTAACTCGTTTACAATATGGTCAAAATATTGAGCATTATTATCACTTTAAAGCGGGCGAAAAAGTAAAACTGTACTTTCAACACGCTAAAAAATTAAAACTAACTGTGCGCAAAGATTTACTAAATAAAGATATTAACGGCAAAGTCTATACCTATGTAAATGAGCAACCGATCAGTGTGCTCGGTGTTATTGCCAGTCGCGCCAGCGAGTATAGTGACCAACACATTGGTTTGGCCAATACCGATTACTTAGCAATAGATAAAGGTGAATACCTAACTATACGTAGTGAAACAGACGCTTATATTAAACTTGAGCAAAATCACAGAGCAATTTTTGATGATCAAGCAATGGATAAGCAACAAGAACGTTTGTTTCAACCATATTGGGTTAATAATTTAGACAACACGCTGCGTGCTATCTACTCTCAACACGACTTATCACAGCTAAACAATTCACCTTATCAAAGTGGTGAATTACTTTCGCAACGTCGTTATCAAGATTTACTTAGCACAATTTCATCTCGCGATTTTCTTGTTCCGAAGTCGCAGGATAAAGCGTACTTTAATAGTCAATTTAAGCAGTTTGATAGCTTTAGCGGACTGCGGATGGTTGATGATACTGGCTACCCTGTACTATCAGAGCACTATGCGCAAATACATCAATTAGGCCAGCAACAGCATCAATTTTCTCTAAACAATAAACAGCGCGTGAGAACGACGATAACACTGCATGCGCGCAGCAGTGTCGATAGCCAATTGTTAGTTCGCAGTGGTAACTTAAAATGGCATTTAACCTTGCTAAAAAGCGAAAATTTTGCCGCTTTTGAGTTAAACGTGCCTTTAACAACAACTCAATTAAGCATTCAGAATCTTCAGCAACAGCGCCAACCAATTGAATACGTAATGCAAAGTGATCAATTACTAGATTTACCAAATAATGAATTGCTCTATGCACAAGCAGGTACGCTAAAAGAAAAAAGTAATCTTATTCATAACTTATTGGCCCAGCAAATTAGCCAAATCGGTGATGAGTTTACTGCCGCACTGCTCCCTTATAAACCACTGAAAACAAAAACTGCGGCAATAACTTCCACTGATACTATGCATTGGCAACATCAACTCGGTGAAGCTGAGTATTTAATGGCAGAGCATCCACTTCAGGCACTGCAATTAATTAAAAAATTAGTCAACGTGCCCAATACAGATATTGCAATTAAAGCGTGGCAATTGCGTCTCACTATTTTGATGGCGCAAGGGCGCGACGCTTTAGCCAAAAGCTACCTTGAAGGGCTCTACAAAAGCAGCCAAGAAGTGGCTATCAAATCCTATGCTGGCAATCAGTTGATACAACAATATCAAACATTAGAGCAAGACTATAAACTGCAAGGTTTATGTGCCAATGCTTTAGATTTATTAGCGCCATGTAGGAACATTTTGATTGCGCTTGCAATCAAACAACAAAAAAACTTACTCGCATTGTGGTTAAGTCATGACTTACCTAATCAAGCGGCATTGCAAACAAGCTTTGCAAAATTAAATTGGCGCGATTACAGCGAAGCAGATATTCAACAGCCCAGCTACGAACTTGATTACCCAGGCACGCAAACGCTTGCCAGCCCAACGGGGTTAATACAAGCACTGGTGGTTAATAAAAGCCAAGCGGTAACATTCAAAGCGCAAAGCCAACCACTCACAATTGCCCTAAGAGCGCGCAGTACCAGTGTTCAAAATGGTCAATATAAAATGAGCTGGTTGTTTGCACAACAGACATCGCAATCATCAAAATCAGCGCAACACACTGTACTGCCAATTTTTTCTGATATTAACTCGCAAACCCTATTACGCAATGATGCTCAACCGCTGTCGATCTCCAGTGACGCGTTGATCACATTACAAGCTGGTGAGTCAGTTCGCTTATATAGTGATCAACAAACATTTATTTCCTATAAAATACTCTCGCAGCCATTGACGACAACGTATAATTATCAAAATATGGCAACCCGCTATTTTTGGCAAACACCATTTATGGCGTTGCTATATGACACCGATATCAACATGCAGACGTTATTGAATAATACCTTATTTAAGTTAGCGGATAAAACGCTAACCACCAATGAGTACACGCAAGTTTTAGCGAAAGTAAATGCCCTGAGCTTACCTCCACAACTCGCGCAGTTATTTTCACGTATACAAAGTTATGGCCAGTGGGTTCCTCTACAAGACTATACTGACTTTGCTGGCACGCAACTCATTGCTGTGGATTCTCAAGATGAGAGTAGCTATAGCGACCAATTACTGCGTACCAGTAGCCAAGGCGGTTTTACGCAAGGATTAGTCTTACGCCCACATCATGATTTACATATTGACTTGAGCCAAACCCGCTCAGAACAAATTCGTTTAAACTTTCATTTTTCGGTCGCAGAGTTATCTGCAGCGGCTGACTTATCCCAAGGGAATGTCGCGAACGTTGCAATAAAATTAGCCACATCGGAAAAAGTTTGGTCAATACAACCTGATAAACCAACTGCATTTGGTTTTAATAAAACTGAGCTAACCGATAATGTGCTCTCGTTGCAATGGCTTAATCCTTATTTATCACAAATGATGACAATCAGCGCACAAGAGTACCGTAATGGTCGCTGGTATGACTTACCGCTTAGCAATAACTTGTTATTTTACACTGTTCTGCCAGAGCGGCATTTAATCGCACAATTACCAGCCGATCGCTTAGTTAAGCTCGAGCAAATGCTCCCAAGCAGTATTGTTGGTGAATTTGAACAACGCCTTGAACGCAGCTTTTTCCACCCAGCAGGAAAAATAGAAGTCAGCACCGACAGCATCAAGCACGTTCGCTTATATACTTGGCAATTGAGTGAAAGCAATCATAAAATATCTAATTTTGAAGCCGAGCAAAACAGCTTCGCAAACACCGTAATTTACCAACTGCCCGTTGCTCAGCGTGCCCTGCAAACTGAGGTCGCACAGTTTCATCCAGACGACTTAAGCTGGCAAGCATTTATTAATTATGACCGCCGAGGTATTTTTGAATCTAGCGAAAACGTCCCTATTCGTCATAGTATGGATGTTGGCGCTAGGTTTCGATTAAGTGACGATGAGAATTGGTATCGTCTTGATCTTACTTACTCTTTGAGCGAACAAGATAGCGAACTATTTTCGATTGATGGCTATCATTCTTGGCAAGATCATGACAGTCCTTGGTACGTCGACAGCGCCTTGCAAACCACATGGCAACCAAGTCAAGCAGACACTGACAGCCAATATGCATTTAATACCTATGTGCAGATTGGTCAGATCTGGCGCATTGATGAAAGTCATCGTCATCAATGGCAAATAAGTCCATTCTACAGCTACAGCAGTGCTAATATTGAAGACTTTTTATTTGATCCTAAACTCAATTCAGACATTTATAATTTTTATCGCGAAGATCACCCGCATGGTTGGCGAGGCGAATATCAATATCGCTATCAACCGTGGGTTGATAGTTACTTTAATTTTCTCGCCGGCAGCACGTCCAATGCCGATTGGACAAGCCTAGATATTTTGCGTTTTGGCGCATCTTGGCATCAATATTATCAAGGGCAAATCTTCCAAGCCGGATTAACCAGTTACTATAAGTTTGCTGATAAACATCGCCCTAATAGCACATGGCAATACATCACCAGTGTAGGTTGGCGAAAACAGCTGCCATTAGGTAACTTTTCACAAGGGTGGATCAAAGTACGTTGGGACCAAGATTGGTTTAGAAATGACCATAACATCAGTCTCGAGTTTTCGACTGGCAATATAGCTGACACCGGTTTTGGTGTTTTCTCTCACGACGAAATTATTTTTGAGTCACTGCAACTCAATCACTTTTTAGAGCAGAATTAATATGGCAAACACCAAGAAAGTTACTCCCTCTAGCGAATTAAAAGATCGCTTAGAACATCTATTGTTTGCTGATATTGCTAATTTTTGGCTGGACCTTTATCGCCAAAAATACCGTCAACTTGTTGATGAACTAGCGCAGTGGGAATTGCTGCAAAATATGCCCGATGGCGAAGATCAGGATATTTGGCTATTGCGCCAAGCAATTGCTTTTCTACGTCATCGCGTAGAACATAAACAGCAAAGTTTACAAAAGTTGGATGCCGGTTATCTGCTTTTTATTGAAAGACTCAGTCATGCAGAAATCAGCGCCGAACGTGAATTCCATATTTTAGATTACGCTCAGCAACTAGGCGCCACGTCTGAACAATTACGCCAAGATAAACTTGCCTTTAATCGTTGGTTTGACGAAGGTGCTGTGATCAACCGTTACCAAGATATAGTCGCTGATATTGAACAAACTCTTAAATTTTTAATTGGAAAGCTTGGCGACTTAAGTAATCGCTATTTAAAAAAATCTTCAAACGATATAGCAAAAGCGTGGCAAACTCTGGACTTAGAGAGCTTCTTTTTACAATTATTAACCAAGACCGATAATGAACATGTAAGAAATGCGCTATACCGTGCCTTAGCGAATCAAGTACAACTGATGCATAACTATGATGGCGATCCAGAGCTAAGTGCAAATTTAATTGAAACCTTAGTATTAGCATTAGAAGAGGTGAATACACCGCATTTAGCCCGTTTGGATATATTAGAAATTTTGATCCATCAACGGCCAACCTACATTCGTGCATTTATGCAGCAGCTGATCCAACAAACTGATCAGTGCCAACTTAATGCTGAAGAACGGTTATTTATTTTAGCTGCGTTACCAAAAATTTTAACCAGCCAGAACACATTGAGCCACTTATGTGAAAACCTGTTAATGCAGTTAGCCGAACACAGTTATCCACGAGTAAGGCAAAGTGTTATAGAGCAAGCTGGTAATTTTTCTGTCAGTTTTTTACAAAATTTATTAACCGAACGATTAAAAATAGAAACCGTTGATGCCGTGCGCTTTACGTTAGTTAAACAACTAAGTAGCCCTCGTATAGATACCGACAACTTTGCATTCAAACTCTGGTGGCAACTATTAAGTGGTAATGAAAGCTTTGCCATTAAACGTTTAACGTTAGAGCTCACTGCTCGTATGATGCTCAATCAACAATTAGAGACAAACCAACCAAATAGCGTTTTCACAACTTATATCAATTGTTTAAATGAACGATTGCAGAGCGAGCCGGTGCTGGCTATTCGCCGTTTTATCAGCCGTACCAGAGAGCAATTAGTTGCATTTGAGCATCAAAATTTAATGGCTGAGTTAGAGCAAGTATTACCAAACTCTGCAACCCTATCTCAGCTCGATAAAGAATTAGATGAAGAGTTACTTGGTCGCTTACTCAGTCGTAAAGCTCAGCAAAGCGAAGGCTACAATGTTAGTAAAAATAAATTAACATGGCAGATCCGCAGTGGTTATCGTTATGCGTTTAGGTTGTGGCGTTTTATACATGAATGGCGCAACCCAAGCACAGACAAACGCCAAAGCTTTAATCATAGCAAAGCCCGAAAACCATCTGCCTTTATGCATGTGCCTAGTTGCTCTGTAGCGGAGATAAGCACTACCAATGTTCCTGGCGAACCGTTATTTGATACTGATGAATACTCAGCGCGGCCACATTTACCGTTACCTGATTTCTTACTCTCGGTACTGAGCCAAGACAATTTAAAACAGCCAGCAAAGACCTATACGCCAGATGGTATTTTATTAGTTACCCCGCCAAAGTCATTATTTCAGCGAATTAGCAGTTATATTTGGCTAAGTATTAATATTGATAGTTTAGATACGCAACGTAAAGGTAACGAAATAGAGCAAAACAATTACCTGACAGCACTCAATAAGCATGGTTTTAGTTTTGAATTTAAAGCCTATGGTGAACAACTCGGTTGTACGTTTGATGTAGAGCCAAATATTAGTAAGCTTTATAATAAGCTAAGTTTTTCTCCACTACTGGTAAATATTTGGCTGAATTTTAAAGAGTATCTTTACTCAATCTATCAAAACAGTATTGGTCAGCTTATCTTTTTTGTAGTTGGTTTTATGGTTTATTTTTGGGGACGTCATATTCGCATAAGCCGACGTATAAAAACCGACCGTCAAGCAATTCCAGTCAGTATTGGTGGTTGGGGCACCCGAGGTAAATCTGGCACTGAACGCTTAAAAGCCGCGCTGTTCAGCAGTCTTGCGTTAAAAGTAATAACGAAAACAACGGGCTGCGAAGCAACCCTTATTTATGCTCGCTCCAATGGTGAACAATTTGAAGTGCCTTTATTCCGCCCATTTGATAAAGCCAGTATTTGGGAACAAAGTGATGTTTTACATTTTGCTAAAAATGTCAAAGCAGATGTCTTTTTATGGGAGTGCATGGGCTTAACACCTCGCTACGTCAAAATACTCAGGCAGTGGATGCAAGATAACTTTTCAACTATTACCAATGCCTATCCTGATCATGAAGATATATTAGGACCAACAGGTATTGATGTGGCTAAAGAAATGGCAAACTTTATCGCCCCCAAAAGTCAGGTTTTTACTAGCGAACAAACCATGTTCCCTATTTTAGATAAAGACGCTACACAAAAAAGCAGTACCTTAATTCAGGCACATTGGGGCGATGGTTATCAAATCACACCCGACATTAGAGCACTTTACCCATATGAAGAGCACCCGGATAATATTGCTTTAGTATGTAAGATGGCAGCCTACATTGGCCTGGAAAAAGACTTTGTATTTAAAGAAACAGCACAGCGTATAGTACCTGACATTGGTGTTTTACAACACTTTAGCCCTGTACCTTTTACACATTTTAGCATGTCATTCGTTAATAGTATGTCAGCCAATGAACGCTTAGCGACCATAGAGAACTGGCGACGCTTAGATTTATTTGGCCTAAGCAAGGATCCAAGTAAACAAACCATCGCCTTGATTAACAACCGAAATGACCGTGTAGCACGTTCAAAAGTGTTTGCCCAGATGCTCGTCGAAGATTTACCGTTTGATAAAATGGTTGTCATTGGTACCAATGTTGATGGCTTTTATAGCTATTACTTGCACGCTTTTGCTGAGCGCTTTGAACGAATAATTAGTAATAATGATTTACAGGAATTAGAATTGTTGTGCTCTCAGCTACACTGCATTAAAGAAGCAGATACAGTTGCCGAAATAATGAATAAAGCACTTGAAGGTAGCTACCAGGCAAAAGAATTTACCGCCTTGAATAATGCAGAGCAATTTACTGATTGGCTCAATGGACAGGCACAAACATTAAGTGAACAGCAGCGGATAAGTTTGCAAGATGTTTTTAATCACTATTTAAGCTATCAACAGATGCGGCCTTTGTTGAGTGATTTAAAAAAGAATCAACATAATTTACAAACAATATTATTGGAATTAGTCAAAAGTAAATGCATATTAATTACTAACTCCAAGGTCACCCCCGATCAATTAACGATCATGCTAACTGCACTTGCGAGGCCTCACTGTCACCAAGTCATCATTGGTATGCAAAACATTAAAGGAGCTGGCTTAGGCTATGTTTATGGCTGGCAACAATGGCAAAAGATTTACGATAGCATAAGTATGCTGTTAGATAACAATTGCTCAGCTGAACAGTTTAAAAAAACCTTAACGCGCTTATCACTGATCAGTACATTTAGTCAGCTTGAGCATGCTTATTTAAGCAGTGCGTTATTAGAGATAAAAAAAATGCATCATGCGCAAAATGAATACAGCCAAGCAGAGCTTGTGCATATTAATGAACGTTTGAATAAACATCAGCAACAGCTAGACAATAAAACCGACAGCCAGCAACAAGGCCCATTAAAAAGATTTGCCATACAAGTGGCTGAATCATTTTTAGATGCTGGGGCTGCTGTTAAACGCAAAAAAATTGCCAACCAAGTTTATAAAGATATCGCAACCCAGCGTATTACTCTTGAAAAAGCTATTACGGTCTTAGGAAAGCTAAATCGCAATCAAAAGCCCGGCTGGTTAACATTTTCAAATAAAGATAATAGCTAAGTTAATCATACCGTAAAAACCTACAAAGCCTTAATTACTAATTAAGGCATACCGACCTAAACAAATGTATTAACTTAATTTTCAGCTAAAATTTTAGTTATAAAATAAGTAAAATATTTTCAAAGTAATTACATTCAGCAAGTCACTGTTTGCAAATGAATTATTTAAAAAAGACAAATAAAGCAGTGAATTATTGCGAAAACGCTCATGTTCAACATTTGACCGAACCCAATATTTATAGCAAAATAGTACCATGAATTGTTAATAAAAATGTTAACAAAAACAAAATGAATTACTTGGTAGGAAAAGTACTATGAAAAACTCATTGTTTAAGCTTGCAACATTACCTTTATTGATCGCTTCAGGCTTTGCAGCAGCATCAACGAACCTAGTAGCAAATGGTTCTTTTGAAAACACTGCAACAATTTCTGGAACATGGGGATTATTAAATCAAGTCTCAGGTTGGCAACGTTCAAACAATGCTAAGTTTGAAATCCAAACCAATAAGCTTGGCCTTATCAAACCTCAAGATGGCAGCCAGTATTTAGAGTTAGATTCGACAGCTAATTATAGCGTTTCGCAAACATTGAATACTGATGTTGATCATAACTATGAAGTAAGCTTTTATTATTCAGCACGTGTAAGTGGTGATGCAAATACTAATAAAGCAGAAGTATATTGGGATGGTGAGTTACTCGATACGTTAAATTCAACCACCAAAGACTGGCAAAAGTTTACGTACACTGTAAAAGCAAGTTCAGCAGCAACCGAACTTAAATTTATCGGCGCAGGTAAATCTGATTCATTAGGTGCGTTTATTGATGATGTTAAAGTAACTAGCCAATGTGCATCTGGCTTATACGGTATTAATAACTTCGGTACGAATGAAGAAGGATTTGTTTACTTTTTCAATACTGACACAAACACATACTCTAAAGTAACGGGTTTAAGTAACACGGCATCAAATATTGCATCACATAATGGTGTTTTATATTTCATGGAGCAATTAGATAGCTCGACTAAAATCTCGCAAATTTTATCACTTGACCTTGCTACGAATGAGCAGGCATTGGTTACATCTGCAACTTCGTACCCGATTTACCGCTCTGCAATGAACGCTGATGGCACAACATTACGTACCACAAGCAAAACATACATGTACGATTTTGACCTAGCTACAGGTGATAAAACAGTACTTGGTAAATTAACTTTCCCTGGTGATTCGTTCGCTGATGGTGATATTGCTTATTCAGCTGATAATAATGTTCTTTACGTTCTTACCGGTAAAGCACTTTATACTATTGACCAAGGTTCAATGGAGTTGTCTTTAATTGGTGAGCATGGTGTTGATCAAGCATCTGGTATCGCAATTGCTGCAGATGGCACAATTTATGTTTCAGGACGTGTAAAAGGTGAGAACGCTAAAATTTACCGATTAGATCAAAATACTGCGGCGGCAACATTCATTATGGATGGCCCTTCACATGTTAATGATTTAACGTTTGTTGATAGTAACTACTGTAACTAATTTACACTGTTAATAAGTCTTTATTTAAAGGCCGAGTAATTTATTACTCGGCCTTTAGTATTTGTTACACAATGCCACCTTATTTACCCGCTATACAAAAAATGAGCAAGTGTCATTTCATTACGCTTATTACCGCAAAGCCCCTTAGTGCCTTACGCTGACGCTTTAAAGCCATCAGTAATCTAACTATCGCAAGCACTTCCCCTGCACTGCCCGTGTATGTATACTTAGGCGCAATTGTAGCTAGGATAAGGGTGTGACTCTTACCCACTAAGCAATCTTAGTGAGCAAACCATTACCTTAGCTGCATTAAAAATAATATTCATGGCCACCCGTTCTATTTGTGTTGAAAGCACATGAACGACCAAAGCAAAAAATATAAGGCCGCAATAATTAACGTTGAGTTAGGAAGTAAATATGAGTTCATTACCTAAAGCAGGTGATTTTTTAGGGCATCCTAAAGGATTATTTCTGTTGTTCGGCACAGAAATGTGGGAGCGATTTGGTTATTACGGCATGCGTGCCATTTTAGTACTTTATCTTGTTGCTATTGTCAAAGACGGTGGTTTTGGTTGGAGTAATGCAGACGCACTAAGCCTTTATGGTACGTTCACAATGGCGGTTTATATCACTCCATTATTTGGTGGTTGGTTAGCTGATAACGTACTTGGTCAACGAAAAGCTATTATCATAGGCGGTCTACTAATGGCTGCTGGCCATTTTACTATGGGTATCCCCCACGATATGTTAGCCGGCCAACAAGAAAACGTATTTTATATCGGTCTTGCTTTATTATGTATGGGTAACGGTTTATTTAAACCTAACATCTCAACTATGGTTGGCGACTTGTATAAAGAGGGTGATCAACGTCGTGATGGCGCCTTCACAATCTTCTATATGGGTATCAACTTAGGTGGTGCGCTTGGTCCACTTGTTGCGGGTTTCGCAGCTGCATCTATGGGTTGGCAATATGGCTTCATTGTAGCAGGTGTTGGTATGCTTGTATCTGTGGCGATGCAAGTGGTTTTAAGTAATAAATACTTAGGTGATATTGGTGTTGTTCCTGCAGCTAAATTAGCGCAATCACAATCAACTTCAGATACCAAAGAGCCGCTAACTAAAGTAGAAACTGACCGTATCAAAGTTATTTTCACTATGAGTGTATTTAGTATCATATTTTGGATGGGTTTTGAGCAAGCCGGTGGCTTGATGAATTTATTCGCAAATGATTACACAGACCGTATGTTGTTCAACTTTGAAATTCCAGCCTCTTGGTTTCAATCATTAAACTCTATTTTCATTATCATTTGTGCTCCTATCGTTGCCATCGTTTGGCTAAAACTTGATAAACGTGAACCTAATTCACCCGTTAAGTTTGCCATTGCGTTGATATTTTTAGCGCTTGGTTTCATCACTATGATTTTAGCACTTATGACTCAAGGTCACGGTGAGCCATTACAGATCAGCATGATGTGGTTAGTGTTATTTTACTTATTCCATACTCTGGGTGAATTATGTTTATCACCTATCGGCTTATCAATGGTGAGTAAACTAGCACCACTGCGTTTAGCATCAATGCTAATGGGTATTTGGTTCCTATGTACTGCGGTTGCAAATAAGATTGCAGGTTTCGTTGGTTCATTCTTAGGTGAAGGCGAAGAAGCGCTTGATAACGCATTAGGCATTTTTATTGGTTTAGGTGCCACTGCTGTTCTCTCTGCTGTGATCATGTACTTACTAAGCGATAAGCTTGTTAAGTGGATGCACGGTGCTGAAGGTCAACACGAGCCACAAACACAAGAACACATTTTAGCTGAAGAGCTTGAAGTAGTTGCTGAAAAACCGTAACTCTGTGTTTATTATCTCCCCACAAGCTATGACGCTTGTGGGGATTTTTGTTGCTCTATTTATATCACCATGATTAATTCCTGCCAACCAAACGTCGATTTAAGTTACGATATTAATAAGGCTGACTTCAAAGCGCGTAACAAAAGATTATAAATTACTTTTCAACAGCTTCATTAAACACATCTGATAGGCCACCACGCACGTTCAACGAAACGCTGTAGCACTGCTAGCAAAATGCCCCAGCCATTACTAGTGACCTTAGCTTAGCGCAGAAGAGTTAGTTTTTTAACAAATACGGCTCTAGCGTAAACAATTTATTACACCACGTATATTTAATAAGGGGTGAATAGTTCCTTTATTTGATTATTTACCCCCTTAAATAAGAATAAATTAATTCTATTTATCAATAAGTTAACGAAAGTTTAAGTTACTTAATACAAGACCTTTCAATACAAATCTCAAAACCAAGCATTAATGCTTATGCATTTTAAAATGATCGTCCCATTTAATTTACAAAGAGCCGTTTGCCTAAATAGCTATCGGCTCTTCCCCTGCTGCCAATTATGGTTAATTATCTGCGCATCAGACACAACAAGACGCAGTGTTTATTGCGGGAGAATTATAATGAGTGAAGTAACTAACCCTTTAGGTTTGGTAGGTATCGAGTTTACTGAATACGCTACACCTGATGCAGATTATATGGATAAAGTATTTACCGATTTTGGTTTTTCAAAGCTCAAAACATTTAAAGGTAAAGACATTGTTTATTACAACCAAAACGATATTCACTTTTTACTAAATAATGAACGTGATGGTTTCTCTGCAGAATTTGCAAAAAGTCATGGTCCTGCAATTTGTTCTATGGGTTGGCGTGTAGAGAATGCTCAACAGGCATTTGACACCGCAGTAGCACGTGGTGCAAAACCAGCGACTGATTCAACTCATAAAGACCTACCATACCCGGCAATTTACGGTATTGGTGACAGCTTAATTTATTTTATTGAGCAATTTGGTGATAAAGGTTCAATCTATGAGCAAGACTTTGAAGACTTAAGCGAACAAAACATTGTTGATGATAAAGGCTTTATCCGCATCGACCATTTAACTAATAACGTTTATAAAGGCACTATGGAAACATGGGCTAACTTTTATAAAAACGTATTTGGTTTTACTGAAGTTCGTTACTTTGATATCAAAGGCCAAAAAACAGCCTTGATCTCTTATGCACTTAAATCACCGTGCGGCACCTTCTCGATTCCAATCAATGAAGGTAAAGGCAACGATAACAACCAAATCGATGAATACCTTGGTGAATACAATGGCCCAGGCGTGCAGCATTTAGCATTCTTAACAGATGACCTAGTAAGCTCACTAGATAAGCTTGATAAATCAACCATTGCCACGCTTGATATTATTCCTGAGTACTACGATACAATTTTCGATCGTGTACCTTGGGTTGCAGAAGATAAAGAAAAGATCCGTGAACATCAGATCTTAGTCGATAGCCAAAGTGAAAATTGCTACTTGTTGCAAATTTTCTCGAAAAACTTATTTGGCCCAATCTTTATCGAGATGATCCAACGTGTTGATGACGGCGGTTTTGGTGAAGGTAACTTCCAAGCACTGTTTGAATCAATCGAGCGCGACCAAGAGCGCCGCGGCGTTTTATAAGCACCGTATTGTAAATTTAAAAAGCAGCGTACTTCGCTGCTTTTTGTTGTTTCATCAATATTATAAATGACAATCTGAATTTCACTGTTTAAATCGCGCTATTCATCACCATATCCACTGTAAAGCGCGACTGACTAAACCAAAGGAAATGTAATGAGTTTAATTAACGAAACCCATGATATAAATTTAACTAGCTGGGTTGCCTCAGCGAACGTTGCAAATTGTGACTTCCCAATTCAAAACCTACCATTTGCAGAAGTACGTCGTAAGAACTCTGACGAAGCTTTTCGTGGTGCCGTTGCCATTGGCGACCAAGTTATCGACCTTGCCAAAGTAAACGAGTTAGCTATTTTCTCAGGCGATGCACAAACAGCCATAGCAGCAGCAAGCCAAGCAACATTAAATGAATTTATGGGTCTTGGTCAGCAATATTGGTCAGCGCTACGTTTAGCATTATCTAAAGCATTACGCGAAGGCGCCGCTGAACAAGCTAAGTTAAGCGACGCATTAATTGCCCAAGCAGACATTGAGTTTGCATTGCCATGTCGTATTGGCGATTACACTGACTTTTACACATCTATCTATCATGCAACAGCAGTCGGTAGCTTATTCCGTCCTGACAACCCGTTACTGCCTAACTATAAATGGGTCCCCATTGGTTACCATGGCCGTTCTTCATCAATTGATGTGTCAGGTCAAACCTTTCATCGCCCAAATGGTCAAACTAAGGCGCCAGACGCTGAAGTACCATCGCTTGGTCCGTGTAAACGTTTAGATTATGAGTTAGAGCTAGGCATTTATTTAGGTAAAGGTAATGAATTAGGTGATGCCATTGCTATCGAAAACGCTGAAAACCATGTATTTGGTTTTTGTGTATTCAATGACTGGTCAGCACGTGACTTACAGGCATGGGAATACCAACCATTAGGTCCATTCCTTGCGAAAAACTTTGCTTCAACTGTATCACCGTGGATTGTAACCACCGAAGCATTAGCACCTTATAGAACATCATGGACTCGTGATGAAAATGACCCACAACCATTAGATTATTTAGAATCAAGCCAAAACCGTGAGCTTGGCGCCTTTGATATAAAAATGGACGTACAAATTGAGACCGCTAAAATGCGTGAACAAGGTGCTGCACCTTCATTAGTATCTAAATCAAGTTTCAAACATTCATACTGGACAGTGGCACAAATGGTGACTCATCACACAGTAAATGGTTGTAACTTTATGCCAGGTGATATGCTGGGCTCAGGTACGCAATCAGGTCCGACTCATGAAGAAGCCGGTTCATTACTTGAACTGTCTCGTGGTGGTAAAGAAAAAATCACCCTTAATAACGGTGAACAACGCAGCTTTTTAGAAGATGGCGACAACGTTATTATGCGTGGTTGGTGTGAAAAAGCCGGTTTTGCTCGTATCGGTTTTGGCTGCGTAGAAGGAACGGTTCTTCCTGCTAAGTAACTAAGTTGTAAACATTTATTAAATGTATTTATTATAAGGAGGCGACCAACGCCTCCTTTTTTAAGATTAATTACAATTTTTTACTGGCTTTTTCAGCTCAGATTGCTATCTTAATTCGGTTAATAGCCAGTGTTTATAAGCCATGTCAGCATTTATTAAGTCTTTTTATCACAAATTATTCCCAGCTAGACAGCTGTTGATCCGCCAAAATGGTGAGGTTAAACATGTGATATTAGCACCTTGGTTACAAATATCAGCCGTAGCTATTATTTTAATTGCTTTAATTTGGTTGGCTGTTTCGACCCTGCGAATATACTCTCAAACCAACAAGATTTCCGATATCGAACAAAGCCAATTATCAAAACAACAACAGTGGCAGCAACAAAGTAAAGAACAACAAGCACAATACGATAAACAGTTAGCCCAGCTTGCGGTGCTAGAGCAAAAGCATGCTTTATTGCAGAGCATGATCGATTCTTTACCTGAGTCGATGAGTAATCCCACACTGCCAGCAGCGCCGCCAGAAGGTGAACTCGGCGAACAACAAGAAGAGTTCCACGAACCATTAGTTGATGAAAACCCTAACAGCGCACACACTCTTTCACTCTCTGACTCTGTTAATATCGAGCAACGTTTTGCACTACTCGATAGCCAATACCAACACAGCTTTTTACAAATAGAGCAACAAATAGAACGCCGCCAGCACGATATTTTAGCGATGCTCAAAGGTGCAGGACTTGATACCGCCTTGGCGCGTCGTCTAGATGGTGATATGACAGAAACTGCGCAAGGTGGTCCGCTGGATTTATTTGATGAATCAAAGATCCCAGCTGAATTTTTAGTCATCGCAGATAAACTATTGGCGTTGAATAAGCTTGAAAATTTACTCAGTGAGTTACCGCAAACTCTGCCTGCAGCAAATTACTATATTTCGAGTAGTTTTGGCCTGCGTAAAGATCCAGTGAATAACCGTCATGCTTATCATAAAGGTGTTGATTTAGCAGGTTGGCATAAAACCGAAATA
This sequence comes from Pseudoalteromonas sp. SG41-2, assembly GCF_014164535.1. NCBI lineage: Bacteria > Pseudomonadati > Pseudomonadota > Gammaproteobacteria > Alteromonadales > Pseudoalteromonadaceae > Pseudoalteromonas > Pseudoalteromonas sp. SG41-2. The sequence goes on along the minus strand of NZ_JACJFK010000002.1, from coordinate 176,208 downwards.
TTCGCCCCCGCTGATGGCACTGTATTACGCGCAGGACGCAACGGTGGTTATGGTAATTTTATCGAATTGCAACATAAAAACGGCTTTGTAACTCGGTTTGGTCACTTAAATAAAATCAACGTTAAAAAAGGCCAAACGGTAACCAAAAATGATGTTATCGGATTAATGGGCAGCACTGGCAGAAGTACTGGCACTCACCTACACTATGAAGTATTACTTAACGACAAACATGTCAATCCAGTCAAAATAACAAAGGCGCTTTCTCGTGTTCGGTAAAAAAAAATCAACAGTAAGTAGTTCTGCAAATTCTCAACTAAAAAGAACTAGCCACACTCCTTCGATCATTTCTGAAGATGTTCGCTTAACGGGCAGCTTAGTGAGTCAAGGTGAAGTACAGCTTGATGGTCGCATAGATGGTGATGTTCGTGTTAACCATTTAGTTATTGGTAATACCGGTTGTGTTGAAGGCTCAGTGGTCGCTGAAAGCGTGATTGTAAAAGGTAAAGTAATCGGCTCGCTCAACGCCAGCAAAGTAGTTATTGAACGTTCAGCGCAAGTGCACGGGGATGTTTATCAAGATACTTTAAGTATTGATGCTGGTGCAATTATTGAAGGTAACTTAAAACAACGCCATGAAGCTGAAACGGTTGAATTAATTACCAATAACGCAGAATCAAAGCCGGAGCTTACATCTGCGCTCAGTGAAGGTGATAATGACTTGTCGTTTTTCAACAAACAAGCCGCAGAGAAAAAATAATCGCTTTATTTTACTTTTTCTTAGTAACGTACATCGTAATATCAGCAGTGAAGACCAATTCACTGCGAGTATTGTAAAGCTTCACTGGTACCACTAAATCCTCTTTATCTAGCCATTGTCTTGGCATTGCAATTTCTGCCACAGCTGTGACATCAGTATCAACCTTCGCTAAGTACTGCACCGTCATTCCCTTAGGGATCCAGCGATGAGTTTTATATGGCACGGTAGCATCAACCATCACACCGGCACATAACTCAGCTAAATTACACTGCGCAATAGCATGGATAGTCCCAATATGATTGTGCACACTCCGTCGGTTTTTAACCATTGCGCTGCAATGTCCGTCACGTAAATCTAAAACAGTGGGTTTCATGGAGCCAAAATAAGGGGCTTTAAAACACACTACTTTAGTAAATAACCAATTGCCAAATGGTAGACGCTTAAAACTATGCCATGCTGTTAAAACTGCAGATTTATTACTCATTATTATTTTCCATTGAATGTCGCTATTGCAAAATTAGCACATCAGACCAGTTAGCAAAAGTGCATTTATACTTATAATCTTACTAGCTATATTCTTATAGATGGGTCATATGCCCTTTCTTTTTTATCTTTGCAGACCTAAAATACGCGGCAAAAGGAGCACTCATGCCAACAACCGATCGCCGCAATCATCTTAGTGTTATTTTAATTCTCGCTCTTCTGGTTATATTCTGCCCATTAGCGATTGATATTTACTTACCCGCATTTCCTGATATAGCGCAAGCATTGGCTATTGATGAGCAGCAAGTGCAACTTACCGTCGCTATTTTTATGCTGACGGTTGGCTTAGGTCAGCTTATAGCAGGTCCTTTAGCCGACAAGTTTGGCCGCCGTCCAGTCGCACTATTTGGCATCACACTGTATGGATTTGCTGGGATGTTGGCTTTTTTAGCACCTAGCTTTAGCATTCTGATGCTTGCGCGTGCACTACAAGGTTTTGGGGCTTGTGCCACTTTTGTGGTTGCATTTGCGATTGTTCGTGATACCTACGGCAGCGCTAAAAGCGGCCAAATGATCACTTACCTTAATGGTATTGTGTGTTTTATTCCCGCGTTAGCACCTATCTTAGGCGCTTGGCTGACTGTGCAATTTGGCTGGCGGATAAACTTTTTATTTTTGGCGGGGTTTGCTTGTGTTGGACTAATGATCACTGCCATATATTTTAAAGAAACACGCCCTGCGGATAGCCACTATGAGGGCCACATACTCGATTTACGTCGTTTTATACCAATCATTAGCACGCCTATTTTTCTTTTTAATAGCCTAATTTGTATGGTGGCAATGTCGGCTATTTTAGCTTTTGTAACATTAGCACCGGGATGGATCATGACCGAGTTAGGTGGATCGGTCAGCGATTTTACTTTTTGGTTTACTCTCAATGCCATTGTTAGCATTGTAGCCAGCTTTATTGCACCATTGTATATCAAACGCCATAGTCAAAAAGCGTTACGCATAGGTATGAGTTTATTAATTTTCTCTGGTGTACTGATTTTAATTCTCGGCCAGTTTAAAAGTGCCTTTGCTTTTATGCTACCAGTGTTGATTGCTGCGCTAGGCTTTGCACTTAGCTTAGGCTCAGCGGCTGGAATGGCATTGTCACATTTTGCTAAACAAGCAGGTACTGCATCTGCGTTAATCGGTTTAATGCAAATGAGCGGCGCTGGAGTATTGGTTATGCTCACCCAAGTGCTCCCTTTCAATGCGCCCGAGTTTATTGCTTTTCACTTATTATTATTGCTGCCACTGTGGGTTATACTGCTCAGTAATAAAGCACATGCTTATCACCCTAAAAACACATAAAAACAATGATCAATTTTGAATTTTTACTGTCATTTTTAGCCGCGAGTTTTTTAATCGCTGTTGCACCAGGTCCTTCCAATGCTTTTTTAATGGCGCAAACTTTTGCCAATGGCCGCGTAGCAGGCTTACAAAGCGCATTTGGTTTTGCTTTAGGCGGAGTGGCGCATACTTTATTTGCCGTTGTCGGTCTTACGGCTATCCTTAAAGCCTCAGAAGTGGCTTATACCAGCGTACAATACGCTGGTGCTGCCTACTTATGTTATTTAGGTGTAATGATGTTTAAAAGCACATTTATCCAGTCAGAGTGCAGTAGCGAAGATAAACCCCATGTAAGCACCAAGAAAAAAACTAATGTTATGTTTCAGGCTATGATGACTGAAGTGCTCAACCCTAAAGTAGCGTTATTTTTTATTGCGTTTATTCCGCAGTTTGTTGATCCAACCCTGTCATCATCAACTACATTTCAATTAGCTTTCTTTGGCTTACTGTATCCACTTTTTGCGTTTCCGATTGACTGCACGTATATTTACTTTGGCGATAAAATTGCAGGCTACTTTCGAGAGCACCCGCAAAGCCAAATTTGGATTGATCGTATAACAGGTGTAGTATTTGTAGTTCTTGCGGTTAATCTACTCATCTAAAAAAAAGAGTCAACATGGAACAAAAACAGCAAACCCTTCCAGCGCAAAAAAATATTGCTTTAGTTGCACACGATGGTAAAAAAGCAGCCTTGCTAGCCTGGTGTAATAAACATCGCGATAACCTCAGTAAGCACACTTTATATGGCACAGGCACCACAGGTCATTTAATTGAGCGAAATACTGGACTTGAAGTTATCAAACTACTTAGTGGCCCTATGGGGGGCGATCAGCAGTTAGGCGCTAAAATTGCGGAGCATGAAATTCATGTGTTGATTTTCTTTTGGGACCCCCTTGCATCTCAACCTCATGATCCGGATGTTAAAGCGTTATTACGCTTAGCTGCGGTATGGAATATTCCAGTGGCGTGTAATGAAGTCAGCGCAGATATGATTTTAAGCTCGCCTTTGATGCATAACGAGCTTGAACGGTCATTGCCAGATTACGAGAAATACCTCGCAACCCGACAAGTCATACTATAAGCACCCTTTAACGATAAAGCATACTTGCCCATTTAGTGAGTCCGGCGGTTACACTACCAAAGTGATCGCCGTTTACCATTTTAATATCACCTAAGTGCTCAACTAATGCAGCTTTTATTAGTGGCGATTGCGCGCTGCCACCGGTAAGGTAAATCACATCAGGAACGGTCCCTGCATCTTTAATCGCTTGTTTTGCTAAACTTACTATTTGCATAATTGAATCATCAACCGCCACAGCTAAATCAGCTCGTGATAGCACTTTATGTAATTGCGGTGCTAAAAACCCTAATTCACAGTCATACTCAGTCACTGAAGAAAGCGCAATTTTTGCCGCCTCCCCTTGCTGTACCAGCTGATGACCTTGCTTATTTTGCTGTAAATCGATCAGTCGTTGAAATAACTCAGGTGCTTGTACTTCACGTAACTGCGTAAGTAATTCTCGGTGATGGCTTTGACTATAAAACTGGCTTTGTAAGTTCACATCGTTAATTTTACATGCTTGCCAAAATGCTTGATTAGGCAATGGTAAACCTGATTTAAACTGACTGCCTAAACCAAGCAATGGCATTAATGCGTGATAGCTTAAAGCAATGTCTAAATCATTACCGCCAACACGTTTACCTGTATGTGCTAAAAAGTCATGATCACGGTCACTACTATCACGAAAGCTAGGTCCCATTTGCACAAATGAGCAGTCACTGGTACCACCACCAATATCAATAACCAATACTTTTTGATCGTTATTTAAGTCACTTTCATAATCAATTCCCGCTGCGAGTGGTTCATATAAAAAAGCCACATCTTTAAAGCCAGCTCGTTTTGCTGCACGCTCTAAAATACCAATTGCTTGTTGGTTTGATTGCTCTCCACCCACGGCTTGGAAATTTACCGGGCGGCCAATAACCGTTTGTGTTAACTCTTTTTGTAGTGATGTTTCAGCACGTTGTTTGATTTTTAAAATCATCGCGGTGGCAATATCTTCAAAGAAGTTGATTTGTCCTTGCTTTAAGCCTATTGCCCCAAAAAACGATTTAGGGGATTTAACAAAATAGCCTTCTTCAGGAAATTGCACATATTCGTTAATTGCTTCACGGCCAATAAAAAGACTTTCATCACCGGGGGCTAGATCTAAGTCAGACTTGATCCGCACCATACTATTGAGCAGGGCTTGGCGCTGGGTTTTAAAATCAGTTTCATAATTTGTACCTGTTAGATGCTGAGCAACAAAATCGACAACTAAAGCACTATGATGTGTGTATAAGGTTGAAGGGAGGTAAAACTTACCTTGCTCTAGGGGCACCAGCTCAACAGTATTTTGAGCATTCATTACACCCATTGCGCAATTAGAACTACCATAATCAAAACCAACTACCATTACTTCACCACAACTAACATCAAAAGGCCGCGCAATTTAGCATACTTACGGCTTTTTTTAAATGTTAATCAGGATCGCGTTGACGTAAAAAACTGGCAAACCGTGGTAAACCGTTTTTAGTAAAACCATGGTATCGGTATGTCACCGTCGCTCCTATTGCGGGTGGATTTTGGCGCTGTGCGTTACTAAAGCCAGTACCAATTGAAAACTCTTTTCCTTGTGGTGTAACTACTTTTAACGCCCCTAGCATGCCAGTAAATTTGCCTTTTCCTGGAAGATGAGCAATGACGACCGCTTCACTATCAAAATAAGGTTTTAACTTTAACAGCGCATCAGAACGGCCACTTTTATGCATTGCCGAGGCTAAATGCAGCATTACACCTTCACCACCTTGCTGAGTTACTTTATCAAAGTACGCAGATAATGCCTGCTCTGTAGTAAATTGATACTGCTGTACTGCTTGGATGTGAGGCTTATTTAATGTTTTTACTAAACGTAGATAATTTTCATAGCGTACTGCAAAGGGATTATGTTGATCTGGCATGTCAAATATCTGATAGGTGACTTTTTGCCAGTCACTATCCAACGGCTGTAAAGTGCGCACAATACCACTGAGGTCTGCAAAATCACCGCGCTTGGTCCACAACTCACCGTCTAACCTCAAATTAGGTAAATCAGCAATAAACCAGCCTGGCGCATGAATGACATTGCCATTACGGGTTATCAACTGTGTTCCTGTCCAAATCGCACGGACCCCATCAAACTTCTCACTAACGAGATAGTTTTCAATGGCAAGCGCTTGGTCTTGTTGGTAAACCTTGGCCAGTTGGGCATCTGCGGTGATCTGTGTATCAGTTGCTGAGCAAGTAAAAGTACTGATCAGCAACCATAATACTGTTAGTCCTTTAAGCATATCGGTCTCCTTGTTTATCACCAAGCAGACTAAACTATAGCTTAGTTTGTACCCATTGCCATAGCTGCTGTAAATTATCCATGCGAGAAACAGCTAAACTTAAATCGTGGCCTAGAGTATGTTTATTCGGTATTGCAACCACAGGTACGTTTGCATTAGTTGCTGCTGTAACGCCGGTGTGTGTATCTTCAACAGCAATTGCTTGCTCTGCTGAAATCCCTAATGTTGTCAGTGCAAGTAAATAAGGGTCTCCCGCCGGTTTTGGATTTTGCACGTCGTCTTTAGTCACTACGCAGTCAAACCATTCATAAAAGCCATAGCCTTTTAAGATAGGTAACGCCTCATGGCGTGAACTACCCGTCACTAATGCCATTTTAAGATCGCTTTGCTTCACTGCCTCTAATACCTCTTCGGCAAAAGGCATTAAAGGAGGTAAATTAGTGGTAACAAATTGCTCGAATGCATCATATTTAGCCTGCGCTAACCACTGCGGTGAAACCGATAAGTTATATTGCTCAACCACTTCAATTGCCGCATCTAAGGTCGGTTGACCTGAAAAACGTTGGCAAAAATCATCTTCTTCATAGCGCACGCCAAACGGTGCTAAAACATCATTCCAACAGTTAAAGTGGACACTTTCTGAATCAACTAAAGTGCCATCCATATCAAATAATACTGCTTTTAATGTCATCCTCATTCCTTTATTTTCAGCAACAAAAAAGGCGCTCATAGCACCTTTTTGGTTTAATACTTATGCTGTTAAACCTGCTGGCGGCTCTGCAAATGCTTCTTCACCCGTTTCAACATCTACCAACTCGTAGCCACGTTCTTTTCTAACAACTTTTAGTACAGGTTTTTCAAATGCTGTTTTTAAACGCTCTGCGTCATCTCGTAACGCATCTAAGGTGTTGCCAAAAGGCGCTGCGCCCGTTTCTGACCAATTCGTTACTTTACCATTTAGGTTATATTCAACCTCATGTATTTGATATTGCGCCGCTTCATCTTTAGTTGCTTCACAAAAAATCACTCGGTAGTTCCAAAATCCAGCCATTGTTCTTCTCTTGTTAAATTTAATTGTCGCTACTTTAGCAGTTATAAATCAGGTTTTACAATACAAAAGCCCGCAACATGTGCGGGCTTTTAATATTAGCAATTATAAAGTCTACTTAGAAAAAGTTAACTTTAAATTCAGCGCCAATAAAGCGAGGCTCATTAACAATTGCAGAGTTATTGCTAAAATCTACACCACCGATGAATACTTGCTCATTGGTTATATTACGTGCAAATGCCGCAACTTCGTATTCGTAGTTATTATCAAACCACTTATAACCCGCGCGTAAGCCACCTTCTAATAATGCTTCACCAGTAAACTCCACTGATTCATATAAAAAGAAATCAATTTCACTACGGTATGACCAATCTGTAAACGCATAAAACTCACCATCGCCAAGCTCTTTAGTATAGCGTAGAGTAAAGTTAGCAATCCACTCCGGCGCATGTGGCAGGCTATTACCGTCTAAACTATAACCTTGGTTTGTTAGCGGATCAGTAATCGTACAAGCAAAACAGCCTTGCGAATATAAATCATCATCTTGCAGCTCAGTATTGTTATAACTGAAGTTAAAAGTTGCATCAAATTCATCAGTCAATACCCATTGAGTATCAACTTCAAAACCGTAGCCAACAGTTTTATCAGCATTCAACAAACGAGCTGAATTTCCCGAGTCACCACCAACAGCTGTTAACTGTTGATCATCCATTTGATAATAGAAAACAGTAGCATTGACACGTCCACGACCGTCAAGCACGTCTGATTTAATACCCGTTTCAATTGAGTTAATTGTTTCAGAATCAGCAACCGTTACATCATCACTAAATAAGATACGACCTTGAACGCTCGGTGCACGAAAACCATTTGCAGCACGAACGAATAAGTTTATATCATCAGAATATTTATACGCAGCAGCTAAATCCCATGATACATGGCTATCTTCTGGTGCAACTGACTTAGTTAAATTAGCAACTGCCGACTCTGGAGATGCGTAACGTGACGCTGTAAAGTCACGTTTATCATCTGAGTAACGTAAACCAGCAGTGATTTCTAACTTCTCAGTTAATTGATATTCACTCGATGCAAATACAGCCCATGCTGTTGTGTCTTGATCTTGGCGAACATAGCCAGTTAAGAAGTTTGCACCTAACCCATCGTAACCGTAAGTCTCAATCACTTGCTCTTCATTATAATAAAAAGCACCAACTTGGTAATTAAAGTCACCAGCAAAATCACTTGCTAAACGTAGCTCTTGTGTATATTGATTGTGATCTGGAAGGGCATCAGCGGTTTCAGACGCTAAGAAAATAAAACCAGGTCCCATTTCTGGTGTTGGGCAACCAGGAACAAAAGTATTCCCACAACCAAAACCACCATCTACATCAGCACGAGAGAAAATTTCTGCACTTTCCCAGCCACTGATCGATGTCAACGTGTAATCAGCAAAACTGTACTCTAGCTTTAAGCTAGCACCTTGGCTATTTACATTCTGTGTAGCAAATTGCACAGTATCTTGATATATCACTTCAGGATCAAAGCCCGGGCGCGGGTTATTTGTGCCTGTTTCAATTGCATTTGCATGAAATACAATTGGCTTACCATTTAAGTCACGAGTGTGGTAATTCAATAATGCACTGAAATCATCTTTCTCATATAAGAATTGGATACGCGCGGCAGTTTCTTGATAACCTCCTGTTACGTCATCAATCTCATTGCCTGCTAAGCGATTATCAATATAATCATCGCGCTCTTGACGTAATAGAGAAACACGTGCTGATAAGTTATCAGTTAAGCCACCACTTACAGCCCCTTCGAAGTCAATTGAATTGAACGAACCATATGATAAGGCTGCATAACCTTCAAAATCTTGACTTGGGCGAGCTGAATCAATTTTAACTAAACCAGCTGGGGTATTACGACCGAATAAGGTGCCTTGTGGTCCACGGAGAACTTCTACGCGGCCCGTGTCAAATATAGGAAAACCTTTTAAAATAGGGCTTTCTTGAACAATTTCATCAACCACTAGGGATACTGGTTGTGATGAATTCAAATCGAAATCTGAATTACCAAGACCACGAACATAAAAACGTGGGAATGAGCGACCAAATGAAGATTCTACAGTTAAGCTTGGAATTTTTGCATTTAAAAAACGAATATCCATGCCGGCAGAACTGGCAGCATCAAGGCTATCACCTTGTAAAGCAGAAGCAGCGACAGGTACTTCCTGTGCGTTTTCTACACGCTTGCGCGCAGTGATTTGAATAACTTCTAATTGCTTGCTTTGCGCAGTTGGAGCTTGTTCATCAGCAGCAAGAGTTGTAAATGAAGTACCTGCTACGGCAGAGAACAACGTTGCATTGATTAGGGTTGCTAACGTAGATCTTTTCATTGCTTTCATGTCGGGGTTTAACCTTTTTAGTGCACTCTTATTCAACGGTTGATGTGTTGCGCCAAATTCACTCGGCGGGCTCGGCCAATTTTTCGCGCCTTAAGTTAAGCTGCGCGGACCTCTTTGTCGAGAGTGCAAAACGAAGTAAAGAGGCTGAACGAACGCTGAAGATTATAGCATTGTGTGACACTTTTGCTGCATTAATATGTACAATAATATAAACTTTTTACAACAAATAACGGCACAATAAGCGAACTTGAGAGATTTTATGCAATTATATTTATTTTATACGGACATTTGTCCTGTCAATAAAGTGGTTGTAAATGTAGCAGGTATCACAAGTGGGAGCCGCTAAGTGACTATAATGATCATTGAGTAAACATAGCATAGCCAAATTTAATTCTGCTATACAATGCTTCTGCAAAGTTAATCGATATATTTTATTGATAAATCATACCTTATGCTAATGTGTATAAACACGACAGAGCTAATCATTAAGGATTAAGATGGATCTAACCACCACACTTTCAAAAAACTGGTCAGTACTGTTAGTACGCGGCCTCATTGCAATTATTTTTGGCGTTATTACTTGGTTTGCACCCAATGCATCTCTGAGTATTATGTTGTTATTTTTTGCGGGCTATTTTTTATTTGATGGCATGCTAAGAACATGGGTTGCTTGGAACTCTAAGCAACACAATCCCTATTGGCGCTGGTTATTGGCCGGTGGGGTGTTATCAATCATCGCAGGACTAGTTACCCTATTTGCACCAAACGTTACCGCGATACTATTACTTTATTATGTCGCTGCGTGGGCCATAGCGATTGGCGCTGTTGAAATTTTAATTGCGCTTAAATTAAGAGCGGAGATATCTAATGAGTGGATATTAATTATTACTGGGGCAATATCAGTATTATTTGGTTTATATTTAATCTTTAATCCTAGCGCAGGGATCCATACTTTACTTTGGTTAGTCGCCACTTACGCCGTACTATTTGGTGCTTTAATTGTATTATTTTCATTAAAGCTAAGAAAGATGGCACAACAGCAATAACTCATCAATAAAAACGAAGTAATTTGCTACTCGTTGCTGCAAATTACTTCTGCAAGACGATACCGGTACCGCTGGATTTATTTCGTTGCTCGTCCCCGCCTTAATGCAATTTCACCATCAATATGTATATCGCGTTGTGGGAAAGAAATAACGACATTATGCTCAGCGAATATTTTATATACACTAAAACGAATATCACTGCGGACTTGGCGCAACATGGTTTCTGATTCAGCACAAACCCAAAAAATAGCATTGAACACTAAAGAGCTTTCAGCAAAATCATCAAATAACACTGAAGATGCCGGCGTCGGGAGTATTGCAGGATGTTCGCTCAACACTTGTTTGATCAGTTTTTCAACTAACAATACATCTGATCCATATGCCACACCAACACTGACAGACGAACGAGCATTGCGGTCAATCAAGGTCCAATTCGTCACTGTGTTTTCGAGTAGTTGACTGTTTGGTATAAGCATGTGCACACCATCGTTGCGACGAATGCGCGTGGAGCGAGTATTAATCGTTTCAACCACCCCTTTGGCGTTGCCCACTTCTAAGAAATCTCCAATACGAATTGGCCGCTCCCACATTAAAATCCAGCCACTAATAAAGTTATTAATGATATTTTGTGCCCCGAATCCTACACCAATAGCTATAGCGCCAGAAACAAAGGCAAATGCTGTTAACGGAATATTTAACACTTCAAGGGAGGTAAATATTAAAATTGCGATACTTAACACTAAATAAATACGGGTAAATAAATGCACCGCATCAGGGTTCATTTTACGTGCGAGAAGAGTTTTTCGTATTAATCGACCAATCCATGTAACCACAAACCACATGGCAAAGAGTATCAAAGGCACTTGAATAACTTTAGCTACAGTAATTTCGATATTGTTATAGCTAAAAATTACATACGATAAATAATGAGAGATTGACTCTAACGTCATACTTTTTCCAAAATTAATAAAACAAATAGCTATTCAGGGTTAAGTAAGTTTAGCACGCCATAATGGCATTTACGGAGAAGTTAAAGTTCAATATGTTTTTTATGAACAAATCATTAACATTTTCTTACAGGTAATGCTATATAAGTACTGTAAGCTTAAATAAAGCACGAGGAACGAATGATGTCACAACTGACCTTAAATCAAAAATTAGCCACGCTACAACCTTTAGTTGATTTGCAACTGTTTGAATCAAGTATTGAATACCGCAATAAAATTTTGTCTGTGCTTGCAGAGCAAGAACATACTCTTAATTGCATTAACAAAGAGTTTGGTCACCAGCAACCGGCAAGTTTTGGTAGCGAAAAAAAGTTTGTTTTAGGTTACAACTAATTTTGCTACTTCGCGCATGCAATATAAACCAAAATTCTCAATTAAGTACCAACCTGTAGTAGCTTTAATACGTCCTACTGTTTAAGGCTACTATTTCTCGATTTGCACTATTTTTACCTAAAAACACGTTTTTTGCGCTCAATCCCCACCTTAAACCGATAAACTTAGTTGTATATACATGAAAATTTGCTAAGTTATGGGTGTTTTATGTCTCGCCTGTTTTTCAAGGCTCACCTATTTTATGGAGTTCTCATGCGTAAGACCCTTATAGCAACTACAATTGCTAGTGCATTATTATTATCTGCTTGTAGTTCGCAAAACGATGCAGATACAAAAGAGCAAACGACTCAAGTACAAACAGCCAATGTAGACAACGTATTAATGAAACCAAGTCCATTACAATATATGGCACCAGAATTTGATAAATTTGGTACCAGTGATTATGAACCGGCATTTGATGCAGGTATTGCGCAGCAAAAAGCGCAAATCACGGCTATCGCTAACAACCCAGCTCCAGCTACATTTAAAAACACCTTAGTTGAATTAGAACTATCTGGCGAATTGCTTGATCGCGTTTCAACCGCTTTCTATAACTTATCTGGTTTGATCTCTAATGATGAGTATCAACGTATTGCAGCAAAAATGGCCCCAGTGTTATCTGCGCATTCTGATGATATTTATCTTAACAAAGCATTATTTTCACGTGTTGAAACCATTAATGGCAATAAAGCGAAGTTAAATGCCGAAGATCAGCGTTTAGTTGAGTTTTACTACACTAAGTTTGTTAACGCTGGTGCAAAATTAGATGAAGCACAAAAAGCCAAAATGCGTGAAATCAACGCAGAGCTTGCCAAGTTATCAACAGCCTTCTCGCAAAACGTATTAAAATCGTTTAAAGAGGACGTGGTATTAGTAACCGATAAAAGCGAACTTGCTGGCCTTTCTGACGCTGAAATAGCAAGCCTTTCCGCTGCCGCTAAAAAAGCAGGTAAAGAAGGCTACATGATCACGTTAGTGAACACCACGCAACAGCCGATTCTCAGCAGCCTAGAAAACCGTAAGTTACGTGAACGTATTTTTAAAGCATCAACGACTCGTGCGCAAAATACCAATGGCCCTATCATTATCAAAGAAACCAATTTGCGCGCTCAAAAAGCAGCACTACTTGGCTACAAAAATTGGGCTTCATATGTAATGACCACACGTATGGCTAAAACCACTGAAAACGTTTATGGCATATTAGATGACTTAGCACCTAAAGCCGTAAATAAAGCAAAAGCTGAAGCTGCTGAAATTCAAAAAGTAATTGATGCATCAGGCGAAAAGTTTACTGTACAACCATGGGACTGGGCATTCTATTCTGAAAAAGTGCGCCAAGCTAAGTACGACCTAGATCCTGCTTTAGTTAAGCCATACTTTGAAATGCAATCAGTGATCCACAACGGTTTATTCTTTGCGATGGAAAAACTATACGGCATTACTTTCAAAGAGCGTAAAGATTTACCACTTTATCACGAAGATGTAATGGCGTTTGAAGTGTTCAACGCCGATGGTAGTTCTATTGGTTTATTCTACATGGACCCTTATGCTCGTGAGGGTAAACGTGGCGGTGCTTGGATGAGTGCATATGTTAGCCAAAGTGGCTTAAAAGGCACAAAACCTGTAATTTATAACGCGCAAAACATTCCTAAACCTGCAGATGGTCAGCCAACACTGATGACTTTTGACGAAGTTACGACTATGTTCCATGAATTTGGTCATGCGGCACACGGTTTGTTCTCAGACGTAAAATACCCAAGCCTTGCAGGCACTGCAACAGCTCGTGACTTTGTTGAATTCCCGTCACAAGCGAACGAAGATTGGAACATCGAACCAACTGTACTTGCTAACTACGCGAAGCATTACAAGACGGGTGAACCAATTCCTAAAGAATTACTCGACAAAGTACTTGAGTCACAAAACTTCAACCAAGGTTTTGGTACCACTGAGTATTTAGCTGCAGCATTACTTGATATGGAATGGCATTCATTTGGTGTTGATAAGAAAATAACTGATGTACAAAAATTTGAGCATGACGCGTTAGAGAAACACGGCATTGCTTACTACCCAGTACCACCGCGTTATAAGTCTTGCTACTTTAGCCACACCTTTGCTGGTGGCTATTCAGCAGGTTACTATGCATACCTTTGGACTGAAGTATTTGCAGCTGATGCCTTTGCGCATATGACAAAGCAAGGCGGCTTAACTCGTGACAACGGTGATAGCTTCCGCAAAGAGATTTTATCAAAAGGTAACAGCCGCGACTTAATGCAAAGCTATATTGAGTTCCGTGGTCAAAAGCCAACTACCGACGCCCTACTTAAGCGCCGTGGTTTAGTTAAGTAAGCCAAACTAATTATAATGGGAGTCCGTAATGGGCTCTCATTTTTTATCGCCATTATTCATCCTAACCTTGTTACCTCCTAACTCAAATCAACACCTTACAGAAGATATATATGCTAATCTAAATAAAAAATTTAGGTTACACAATGCAAAATATACTTTTATTTTCAACTTGCTTACTACTAAGTGCATGTGCTACAGAGCCAACTGAGCACGCCGATATAGTGATCGCTAATGCGACGATCATCGACGTAACAACCGGACAACTCAGCGTTGAACAATCCCTTGCTATTCGCGATGGTGTGATCATAAAGCGCGCTAACAACTCACTAAAAAATAACTACATTACTGAGAATTACATTGATGCTAATGATCAATTTTTAATGCCAGGCCTTTGGGATATGCATGTCCATTTTGGCGGCGGTGAAGCGCTTATAGCCGAAAACAAAGCCCTGTTACCACTTTACCTTGCGTATGGCATTACTACAGTACGTGATGCTGCTGCTGATTTAAGTGAGTCAGTTTTAAGCTGGCGAGAGCAAATTAATAATAACCAATTAGTTGGCCCGACCATTTATACATCAGGGCCCAAACTCGAAGGTAAAGACTCTATTTGGCCTGGCGACTTAGAAGTTGAAACTGTCGAGGAAATGAATGCTGCTATTGATACGCTTGATGCTATGAATGTGGATTTTGTGAAAATCACCGATAGTGCATTAACACCTGAACTTTATTTAAAAGCAGTTAAAGAAGTGAAAAAACGTGGCTACCAAATATCTGGTCATATTCCGTTTTCGCTATCAGTTACAGATGTATCAAATGCAGGGTTAGATGCCATTGAGCATATGACCTACTTGTTAAAAGCCGCAGCAATTAATGAACCTGAAATATCAGCAAAAGTGGCTTCAGGTGAACTGAGTTACCGCAGTGCTTTGCCAATTATTACAGCAAATATTGATAACCAAACAGCTTTAAATAAATACGCCGTGTTAGCTCAAAATAACACGGCCGTAGTACCTACTTTAATTGGTGGTCAAATCACCGCTTATATTGATGAAGATAACCATCAAGATGATGAGTTTTTAAATTATTTAGGTAAAGGTCTTAAAGCCACTTACCAATGGCGTGTAGACAGAGCCAATAAAGATACCCAAGATCAAATCAAACAACGTAAAGAACGCTTTGTTAAAACAGCTCAATTACTACCTTTAGCACAACAGGCTGGCGTATCAATTATTGCTGGGACCGACGCTGGATTTTTAAATTCGTATATTTACCCAGGTTTATCTCTTCATCAAGAGCTGGCTATTTTTAGTGATTATGGCTTAACGCCATTACAAACATTGCAATCAGCAACACTTGCTGGACCACAGTTTTTAGGTAAAACGGCGCAGTTTGGAAAACTTACAGAAGGCAAAACCGCCGATATCATTTTCTTAACTGATAACCCATTAATTGATGTACGTAACACGCAAAAGCTCACTGGGGTTATTTCTCATAGTCGTTATTACAATCAAGCAGCACTTGAACAGCTAAAAGTAGATGCCAAGCAATTCGTTAGTTCACAACAGTAAATTAATCACCGGGCTCAGGTTACTTCACTGAGCCACTCCCTTTAATACTCTTTGTAGTATACACTCGCGCTTTTAGTTTGGAGTAAGCACTATGGGCTACTTATTTGCCGTCACTCTATTATGGGCGTTTTCATTTAGTTTAATTGGCGTATATTTAGCAGGTCAAGTTGATGCTTGGTTTAGTGTATTAATTCGCGTAGCCCTAGCCACACTGCTATTTTTACCGTTTTTAAAACGAACACCTCCCCAACTTGCTTGCAAACTCATGCTGATAGGCGCAGTACAACTCGGTATTATGTATAGCTTTTATTACCACTCATTTTTATTCTTAAGTGTGCCTGAAGTACTGCTATTTACCGTAATGACCCCGCTTTACATCACGTTATTAAACGATGCGTGCAACAAGTATTTTAACCCACAGTTTTTTATAGTCGCTTTTATTGCCGTGCTGGGTGCAATTACTATTCGCTATGAAAACTTAGACAGTAACTTCTTAGTCGGATTATTACTGGTACAAGGCGCTAATATTAGTTTTGCTGTAGGACAAGTAACCTACAAACGCTTAATGCTGGGTAAGCAGCTTGATGATAAAACTGTATTTGGCTGGTTTTTTATTGGTGCACTGATTGTTGCAAGTAGCTGTTATGTCTTATTTGGTAACTCAAACAAATTACCAAGCACCTCAACACAATGGGGCATATTGATTTATTTAGGAGTTGTGGCATCTGGTGTTGGCTATTTTATGTGGAATAAAGGCGCCACACTTGTCAATGTGGGCGCACTGGCGGTGATGAACAACTTGCTTATTCCTGCAGGCATTGTTGTTAATGTACTTATTTGGAATAGAGACGCGGACATACTCAGATTAAGTATTGGCGCGGGGGTTATGCTATTTGCCTTAGTGATAAACCAAATAATGGCTAAAAGAGTAAATTAGTTACCCTGTAGTTAAACTGTCACTAATAATTAGTAAGGTAGCGTCCACTTTGATTTTTAAGGAAAAATAATGAAGCACACACCTTTACTGACTAGTTGTTTATTATTAATTACACTCGCTGGCTGCGATGACGATGTAGAAATAGTCGAAAAAGAAGTGGTTGTTACCAACACTGAGGTTGAAATTGTTAAAGTTCCTACCCCGGTTATTGTTGAAGTCGCGCAAGGTACGAATATTCAACTCGGTGCTCGCCCCGACTACTTAATTGACGATATGGCCACCAGCGCACTAAAAACAAAATTAGAATCGTGCAAAGACGGCCCTTTTTATCGTACTGATTTTTCAATTGGTCACCGCGGTGCACCTATGCAATACCCAGAGCACACTAAAGAATCTTACATTGCAGCAGCTCGTATGGGCGCTGGCATTGTCGAGTGCGATGTGACGTTTACAAATGATAAAGAGCTGGTATGCCGCCATTCACAATGCGATTTACATACCACCACTAATATTTTAGCGATCCCAGAACTTGCCGCTAAATGCAGTGTGCCATTTACGCCAGCGGATCCTAACAGTGGCACACCCGCTGCAGCTAAATGTTGCACCAGCGATATTAGCCTGGCGGAATTTTTAACCCTTGAGGGTAAAATGGATGGCGCGAACACCAATGCCACCAATGTTAACGATTATATGAATGGAACACCGAGTTGGCGCACTGATTTATACGCCACCTCAGGTACACTCATGACTCATAAACAAAGTATTGCGCTATTTAAAGAGCTGGGTGTAAAAATGACCCCAGAGCTGAAATCGCCTCAAGTGAGCATGCCTTTTAATGGTATGACTCAAGCGCAATATGCACAAAAAATGCTGGATGAATACACGCAAATGGACGTACCCGCAAACCATGTTTATCCGCAATCATTTAACCTAGCCGACGTAGAATATTGGATTAGCACTAATCCTGAATTTGCAGCGCAAAGTGTGTATTTGGATGGTCGCGACAGCAATGCAGGGTTTGATCCTAATAACGCAGCAACATGGCAGCCAAGCATGGCAGAGCTAGCTACTGATGGCGTTAAAATTATAGCGCCCCCTATTTGGATGCTGCTAACCATAGATAACGACAGTAATATTGTACCCTCACAGTACGCTATAGATGCTAAGGCCGCAGGGCTTAATATTATTGCATGGAGCCTTGAACGCTCTGGCCCTCTAAATGAAGGCGGTGGTTATTATTATCAATCTATTAGTGATGTTATAGATAACGATGGCGACATGTTCACTGTGGTTGATGTTTTAGCACAAGAAGTGGGGGTCATGGGGATATTTTCCGATTGGCCAGCAACCGTAAGTTACTATGCTAGCTGCAATAAAATGCCTGCAAGTATTTAAACTTTAAGGCGTGTTTATTTTATCGCGCTCAGTTACCATATATTTTATATTATTTAACTGAGCGCTTTTATGATCATCCAACACCACCATGCAGACTTGCCTACCCCAACAGGTTTAATGCGCACCACGGTTTACCGCCCCGAAATGTCAGGGCAATTTCCCGCGATTATTTTTTATTCTGAAATATTTCAGCAAACCGCGCCTATTGCTCGCAGCGCTGCACTTTTAGCAAGCCATGGTTTTGTAGTACTTGTGCCAGAAGTGTTTCATGAGCTAAACCCTATCGGGACAGTGCTTGCCTATGATGATGCGGGTAAAGATAAAGGCAATAACGATAAATGGGCAAAACCGCTTGAATCCCACGACAGCGATACCCAAGCGTTAATCGACTTTGTACAAACACAAGACTATTGCACCGGCTCTGTAGGTACTATGGGTGTCTGTATTGGCGGTCACTTAGCTTATAGAGCCGCATTAAACCCACACATAAAAGCCGCATTTTGCTTATATGCCACCGACATTCATAGCGATACACTCCCCGCACAAGCCGGTAATAACTCGTTTGAACGCATGGCTGATATACAAGGTGAGATTCACTTTATTTGGGGAAAGCAAGACCCCCATGTGCCACAACAAGGTCGCGACAAAATTTATCAACAAGCTGTTAGTACGGGTATTAATTACCAATGGCAAGAAGTTAACGCCCAACATGCCTTTATGCGTGATGAGGGGGAGCGATACGACGGCGCACTAGCAATCACCATGTACCAGCAAGCCGTTGCATTATTTAACCGTACTTTGTAAGCCATAAATTAGACATTTTTAAGCATACCCAATGCGGTATGCCTTTTTATAAAATAATCTTTTAAATAATCGATAAATAAGCGCAACTTCTTAGAATCGGCGCCGCCGGGTGGAAATACGCCGTAAAGTTCTATATCTTTACTTTTATAGTCATCGAGTACAATTTCCAATAGCCCAGCTTGAACTTTTGGCCATGCATCGTAAAGTGGAATACGCCCGATACCATGGCCTGCTTCAACAAAAGCAGTTCGCGCCGCAGCGTTATTAGTCCTTAAACCACCTTGCATAGTTAAGTTATGCTTTTTACCATCTTTTTGTAGCGTTAATGTTTTACTGCCGAGCTGATACACCACCCATTTATGTTCGCTTAATTGCGCTGGAGTTTTAGGTTTACCGTAATGGGCAAAATAATCTGGCGAGCCACAAATACAGGTACTCATCGTAGTGAGTTTAGTCGCTTGTAAATTGGAGTCACTAAGCGCCACACCGCGAATCGCAAAATCAAAGCCATTTTTAATAATATCAATCACTTCATCACTTAACTGTAAATCAATATCGATTTTGGGATACTGACGTTTAAAATCATTGATTGCAGGCACAACCAACTGCATACCGACATTCACCGGGCAGCTAATTTTAAGTAAGCCTTGTGGTTCGCTTTTTATATTTTCTATTTGCTGTTTAGCCGCATTAGCTTGCTCAGTAATAATTCTGCAGCGCTCATAATAAGCAATCCCCGCTTCGGTCAGTGCCATAGTTCGCGTTGAACGATTAAGCAGCGTCACTTCCAGTTGGGTTTCTAATTTTTTTAAGTGATAACTTGCCACTGCACGAGTAAACCCCAATTGTTTGGCGGCCGCCGTTAAACTGCCCTGCTCTACAATTTGTGCAAATACCACCATACTTTTGAGTTGCTCAAACGATACCTTCATAAGATCTCCTATACTGACTTACTTTATTGTATCAACTATTAAACCAATAAAGTTGAATTTATCATCGTTGTTTAAAGTGACCTTAGTGCTTATAGTAGTTAGTAAGATAAATTAAAAATTTAAATCATCAGAAGGAATATGGTTATGGCTAAAAAAATACTTATGGTTCTTACCTCTCATGCAGAGCTTGGCAATACCGGTCATAAAACGGGCTTTTGGGTTGAAGAATTTGCGGCTCCTTATTATGCATTTATTGATGCCGGTGCTGAGGTTACACTCGCATCAGTAAAAGGCGGGCAACCACCGATTGATCCAAATAGCGCCGCACCTGATGCCGCAACAGATGCTACAAAACGTTTTGATAACGACAGTGCAGCACAAACATTGATGGCCAATACAAAAGCGCTTGGTGATGTAAATGCCAGCGACTTTGACGCCGTATTTTACCCAGGCGGTCATGGCCCATTATGGGACTTAGTTGACAATACAGACTCAATTTCATTGATTGAAGACTTTATCAAAACAGAAAAACCTGTTGCAGCTGTTTGCCACGCAAGTGCCGTGTTTTTAAATGCTAAAAATTCAGATGGCAGTGCATTGGTTGCAGGTAAGAAAGTAACTGGCTTTAGCAACAGTGAAGAAGCCGCAGTGCAACTTACTGACATTGTTCCATTGTTGGTAGAAGATGAGCTAATCAAAAAAGGCGGTGATTACCAAAAAACGGATGATTGGGGTGTGCTCGCATTAGTCGATGGCTTATTGATCACCGGTCAAAATCCTGCCAGCTCTGAGCTTGCAGCGCAAAAACTGCTGACCCAATTAGGCTAATTCTTTAATATTGTAACTAAAGCCTTGCTTAACCCAGCAAGGCTTTTCAATTAAGCATCAGGATAGGTATACTCAGTCAAACATATTTAAAAATTAAGTGATGTATGGCAAACCCAAAAAGCTCTTTGAGCATTCCCCCTCTAGTCAGTAAACGCTTTACGCTTATTGGTATTATTTTATTGTGTGTTTTACTGCAAATTATTAATAGCTTACCAGGCGTTAACTTAAATGGATTAGGTATTTACCCTCGCAGTCTAAGTGGCTTAACGGGTATTTTTTTCGCGCCTTTTTTACATGGCGGCTGGGCACATTTGCTTAGTAACTTAATCCCATTTGCAGTGCTTGGCTGGCTAGTCTGCCAATATAGCGTCAAACGGTTTTGGGCTGTATTTATCTTTACTGCTGTGGTTGGAGGATTACTGGTTTGGCTATTTGGTCGCGCTAATATTCACGTTGGCCTGAGCGGTGTACTTTATGGCTTGTGGGGCTTTTTAATTTGCTACGGCATTATGCATCGGTCATTTAAGGCCATTGCTATTAGTGTCGCGGTGGTATTTTTATATAGTGGTTTAATTTGGGGTGTTTTGCCACAGCGTCCCCATGTGTCATTTGAAAGCCACCTGTTTGGCGCACTCGCTGGTATTCTTATTGGCTATTATTTAGCAAAACAAGATAAGAAAAGCGCAAGTTACAAGCTTTAAAGTTAGCAAGGTTAAAGATAAAATATTAACCGTCATTATCTCGGATTAAATAAATTTGCGCTTTCTCAATTTCGGTTAGCGCTTTATATCCTAGAGGATAAGGCCAACCATAACCCCATCTAAATGTTGTTGGAGAATATGGACTACCGCCAACACGCACACCGCGAGCATGAGTTGTGCTATTTACACCTCGCTTACTTCAGCTACACATTCACGAAGTCCATTATCAACAATATGCCTTTGCTCATATGTACCATCTTGGCAATAACTATAATCGTGGGCGGTACAGCAAAATAACCATAATTATTGCTGAACAGGTAACAAACTTCGAGTAAATTAGGGGCGCTCAATCGATATGGAACCAACTTTAGCTGCAGGTTTGTTTTATCCCGAGTCTGAATGAAACCGCAATCTTGTATTAGTGATTTCAGCATTTTGCTAGCTATTAATCAGATATCGATACTGCTAAATTATTATACTTTGTCAATAATGTTGAGCCTTTTTAATGATTAAGCTACTTAAATTTACTTAATAACTAACTACACTCGGTTATAGAACCTATAATTAAAGCAATACCTTAACAAGAAACTATTTCTTCGTGTATAACTCTCAAAGTATGATTATGAATCGAAGCTGCTATTTTCCTAGTGTAAACGATGGCTCAACAGGTAAATAACTACAATCAATAGTAGCTATTAGCTGATTATTACTCTTTTTAAGAATTATTTAGCCATAAAACATAGTAGATCGGAGTCCTATTTTTGACAAAGATAATTAAACACCTGAGCATAGTTTTGTTAGCACTCATATTTGCAATGTCATTTGCTTTTGCTAACTCGCCATCAGTTCATTTTGAACGTCTATCTATCAAAGATGGCTTACCTCAAAGCAGCGCGAAAGCGGTGTTACAAGATCGTAAAGGGTTTTTATGGGTTGGTACTGAAGAGGGTTTGGCCCGTTATGATGGTTATGAGTTTAAAGTTTTCAAAAATAGTTTAGATAATCTCCACTCACTCTCAAATAATTATGTAACTGTTCTTTTTGAAGATCAACAGAGCGATCTTTGGATCGGCACCAGAGGTGGTGGCCTAAATCGCTTTAGCTCTACAACTGAACAATTTACGCATTATCGCCATCAAGCAACAAATCTAAACAGTTTAAGTAATGATACCGTGCATGCTGTTACGCAAGATAAACAGGGAAATATTTGGGTGGGGACAGACGGTGGAGGCCTTAACCGTTTTAATCCTGTCACCGAACAATTTACTCATTATCGTCATCAGCAAGCAAACTCTGCAAGCTTAAGTGATGATGCTGTTAGTGTTATTACTGAAGATCAACAAGGAAACCTATGGGTAGGCACGTGGAGTGGCGGCTTAAATCGTTTTAATCCTATCACTGAACAATTTACTCATTACAAACACCAAGCAACAAACCCTAATAGTATAAGTAATAATGCTGTCAGTGCCATTCTTGAAGATAAACAAGGTAACCTATGGGTAGGAACAAAGGGTGGCGGCCTTAATTATTTTAATATCACTTACGATAAATTTACTCGCTATATCCATAATGCAACTGTGCCCAAGAGTCTGAGCCATAATGAAATAGCAGCCATTACCGCAGATCAAGAAGGTAACCTTTGGTTAGGAACTTTAGGTGGTGGACTCAATTATCTCAACTTAAAAACCCAAAAATTTACCCACTATCGCAATCAGACAACAAACCTAAATAGTTTAAGTAATGACAATATTCGAGCCATCACTTATGACCAACAGGGTAATCTTTGGATAGGAACCGATGGCGGCGGACTTAATCGCTTAAACTCACTTACTAAACAATTTGCTCACTACCATCATCAAGCTAATAAACCCAACAGTTTAAGTAATAATATAATACGCGCTATTACCGAAGACAGTCGAGGCATACTGTGGGTAGGAACTTGGGGAGGCGGTTTGAATCGCTTTGATTCCGTCACCGAGCAGTTCTCTCATTACCGTTATAATGACGATGATCCCAACAGTTTGAGCGACGATAAAGTCTATGCCATCACTGAAGATCGCCAAAATAATCTTTGGATAGGCACTGATGGTAATGCCCTTAATCGTTTTAATCCAATGACAGGGGAATTTACTAACTATCGTCATGATCCTAGCAATGCTAACAGCCTAAGTGATAATGCGGTTAGTGCCATTACTGAAGACCAGCATGGCGATCTTTGGTTTGCCACGTGGAAAGGTCTTAATCGCTTTAATCCAATTACGGAGCAATTTACTCATTATCGCTATCAAGCAGATAACCCTAATAGTATAAGTAATGACAGTATTCGGGTGATCACTGAAGATCAACAAGGTGATCTTTTGCTAGGGACTTGGAAGGGCCTTAATGTTTTTAATCCAAACACCGAAAAATTTATTAATTACAAACATCAGCCAACAGATCCTAGCAGCTTAAGTAATGACACTGTCTACGCGATTACCGAAGATCGAAAGGGAAATATTTGGATAGGTACCGCCAGTGGCCTTAACTTATTCAACAAAACTACCGGTAAATTCACTCGTTTTCTGAAAAAAGATGGCCTACCTAATAACGTTATTTATAGGATTGAAGAAGACAATAAAGGCAGTCTTTGGCTGAGCACAAATCTTGGTTTATCTAACTTTGATTTTAATACAAAAACATTTAAAAATTACAATATGGATGATGGATTACAAAGTAACGAGTTTAATGCTGATGCATCATTTAAAAATAAACGCGGTGAATTATTTTTTGGCGGGATCAATGGTTTTAATCGTTTTTTCCCCGATAAAATAATCAGTGATACCCAACAACCAAAGGTTGTTATTACCGATATGTTACTATCTAACCAATCCGTACCTATCAGCAATGTAGTACCATTAGATAAAAAATCAGACATAATTAAAAACACGCCTAATAGTAGCTATTCTTTAGAAAAACCAATTCACTCCACTTCTGCAATCACCTTAACTCATCAACAAAACCTTGTAACATTTGAATTTAGTACACTGCATTTTTCCAATCCCAAAAAGAATCAATATGCCTATAAAATGGAAGGTTTTAATGAAAAGTGGATCACAACTACTTATAAAAACCGCCGCGCAACATATACCAATTTACCAACCGGCAATTATATTTTACGCGTTAAAGCCAGCAATCCATATGGCATTTGGAACGAAAAAGGAGTAGCCCTTAAAGTCACTGTATTACCACCGCCATGGCTATCATGGTGGGCATACTCATTTTATTGCACGTTACTCCTGTTCATTATTTGGCTATTTGTGCGCGCACAACGCAAAAAAGTCATATTTATAAAGAAGCTAAATGAGCAATTAGAAATTAAAGTGGCTGAACGGACACTAGGTTTACAAAAAGCGAATGAAGAACTAGCTAAAATTACTGTAACCGACGAACTCACAGGGTTAAATAACAGACGATTTGTCGCTAATAATTTGCAAACAGACATTGACTTAGTGCTACGAAAATATCGCACTCATGATCAAAATAATGATATTGAAAATCATAGTGAATCAGACTTAATCTTTTTTATAATCGACCTAGATCACTTTAAACAAATAAATGATCTTTATGGTCATGCCGCAGGTGATAGCGTATTAATGCAAATTAAACCTATTTTAAAACACGTTTTTAGAAATACCGACTATCTTGTGAGGTGGGGAGGTGAAGAGTTTTTAGTAGTTGCCCGCTTTACCGACCGAAAAAATGCACCGCTACTTGCGGAAAGATTAAGAGCATCGTTTGAAATGCATAATTTTGTCATAGATGACGGAACTATTATCAAAAAAACATGCTCAATTGGCTATGCTAGTTTTCCTTTTTCAATAAATAATCCCGAAAGTTTAAATTGGGAACGAGTTGTAGATATTGCCGATCACTGTTTGTATGCAGCGAAAGAATCAACAAGAAATGCTTGGGTAGGACTAAGCGACATTGATTGTTACGATGATAATTTATTTGTAGCCATCACTGAAAAAACGCAGCAATTGATCAACCTCGAGCAAATAAAAGTAGAGTCTTCAATTCTTAAACCGGATAAAATAAAGTGGCATTAATACACTTTTGTTTACTCCATTAAATAGAGTTAAGTAGTTGCAGGTTTATCTTCTAATTATACAAAAAACACTTAAAAAATAGCCGCGATGTAAACCAATAAACACACGATATGCTTATTACGTGGCGTGGCAGTTTATATTATACCTTATGATCTCAGCGTCATTGTCACTAATACAACGGCGTGATCAGTGCTTTGGTGGTCATGCTCAATCAAGGGATGGTCGTAGTTGTACGAATGAGCTCTGCAGCTCTGCTTAGCTCATATTTAATAACATTACTCATTGATATGTGGTAACGCAATTGTCGTTCAAATTCATAGAAAGTATTCAGTGGCTCAAAGATTAAATGTCGTAATTTAAAGCTGAGTAACGGAGACAACATAAACATTGCATCATCTAAATGATCTTCATATTACTCATGAAAGTTATCTTTGCTTCCCTTGCTCTAAATGATCAACTAGGATGGGTTGTTCGTAACCTTAATTAAAGTAACCAACGTTTAAGGAGTTTTGATGAGTAACAGCGAAAACTATACCCCGCCTAAAGTATGGCAGTGGGACGCGGAAAGTGGCGGTGACTGGGCAAAAATAAATCGACCAATTGCAGGCGCTACGCACCAGCAAGATTTACCCGTTGGTGAGCACCCTCTTCAGCTTTACTCACTGGCAACCCCTAATGGCCAAAAAGTCACCATCATGCTTGAAGAACTGTTAGAGCTTGGTATCACTGAAGCCGAATATGATGCGTTTTTAATTAAAATCGGCGATGGCGATCAATTTGGCTCAGGCTTTGTGGGTGTTAACCCTAATTCAAAAATTCCAGCGCTGATGGATCACAGTACGACCCCTATAACGCGAGTGTTTGAGTCAGGTGCTATTTTACAATACTTAGCAGAGAAGTTTGATGCGCTAGTGCCAAGCGACCACACCAGTAAAACCGAATGCCGTAACTGGTTATTTTGGCAAATGGGATCAGCACCTTATTTAGGCGGTGGTTTTGGTCATTTCTATGCCTATGCACCACACAAAATGCAATATCCTATTGACCGATTTACGATGGAAGTTAAACGCCAGCTAGATGTATTAAACCGCCATTTAAGTGATCATGATTACATGGCTGGTAGTGACTATTCAATCGCAGATATTGCTATTTGGCCATGGTATGGCTCGCTGGTATTGGGATATTTATACGACGCCGCCGAGTTTTTAGATGTTGAATCATATACCCACGTGATGCGCTGGGCAAAACAGATTGAACGCCGCCCTGCAGTAAAGCGTGGTCGTAGAGTTAACCGGACTTGGGGCCCAGAAGATGAGCAACTAGCCGAGCGCCACAGTAAAAGCGACTTTTAACGAAAACCTAACAGCGCGATTAGTATGACTAACCGCGCTGTTACTTATGCTGGCTGTAAATCTATTTGGTTATCTCGCGCCTGCAGGATCTGTAAGCCGCGAGCTAAGAATATGCCACTTAAAATACCGTAAATCGCGCTGACAATAACCATAAATTCTGTACTTTGCGTAACTGCTAGTTGTATTGCCAACATCACTCCAACACAATATTTAGTAAAGAAAATGGCCATTATTAGTATAAATGGTACTTTGCTACCAGGTATATGAAACACATGCTGCTCACTTATGTAGCGCACTCCCTTTGGCAAACCGAATTGACGAGCGACTCCCCAACCAAGTACTAAACACACAAACCAAACTGCTAATGCAATTACACCAGAAAATGCGGAGTACACCCCAAAAACTGACAGGCCAGCCATTGCGACAGGTAACACACAAACACTGCGTAACGTGACCTCTCTTGCTCGGGTTTGTTTGACACCAAGCACAATCAGGCCGGCAAATAACGCGAACACCCACAGCGGTGTATGTTTAATTATATCAATCACTAAACTTCCTTTTTATTGTTGTTATTGCTTATTGTATTAGTGCCTTGAGCTTAATCTTATTTAAATAATTAATAAAGTTACAATTACATTTTTTTAACCTTTATATACGTAGCAAGCTTAATGTGCCATCTCGATGCTAACTTAGAGAATAGTAAAAGGCGACGACAAACAAATATCGCAGAGTGTAATCGCCATCATTTCAGTAGTAGCAAAACAACAGCGCAATTTGATAACCAAAAACCACTCAGCAGCAAACTAAAACATTCTCTTAAATCGAATGGTTAAGCCATTAAATTGCATTGTTAATTTGTAATATAAAAGGATATGCTCTTATTAGTAATTTACAATTAAAGGAACGGCTATGAAGAACGTATTATTAATCAACTCATCACTCAACGGTGAAAACGGTAATTCACATCAGCTTAGTGAACAGTTCATTGCTGAGCTTACACAAAAAACTGACATTACAGTGACTCGTCGGGATGTTGCCGAAAACCCATTACCACACCTAACTCAAGCTGAAATGGGCGCATGGATGACAGAGCCTTCACAACGCAGCGATGAGCAAAACAAACTGGCTGCTATTTCTGATGAGTTGGTCACTGAGCTGCAAAATAATAAGCTCATCGTGATGGGCGTCCCTATGTATAACTTTGGTATTCCATCTACATTAAAAGCGTGGATCGATCGTGTTGCTCGCGCAGGCATTACGTTTAAATACACTGAAACAGGCCCTGTTGGGTTAGTTGAAAATACTAAAGTAGTTATTCTTGCTGCTCGTGGCGGTATGTACTTAGGTACTGATATGGACACGCAAACTAAGTATCTAAAAGACTTTTTTGCATTTTTAGGTATCAAAGATGTGGACTTTATTTATGCTGAAGGCCTAAATATGCCAGGTGGTGATGACAGCAAAAACGCCGCTAGTAAAGAAATTTCAGATTACGTATCGGCACTTTAATTTTTTGATAAACAAGCGGTCAGTAAGGACCGCTTTTTAGTTAGCCATGCTGATTTCATTTATTACACATTCTTATCGTCAGTGGATCCGTGTAACTCAACATTCAATACTTTTGTAAACTTGGTGCTTATGTTGCAACACTCTCTATAAACCGCCCATTTCGCTATGCAAAGGTGAAATCTTTTCACAGTTAGCGAAATTATTACAAAGGAGATGAGTATGACGATTAAGAAATCTGCACAATCACATTGGTCTGGCGATATTAAATCTGGTAAAGGTCAAATTAGCACCGAAAGCGGCGCTTTAGATAATCAGCCCTATGGTTTTAATACGCGCTTTGAAGATAAAGCGGGCACTAACCCAGAAGAACTAATAGCTGCGGCGCACAGTGCTTGCTTTAGTATGGCGCTATCACTTGCGTTAACTGAAGCAAATTACGTTGCTGATGATATCACCACCAGTGCAGTGGTTAGTTTAGATGAAGTGGATGATGGCTTTGAGGTTAGTCATATAGCCTTAAGTGTAGAGGCAAAAATTGCCGGTATTGCTGAATCAGAATTTAAAAAACTGTGCGAGCAAACCAAACAAGGCTGCCCTATCTCAAAATTAATGAATGCTGAGATATCACTCACAATGGCACTCAACTAAACTAAAAAATTAGCCGTATATAAGCCAAGTAATTATTACTTGGCTTTTTACTGCACGGTTTTTACTATACGTAAAAGGTATAAACATAAAATAACGTAAAATTTCAGCTAAATCTCTGGCCTAGCCAAGCTAAATAAATCATGCGTTGTCGTAAAGTAATCTCCGCCCATTTTACCAACGGTATTTAAAGCTCTTGGGTCAATATAGCCGTTAACAAGCACACTTTCATCAATATAAATACCAACTACATTTAATAACATCATTTGCCCGCCACCTGCTTGTTCAGAAATAGTGACCACGTCACGTAAGCTACATTCATAACGAACCTTAGCTGCTGCCACCCCCAATGGAGTTACTGATTGACTTGCACATGATGCGATCCCCACAGCCGTAAATTCACTAGTTTGCGAAGAAAAATTACCGCAGCTTTGATTCATTTGCTCCACCAGATTATGACTGACCACATTGATAACGCACTCTTTTGTGGCCAGTAAATTGTTTAAGGTATCCTTGTTTTGATTCTCAGCTGGATTTACCTGAGTCACACTCAATACCGGTGGATTAACACTTGCCACGGTAAAAAATGAATACGGCGCAATATTCGCCACGCCATCACTACTTAACGTACTTATCCACGCGATAGGCCTTGGCGTGATCCCACCAACCAATTTACTGTATGCCCCTTTTTGCTCGTCAGGATCAGTTAAATCAAAATACATCATCACCTCATTAAATTTAAACTCATTAAACTAAACGCCTTTTCACTTTGTTACGTATTAAAGACAAAGTAAATGAAAAAACGCTTTATTACTATGACACACTCTTTGTACTGGTTTACTAACGATTTACGACTAAGCGATAACGCATTAATCTCTCTTGCTGCAAAGCAAGATACAGCACTTAGCTTTGTATATTGTATTGACCCTCAATGGTTTAAAAGCAATCACCATGATTGCCAATCAATGGGACAACATCGCTGGCAGTTTTTAGCGCAATCTTTACAACAGTTAAACAATACTCTGAAAGACTATGGGCAACATTTAGTGATCTACCATCAAGCTGCTCATGAGATGATTGAACATTATTATCACCATCACAACGTGCGTACTCTATATTGCAGTGAACAAATTGGTTACGATGAGCAGCAAACGCTACTCAATGTAGCGAAAAATCATGGTGATCTTGTTATTAAACAAGCTAATACATTTACCTTATATGACAACCAGCAACTTCCTTTTACTATTAATGAACTGCCAGCAACATTTAGTCAATTCAGAAAGCTAATTGAGCAAACAACGCCCACTATCAATACACTTTTAGATCCTCCAGAGTACATAGCCAGACCTTTAATTGCTCCAATGCCTTGGCCAACTACATTGCCTAATGTCAGTAAAGAACGAGCGTTATTCGCAGGTGGTGAACAAAGTGCGACTGATCACCTAGCTGATTACTTTTCAAGTGCTAATCCATCTACCTACAAAGAAACTCGCAACGCTTTAGCTGGTATTGAAAACTCAACCAAGTTTTCTCCTTGGCTTGCTAATGGCTGCATTAGTGCTCGGCAAATAGTCAACGCTTTGCGTAATTATGAGCACATTCATGGCGCAAACGACTCAACTTACTGGATTTATTTTGAATTACTGTGGCGTGAATACTTTCAACTATACAGCCTGCGTTATGGCAATAAGTTATTTTCTTTTGCCGGAATTACAAAGCGTAAGCCACTAACCAGTTTTTACCCACAGCGATTTAAGCAATGGTGCACAGGCACAACACCGTATCCCATTGTCAATGCATGTATGAAACAGCTGAATAAAACCGGCTATATGTCAAATCGTGGCCGGCAATTAGTTGCAAGCTGCTTAGTAAACGAGCTCAAGCTAGATTGGCGCTTTGGCGCTGCTTATTTTGAACAACAACTGATTGATTACGACGTGGCATCTAATTGGGGAAATTGGCAATACCTTGCAGGTGTTGGCGCGGATCCTCGCTCGGGTAGGCATTTCAATTTAGTAAAGCAAACCCAAACCTACGATGCTAATAATCAATTTATTAATCACTGGCAAGGTGATGAGGTACACGCCATAGACTCGTTAGATGCCGCAGATTGGCCGTTAAGCAGTTAATAATGCTTAAAGAATAGCGGTGGTGAGAATAAAAGTTGTAGCACACAAAACCGAGCCTTTAAGACTCGGTTTTGTGCATTTTAGCAAGGTGCCACATTATTAAATGTTCTAATTTTTGTTTTTAAATCAAATGCTGCATAACCAGCCACAATAATAAAACAGCCTGCTGGCACAATATAAGAAAAAGCGACACTGAAGGTATCAATAAATACAGCCTGTACCACGGGTACTATCGCTCCACCTAAAATAGCCATTACTAATCCGGCAGCACCTAACTTTGCATCATCGCCTAAACCATGTAATGAAATTGCGTAAATAGTGGGAAACATTAACGATAAACAAGCCGATATACAAACTAAAGCCCAAACCCCACTTATAGTTGGCATTTGCACCATATATAAACATAATAGCGTCGCAATTACAGAGGTTGCCATTAATAGTTTTGCTGGTCTAATAAATCCCATAAGCCATGTCATCACAAACCGAGAGAACAGAAAAGTGATCATACTGTATTGCAAAAACGTTCCACCGGTCACTTCGTTTGTATCAAGTGCTTCCATAACGTATTGAATGGTAAAGGTCCATACACAGGTTTGCGCTGCAACATTAAAAAACTGCGCAATAACGCCAAAGCGATAATGTGTATTTTTAAATAATCGTTTAAAGGTTGCACGAAAATCGACATGCTTAGATACCTTTTTTTGCTTGCAAAAGTTAGGTGTTTTAGTAAATGCAATTGCCAGCCAAATAAGCACAAGTACGCAAGCCATACCCACATAAGGCACCATAACCGCATCTAGTTCTGCTTTTATTACCTGAGTTAGTTGCTCAGCGCTCATAGCTGCACGCTCATCTGAGGAAGCTATATTTAGGCTAGGTAAAATAAGGGTTGCGGCTAAAAACACACCGATATTAGTACCAACAGGATTGAAAGATTGCGCTAAATTTAATCTACGGGTTGCACTTTGCTGATTTCCCATTCCCATCACATAGGGGTTTGCTGAAGTTTCTAAAATAGATAGACCACCAGCTAACACAAATAAAGCGGCTAAAAAAAAGCCGTAAGTCATTGCTTGGCTTGCGGGATAAAACATAAATGCCCCCATCGCAGCCATGCCTAAGCCTGTCAATACTCCCGTTTTGTAAGAAAAGCGTTTATTTATATAAGCGGCAGGAATGGCTAAGCAAAAGTAGGCGCCATAGTAGCTAAACTGTACAAGTGCCGATTGCACTGAAGACATAGTAAATATTTTACTAAATACTTTAACTAACGGATCAGTCATATTTGCTGCAGCACCCCATGCTGCAAAGCAAAGTACAAGCAAAATAAAGGGAACCACCATCTCCTTAGAGACAAGAGGTGTTTTTGTATGTGTGTGTGTGGTCATTGCCATGTCTCAGTTGTTAACTTTGAGTAAAGCATTTAAACAGGTAAATATCACCTCGTCAATAAATCAACTATAGTTATTTATTACATTTAACAATACTTAATTGTACTCTGTCGTTAATTTAATATTAAATGATCAGCACAGTAATAAAACCAATGCTGTCGCCAAGTATGTCCGCTCAGTGTACAATTAGTTAAGTTATTCAAGACAATAACAGATTAGACAGGAATCATTATCAAAGCTAAAAACCCTCGACTCGTCTCACAAGAAGGCCGAAGCCAATCTGGCTTGCGTGCTCACAATGAACGTCGAATTATGTCTTTAATTCGTCAACAAGGGAGTGCGCCAAAAGCCGAGATAGCACAAAAAACGGGTCTTTCTGCACAAGCCGTTACAGTTATTATCAATAGCTTAGAAGCCGAGTCGTTATTAATAAGAAAAGAGCCACAGCGTGGCCGTGTTGGCCAACCCACGATTCCGTTTGCCTTAAATCCTGATGGTGCTTTTGGCATCGGCTTAAAAGTTGGTCGCCGAAGTTATGATTTAACCTTAATTGACTTGGTCGGAAATATTCGCGCAACCTTAAATGAATACTGTGCCTACCCTACTGTAAATAGTCTGCTCACTTTTCTAGAAAAAGGTATCAGCGTACTTAAAATGAGCTTAAGTGACGAGTTAGCCGAGCGTATTCTAGGTATTGGTGTTGCAACTCCTTTTGAAATTTGGAATTGGACTGAAGAAGCTGGCGCACCAAAGAAAGTAATGAATGAGTGGAAGTCTTTCGATTTTAAACAAAGAATCAATCAGATCATCTCTCTTCCTGTCTATGTATGTAATGATGATACCGCAGCATGCTCAGCAGAGCTGAGCTTTGGCAACCCAGCTCGCTTTACCGATTTTTTATACATTTTTATTGGCACTTTTATTGGTGGTGGAGTCGTTATAAATGAAACCTTATTTACCGGTAAAAAAGGCAATGCGGGAGCTATTGGCTCATTACCAAGGCCTGTACTCAATAGTGAAGGCCAACTAACATCGCAACAGCTGATCATGCAGTCTTCGCTGTATATCCTTGAAAAAATGCTTAAAGATGATGGCTACAATACCGACATAGTGTGGAGTTCAAAAGAATATTGGGGAGATTTAGGCCCTGTTTTAGATAAATGGATAGATCAAGTTGCAGATGGCCTTGCCTATGCAGCACTGTGCTCACTAGCTATTTTTGATTTTGAAGCCATTGTGATTGATGGTGCAATCCCTATCAATGTAAGAGAGAAAATAGTATTAGCAACAAAGTTAAAATTAAGCCAAGCCGATCATCGTGGCATTTATCGCTGTGCCGTACAAAGCGGCTCTATTGGTGCTAAAGCTCAATCAATAGGTTGCGCTAACCTACCGTTAATTATAAACTTTTCTCAAGATAACGTCAGCCTTTCCCACAACTAGCTTCCAATAAATTTATCAAGCAGCCGGCGCTATTCGCCGGCGCTTTAATATCCTGGATTACCCGCAAATAAATTCAATTAAATAACTCCATAAACTTGTACAAAAAAATAAGTAATAATAGTTGATTTATTGCTTTTAGTTCTCTACATTCTATTTACAAATTTGCCCAAACTGGTGAGGCGGGTTGATAAAACAGCAAGTTTTTAATCACACGCAACAAAAGCAAAAAATGGTTTAGGATTTGGCCACATAATCGTAACGGGTACATCTGGTCAAAAAAGAGTGAATCTATCAATGCCATTAACCCAGCTAAGTTAGCTGGCTTGATTCGAGAAGATACATAAAGCGACGTATTTTTTGACACCAAAATCAATAACTGTCTTGGTGGTCAAGGCTTAGATTTAACCAAAGGTATCGTTTAAAACGAGACGATACCCTGACAATTTTTATAGGAATAACGTAATGGAAGTAGTTGCAATTGGTGAAGCCTTAATTGATTTACTCTCAAATGATTGTATAGATAAAACAGTATTAAGCAGCGAGCTAGGATTCACTCAATTTGCAGGAGGTGCGCCCGCAAATGTAGCTGTCGCCGTAGCAAAGTTAGGCGGTTTGAGCTCATTGCTTGGTAAGGTAGGCGATGATCCGTTTGGTCGTTTTTTAATAAAGGCACTCGATACACATAATGTTAAAACATCACATGTTAGCTTTTCTAAAAAGGGTAAAACTGCACTAGCCTTTGTCTCATTAGATGAAAGCGGTGAACGTACATTTGATTTTTACGATAAAGACGCCGCGCATTATGATTTGCAGATTTCCGATTTAACCTCCTCTTTATTTGCAGCCCCTAAAATAGTGAGCTTTTGCTCAGGCTCTTTAGCTAAGGCTCACATATTAAATACTACGTTAAATGCACTAAAACACTTTAAAGAAGCAGACTCGGTTACATGCTTTGATATTAATTTTCGACCTGCCTTTTGGGATGAACCACTTACAGCCCCATCCATTATTAATGATATAGCTAAAACGGTTGATGTTATTAAAGCAAGTAAAGATGAGCTGATAGCCCTGTATGGTATTGAGCATATTGAAACCACAATAAAAAGCTGGGTAGACAATGGCGTGTCATTGGTTTTAATGACTGATGGTGGCGAGCCAATTACATTTTCCTCATGCTCATTTAGTGGTACATATCCTTGTCCACCAGCGAATGTCGTAGATACCACAGCTGCCGGTGATGCTTTTGTAGGCGGTTTTTTATACCAAGTAGCTTCGCTAGTAAGTGATAAAAACGAATTTACTGATTGGGCCAATAATTTTGAAAAAGTATTAAAAGCAATCGACTTTGCAACTAAGTGTGGCGCCTCAACTGTCGCAAAGTTTGGTGCATTCGACGCTTTACCAACGCAGCAAGACCTGTCTGCCTGAGCACTTACAATCAACCAGCCTATTTGTAACCTCTATTCTAACGACTAAAACTCATATTTTTAGTTTTAGTCGTCTAACAAAATCGCTTTTAAACTACTTTTACATTTAATACGTATAAAACTATTTATGCCTAATTATTTATAAACGATACGGTTTTGATATCACCAGTATGAAAGAAAAAATAAACATAGTCTGGTTTAAACGTGACTTACGCCTAAGCGATCATCAGCCTTTAAAAAATGCGTTTAGTAATGGCCTGCCCACACTATTAATTTATAACTTTGAACCTTTACTGCTTGCCGATGGGCATTACAACGAGCGGCATTGGCGCTTTGTCTATCAATCTATTGTTGATTTAAATACCCAACTAGCTCGCTATAATAGCCGCGTGTATATATTTAATGAAGACATGCAAACCCTACTTGAATCGCTTCACTCGCAGTTTGCAATCACAAACATGTTTAGCCATCAAGAAATAGGGCTAAACAACACTTTTGAACGTGATAAAACCATTAAAGCATGGTGCCAACACCATCATATTAACTGGTTAGAGTCGCCAACCGGGGCTGTGATACGTGGCAAAAAAAATCGCCACAATTGGAACGAACGCTGGCAACAAACCATGCAAGCACCTATTGCTATACCTAACTGGAAGCAAATAAAGCCACTCCCCCTTACTGACTATAAAACACCCAAGCTGCCTAGTGCCTATACGCAAGATAATGAATATTTTCAGCATGGGGGCCCACGACTTGCCCGTGAAGTAATGCAAAGTTTTTTTGCTGAACGCGGTAAGGGTTATCAAAAAGGAATATCTAGCCCTAGTTTAAGCCGTACTCATTGCTCTAGGCTATCGCCCTATTTAGCGTGGGGAAATATCAGCCTGAGGCAAGTGTATCAAATGGCGATTGACGCATACCATAGCACTTGTGCTGATAAAAAAGGTTGGCAGCGCCCGCTTGCTGCATTTGTATCTCGCCTGCACTGGCATTGCCATTTTATGCAAAAGTTTGAAAGCGAATGCAGCATGGAATTTAAAGCATTAAATCCGGGGTACCATGCATTTCCATATCGTGATGACGCACAAGTTACTAGCGATATTGAACGCTGGGCACAGGGGCAAACCGGTATTCCTATTATTGATGCCTGTATGCGCTGTTTAAAAGCCACCGGTTATATTAATTTTAGAATGCGCGCTATGTTAGTTAGTTTTGTTACGCATCATTTAAACATCAGCTGGCAACATGCAAGCCTGCCGTTGGCTAACTATTTTTTAGACTTTGAACCGGGGATCCACTACCCGCAAATACAAATGCAAGCATCGGTTACGGGCATTAATACTATTAGACATTACAACCCGATTAAACAATCTGAGGATCAAGACCCGAGCGGTGAATTTATAAAAAAATGGTGCCCAGAGCTTGAAAAGCTGCCTGTAGAATACTTGCATGAACCTTGGGAGCAAACACCCATGGAAGCATTATTTAACGACTTTAAACTAGGTGACGATTACCCTGCACCGATGATTGATTTAACCAAAGCGTCTAAAGAAGCGAGAGAACGGCTTTGGCAATATCGCGAACGTATTGAGGTTAAGCGCGCTATTCCTGCGATTTTAAAAAAGCATGTAAGCATCGCCCCTAGAACAAAAAGTACCAAGACAAACCATCACAATGGCTCATAAAAAACTAACTTTACCGCAAAAAACCTGCCCCACTTGCAAACGTGATTTTGCTTGGCGTAAAAAATGGCAGCGCGACTGGGATAACGTTATTTACTGCTCAGAGCGTTGTAAACGCAGTAAAGAGCTAAAGCTAACCCCTTAGTTAAATACAATAACCTTTGTTATCAACTCTAAAAATACGGTAATATCACCGTTATTATTAATAATAAATAGCATGAATTAAGGGATACTATGAATTGTACAAGTTGTGGTAAAGGGTTACTTAAACCAAGCTTTATTGAAGGTCAATTTCGTTCACACACATGCACGCACTGTAATGGCCACTGGATACTAATCGAAGACTTTGCAGCTTGGAAAGAGCGTAACCCAAACTTTGCATTTGCTGACAATATCTCATTCGAAGCCGACGCTAAAGACACTAAAAAAGCGTTAATTTGCCCAGTATCGGGGGTCATTATGCGTAAGTTTCGTATTTCATCAGCAACTGACCACCGTATTGATTACAGCGCACCAGTAGGTGGGATCTGGTTAGATGCAGGTGAATGGGAATTACTAAAAGAAGAAGGCTTAGCTGGTACATTGAATGCAGTAGTAACACAGCAATGGCAAAACCAAATTAGAGAGCAAAGTACCAAGCAAAACTTTAGTGACATATATGCTGATAAATTCGGCGCAGACACTTATACAAAAGTGAAAGAACTCAGAACATGGCTTAATGCACAACCGCAAAAAGCAGATTTGAGAGCCTACCTAATGGCTGAAGACCCATATTCTGCGGAAAAGTAAGCTGCTAAAAAAGTGGGACTCGCTGTATCGAGTCCTTTTATCACAAAAAATACCACAGTCATTGTACTTGTTTAATTTTCTTATTGCTGTGTTAACCGCATGCGCCACTGTTTTACTGTTATACTCAAATGCTAATACGCAGAAGCCAATCGCGGCTATGTCATATTTACTTTCAACTTGTCATTCTATGCAAGTTAACCACCTGATTTAAAACCGCTTTATATTAAAAATACTAATTTAGTAAATAACAAAACCCTTTACTGAGACCATTGTTTACAGTCAAGTGTTTCGCTTGCCTGTAAAACAGCCCACAGTTTGTTGGCGAAGTAGCATCATTCGTTTATGAACTCAGCATACTTTAAACAAGGCGATAGCATGAGTGAATTAACTATTGGCGTAATTGGTACGTCACGCAAGACAGATGAACGACGTTACCCTATCCACCCAGACCACCTTAAGCGCATTCCAGAACAACTTAGAAAACAACTGATCTTTGAACAAGGCTACGGCGAAGCTTTTAATGTGAGCGATGCGCAAATAGCCGCATTAACCGGTGGTGTTGCAAGTCGCAGTGATATTTTAACCAAAATAGGCACCGTGATCATCGCCAAACCGGTGCTTGCTGATTTACAGGAGCTACGTGAAGGTGGAACCCTTTGGGGCTACGTACATTGCGTACAACAACGCGAAATAACCCAAGCTGCACTTGATAGAAAGCTCACTCTCATTGCGTTTGAAGATATGTTTGTATGGTCGCCGCAAGGCAATGTTGGTCGTCATACTTTTTATAAAAATAACGAAATGGCCGGCTACTGTGCGGTGTTACACGCACTGCAGCTCAAAGGTATTGATGGACATTATGGTGATCAGCGTAAAACCATCATCTTTAGTTTTGGTGCTGTTAGTCGCGGTGCAATTTATGCACTCAAAGCCCATGGTTTTAGAGATATTACGATTTGCATCCAGCGCCCCGATCACGAAGTACGCGAAGAGATCCTCGACTGCCATTACGTTAAAGTTCGCCAAGGCCAACACGATGAAGCACGGATGATGGTGGTTGAACACGATGGTACGCAACGGCCACTAACGGAGCTCATTAGCGAAGCCGATATTATCGTCAATGGCACTTTTCAAGAAACTGCAAACCCGGTTAATTTTGTTATTGAATCTGAAGCGGACTGCCTAAAAGCAAATAGTTTAATTATAGATGTAAGCTGTGACGAAGGTATGGGGTTCTTTTTTGCTAAACCCACCACATTTGCAAATCCGATGTTTCGCTATGAAACCGTTGATTATTACGCGGTTGATCATACACCTAGTTATTTATGGGAAAGCGCAACACGTTCAATCTCAGCCGCCATGATTGTATACTTACCTACAGTATTAGCAGGCAAGGCACAATGGCAAAAAGATGAAACCATCCGTCGTGCGATTAATATTGAAGACGGTATAATCAAAAATACTGCGATTCTAGCGTTTCAAAAGCGCCAATTAAACCCGCCTTATAATGCACTTTAGTTATTAAACATCAATAAACACGCCGAGCAGCTAATCCTGCTCGACGAGTTCATCTGTAAGAGTCATTGTTCTGATGTTGTTTGCTCACCAGCAACTTTTTCTCTCAGTTGCATCACCACTTGATCTGATATAGCTAAATCTCCTTGCTTGGCACTAAAGCTATGAACAACCCCGGCAGTGGTAGCAACCACTTCCAACACCACTTTATCAAAATCAACATCAAATAAAGTTTGGTCTCGTACTACGGCATCCCCCTCATTAACGTAAATTGCCGAAATCGTAGCCTTACCCATCATTCCTTGTAGTTCAGGTACTTTGATATCCATATTGCTTCCTTTGTGGTTAATTTAAATGCTATTTCGCGCCCCATGCAGCAATCAATTTTTCAAACTGAGCCTGCACATTGTTATTATTGATACCTTGAGTTTGTTGGTTAATTGCATTAACAAGCTCAGTAAATGACGTTTGGTTATTGTTACTGGTAACCGCTGCAGTTAGCGCATTCACAGCCTCTTTATTATCAAGGGCTGCAAGTTGCTCAATTAACGCCTGCAAGTGTGGCTGACAGTTATTACCAGCTATAGCACGGCTTAATTGCTCTAAACTTGCCATATAAGGCGTTTGCACAAAACCATTATCAAGCGATTGCGCTATGCTACTAATTGCTTGTTTATTATCTAAACCTTGAATATTCACACCAACACTTTGTAATAACTGGCTGTAATCGTGGCTTAGGTTGTTTTTACTGAGTTTACCGGCAATCTCTTCCAGTGATTGATGCAAATAGCCCATTTGCTCCACCGCCATCATCACCGGGCTGCCTGCGCCATCAAGTTTATTTAAACGTACAAAGTCACCTTTAATTTGACTAAAGCGCTGCTGCTGCTCTGCGCTTAAGGTGCCACGCAGTTCACCGAGTTTAAGTAAGTTCTCTTCAGAGCCTTTACTGAGTGTTTGCGCTTCACCACGATAATGGTCACAAATTAAGTTTTCTAGCTCTTCGTCATTCATGGCAGCAACGACTTTTTCTGCCATTTTATTCATATTACGGTAGCTGCCTTGCAATTTAAATGGCGGCTCTGTGCGATAATTATTATCTTGCGCGGCTGAGGCAATATACTGGGCGTTCACTTTTAGTACGGTATTACGAATAGTGATTAATCGGCTGAGTACCGCTTTAATTTCGTTAACTTCCGCTTGTGAATAGCCGTGTTCAAGCTCATTTAATGAAATATCTTCGCCTTGACACATCCGCACTAACTTATATAAATCTTCCATGTTACGGTTAGCCAATGGCGCTAATACTGTATTAGATGTTAGCGCATTTTCTATAAAGCTCATGGCAAACTCTTGCTCACACCCGGCTAAGGTATCGCCAAGATTATAAATATCGGCGCGGTTTGCCAACATATCAGGAATTTTAAAGCTCTCACCAGATTCTGTATACGGGTTACCTGCCATCACTACGGCAAACTTTTTACCGCGTAAATCATAGGTTTTACTTTTACCGTTCCACACCCCGTCAATACGTCTTGAGCCATCACACAAAGAAATAAACTTTTGTAAAAACTCAGGGTTAGTATGCTGAATATCATCTAAATACAGCATCACGTTATTGCCCATTTCAAAGCTCTGATTGATTTTTGCAATCTCTTTTTCAGCAGTAGCATTAATGGCTTGAGCAGGATCGAGTGACACCTGATCGTGCCCTATCGACGGGCAATTTACTTTTACAAAAGTCAGCCCTAAACGGTTAGCAACGTATTCCACTAAGGTGGTTTTACCGTAACCTGGCGGCGAGATCAGTAATAGCATGCCCATTAAATCAGTGCGTTTGTTTTTACCTGCTGAGCCAATTTGCTTTGCTAAGTTATCGCCAATAATTGGGAAGTACACTTTATTGATCAGCTGATTACGTACAAACGAACTAAGCGGCCTGGCTTTAAATTCATCAAGCTGCAGGCGCTCTTTTTGCTCAGCTAAAATATCACTGCGCAATGCATGATATTGCTCAAAAGCCGGCACTTGCTCAGTAATATACTTACGCGTGCGGGCATAAAACTCAGCGTAATCTAAATTTAAAACTTGCTCTTGCACTCGCTTATGCTGCCCCATTAAGTGTTCAACTTGCGTGCTCGGCGTGGCATCCAGTACGGTATACTGCAATGCTGTAGTGGCACTGAGGTGTAAGTAGTTAGCCGCTTCCGCTTGCACCATTGCCGATACTTTAGGATTTTGCATGCAGTACGCATTAAGCCAACTTAAAAATAATAATGCCCGCTCATCAGTTTGCTTTACGTTTTCACAGGCCTGAGCAAGCTCGTTGCTATAACCTTTGGCTTTAGCGTCACTGCTAAACTGTTCAGCTAAATTTTTAGCTTGCTGAGAAACGATAAATAGCTGTTGCTCTGCCGTTTTTTGTTGCGCTAATTGTTGCACTAAATAAGCTGCGGCCAAGTCAGTGGATAAATCAGCAAAACGTGCAGATAATTTGCTAACTTGAGTTAAAAAGACATTGATCTGTTCACTTAACTGCGCGGTTAACGTGCTGATAAAGCTGGTCGCAGCAAAGTGTTTATCCATCAAAATAGCATTGCTCGCTTGATGGAAATATTCGTTCAGTTGTGCAGATGACAATTGCGCACTAAATAACTGCGCAATAATACGACAACTAGCCGGATAAATAAG
The DNA here is from genome assembly GCF_014164535.1 of Pseudoalteromonas sp. SG41-2. Taxonomy (NCBI): domain Bacteria; kingdom Pseudomonadati; phylum Pseudomonadota; class Gammaproteobacteria; order Alteromonadales; family Pseudoalteromonadaceae; genus Pseudoalteromonas; species Pseudoalteromonas sp. SG41-2. Next base: position 134,152 of record NZ_JACJFK010000002.1, on the reverse strand, counting down.
TAAGTCCAGACTATTTTTTTGCGTCAGTAAGGTGTCAATAATTGCCCATGCATCGTGGTCATGAATGCCTTTTTCATAGCCTTCTTGATAGCGCGGTTCAGCAAATTTTTGCACCAGCTGCAATAACTGTTTATCTCGTTGTGCCTGCTCTAATTGTGCAAAAGTCAGCGAATGCTCACTGTTTTCACAAGCGAGTAATATTTGCGCAGCTAAATACTCACCACGATAAACCACCTCACTTTCCGAAACTAATGTTTGTTGCCACAAATGACGACTTTGCTGTAACGTTTGTAAGCTTTTCTCATCTGTTATTGGCTCAAAATAATCAGTACCCGTTAAGTGCAGCATCAGCTGCTCGTCACGCGGCAATAAGGTTAAATCGAGTAATTGCTTATTAACACTAAAAGCGTGCTTACCAATACTGACTGTATTGCCGCCATCAGTGAAAATATCTTGTTTATCACGTAACGAACGTATGCCCTGATCTTTACTGGCTTTTAGCTTTGATTGGATATCATCGGCACGAATTTCATCGCCTAACTCTTTAAGCTCACTAGTCAATGCACGAAGCTTGCTGATCATAGGATCGGCGGCAAAATAAGTATTTAATGCATCAAGCTCAGTAAAGCTTTGCGCACGGCGGTTAACGCCTTGCAATATACGCTCGGCGGAATTGGCTAGATTCAATGCGCGGCGCTGACGGGTATCAATTAAGCTTTGTTTATGCGCTTCAAAGCTTTCGTATACGTCATCACGTTTGGCAATGATCTCTGTCAGGTATTCGTCAAAGTCACTAAATTGCGATTCCAACTCTTCAAGCTGAATAAGCAAACGTGAAAGTTGCTCGTCACACGCCTCTGGGGTTTTAGCATTATTTAGTGCGTTGGTAATACTTTGCGAAAAAAGCTTAAAGCGTGCGGCAAATTCAGCTTTAGCTTCAACACTGCCAAGGCTCTTTTGGCGGATTTCAATACTCGCTTTAGCACGATTAACCAACGCATAAACAGCACTGATATCTTCGAGGATTTGCGTGCGCACACGGCTGTCGTCGATGTCTAAATCAAGCATAGTGTGGTTAAGTAAATCCAGCTCTACACTTTGCGCATCTAACTGTGCAATATAGGTCTTCAGCTCGCTAACGCTTTCGCTTTTACTGCTTAGCTCTTCAAGCTCTTTAAGTTTTTCGTGGTACGGCGCCAGCGCGCTGTCTTGTTGTAAAAACGCAGCAGTTGCTTGGCTTACTTCCACCAGCCGTGTATCAATTTCACTTTGTAAGTTATTCAGTGCAGCAATATCTATATATTTAATATCTTCAAGGCTTATTACTTGCCCTTTGAGCATTTTTAATGCATCAATACCTTGCACAAATTGCGGTGCGACTTTAAAGCTATCAGGACGTACTTCTCGGGTTACATCAGTGTATTGCTTATTAATATCCACCAAGGCTTGCTTGGCTTTGTTTTGAATCTCGGTGACTTTTTCAAACTCATCAAGCACTTGCTCAGCGGTTTCATTGATGCTGTGTAGGTTTTGTGCGATTTTCGCAAACTCGCTTTCGTTAAGCCAATGGTAACGGTCAAAGATATTCCGGCTAAGGGCAATTAAATCTTCGTAATGAAATAAAGTCGGGCTTTGCTCGCTAATGGCTTTATAGACACTGTATAAATCAGAAATACCGCGAACTAAATCGGGGTTACCTATTTTACCAAAAAAGCTAGTAAGTGGCGGCGCATTGGCTGCAAATTCAGCCGATACAAACGGGCTTTGCCAAATTTGAATCGGATGTACTCGCTCCGCTTGGTCTTTATCGGCTTTAAAAGTCAGCGTTATACCATCGTTGTAAATAGCATAACCGTGACAATAAATTGGATTTTGCAGGTTTTTATCAATAATATTATAGGCAAATAGCGCGTAACGGCCTTCACTTGGCTCGTAAAACACGTATAAAACATCTTCGCCGTTTGGTGACTTTATATGTCGGTGAAATTCTAAATCTTCTATTTGCTCTTCAAACGAGCGTGCTTGCCCTGATTGTAAGTAGTAACCGCCAGGGAAAATAATGCCGTGATCTTCAGGTAAAGTAACACATGCACTGCCGATTGCATCTTGGCGCATGACCTGCTGAGTGCGGGTGTTATAAATAAAGTAACGCCATGTTTTTTCACGGTATGGGAGAATTTTTAGCAGCACTAAGTCGCCTACCAGCGCGTACTCAACTTCGCTGTCAGCAAGGGATTGGTTTTTATCATCAACAGCTTCTTGATAAATCCCTTCACCGGTGTCAGTGCTGTTTTCTATTTTAATGGTCAGTGAACCGCCAATGGTTTCAACAAACACTTGGTCCGCGATGTTGATATGAGCGTGGCGCCCTTCTATGTGGTTACTTCGGTCAGTTTTGAGCCATTCAAAATCATAGTCATGTGCGTGTTGAATATCACGCTCACCGCGGTTATCGATATAATTAATGGTGTTGTCTGGGTGAATTTCCCAGCGAAAAACCCGCACATCCGATAACTTGTCACCGATTTGGAATAGCGCAAATAGCTTGCCATTTTGTTGATATAAATGCTGTAGGCTGGTTTGTTTGTAGTAGGTATACAGTTCTTCAAAATCACGAATAAAACGACTATCGGTTAAAAAACGCGTTGTCTCTGGGTAAGGCTCAATTTCGTAATGGTCGTCTTGCTCCACCAGCTTTTGTACACTAAATACATCACTGATTGCGGTTTCTTTTTTTAATCCCAAAAATACGTTGTAAGCAAAGATAACTTTATCGCCAATAATCACGATATCGCGCGGGGTACAATTTTGCTCCGTACGAACGCGAACACGCCCTTTTACTTGTAGATCAGTGCTACCAAACTCGTTAATACGCTGTGTATTTACATCATCTATTTGCGTTTTTAAACTAGCACCAAAATTATTTAAGCGGCGTTTAATTAAATCGTACGAGCCTTGTTCTAGCGCTTGTTGAGTTGCGTCCGTCATGAAACCTATCCTGAAATTTAATAGAAGTTAGCCGCAATAGTTAAACTATTGCGGCTACAACGAGAGAACTTAGAAATTAAGCTAGTCTTTTGGATCTAGTTTAATTTTCTCATCTAACCCACCACCTAAGTTACCGCCTAACATGCTTAGTAATTGGCTTTTTTCAGCCGCAGAGGTATTACTTAACTGCTTTAATAACTTACTCATGTTGAAGTTTTTAAGTGTTTCGGCTGAGCCATTCGCCCCAGCTAACACCCCTTTTAGGTCTTCAATTAAATTACGATCACCATTTAAGTGATCTTTAAATACGGTTTGTACGGTTTTACTTTCATCAACTAAGCCATCAATTGATTTACCTAAACTAATTGCACTCATAAATTGATTAAAGAACTGACCATCGCCGCCCATAATATTAATATCAGCATTACCTAAGGCTTTCGCCATAATATGTGCTTGGTGCTCAGCAATGTCTTTGCTGGCCGAAATTTTTGCCAATACGAGCTCTTTTTGCTGGTTAAGCTGCAGCGTAAAGCTTTCGTAATCGCGAGCATCTTGATCCATTGCGTTCAAGGCTTGTAGCTTCTCTTCAAGGCCTTTTGCTTCGGCGCGCATCTTACGCTCTAGGTTAATCGCTTCCACTTCACCTTGTTTCTCATTCGCATCAGCCATGGCTGTTTGTACTTGCGCCTGAGATAAACCAATTTCACGATTACCTTGTGCTTCAGCTTCAAGTTTTTGACGCATTACTTTAGCATCAGTTTCACCTTGAATTGCATTTGCTTCGGCCTTCGCTTTAATAACATCCGCTTCAGCAAGCCCTTTAGCAGCTGTTTCAACTTGTTGCGCATGCGCCAAAATCTTTTTCGACTCAGCTTGTTGATTAGCAATTCTAAGCTCTGCATTGGCCATTGTTTCAAGCTCACGAGCTTTATATTCTGCGGCTTGCTCTTGCGCTTTTGCAGCTTCGATATCTTTTACTAATGACTGTTCGGCTTCGGCTTTGGCACGAATGATCATCGCACTCTTCTCGCGCTCTGCACCTGCGAGTACTTTCACATCTTTAATGCGCTCTTCTTCTTCAGCCACTGATTTTTCAACAATCACGCGATCACGCACTACATCGGCAATTTCTTTACGTTCTACTTCCAGTGCTTTTTCTTTATTGATGCGCAGGATTTCGGTTTCTCTTTCACGTTCGATCACTTCAATTTCACGTGAACGAGCAACTTTCTCTTCTTCAATACCCAAAACGCGTAATCGGTTTTGTTCGGCAATATCAAGCTCACGTTGCTTATTTTGCTCGCTAATGCCAATCGCTTCTTCTGTTTGAATGCGGGCTTGCTCTGATTTTAAGCGCTCTTCTTGGCGTACTTTTTCAGCTTCGGCATATTCGCGGGCTTTCACGGTTTCAATTTCGCGCACTTGACGTGACATGGCATCTTGCTTTTGGCGCTCAATTTCCAGTGACTTTTCGGTGGCTTCTTGATTTTGGATCTCAATTTTAGCGCGTTCATCACACTTCAATTGATTGGTAGATACATTTTGTACTGCGGTCATTTCAGTGATGCGGCGAATACCTTCGGCATCGAGAATATTTTGCGGATCGAGCTTATCAATTGACGTTTGTTCAAGGTAATCAATAGCAACATCTTCAAGTGAATAACCCGATAAATCTTGGCCAATCACTTCTTTAATATTATCGCGAAATTCATTTCGGTGAGTAAATAACTCAACAAAATCCATTCGCTTACCAACAGTTTTAAGTGCTTCTGAGAATTTCGCTTCAAACAATTCTTGCAATGTGGCGTGCTCTGATGCACGGGCGCAACCGACTTGCTTAGCAACGCGTAAAATATCTTCTTTGTTTTCGTTAACACGAATATAAAAAGTAATGGCGATATCGGCGCGAATATTATCTTTACAGATCAAACCGCCTTTATCTTTACGCTCAAGCACCATGCGCTTGGTTGAAATGTCCATCACTTCCATTTTATGGATCACAGGATAAACAATTCCGCCCGTAGTGGTGACATCGGGCTCGTTCTTCATTTTATTAATGATCAGTGCTTGGCCTTGCTCTACCTTGCGATAAAACTTGCCGATAATTAGCAAAATAGCAAAAATAACAGCGATTGCTATACCTACAAATGTCAATATAGGTATGAGATTATCTAAAAATTCCATGTTATGTCCTAACGTGATTATCGATTTATTATGTGTTACTTACCCCTAAATAAACTAGGGTATTACCAAGGTTTGGCGGTAATAATGTAACAGTGTTGCTCTTTGAGGTGTTCAAGCAACACCGCTGTGTCACCTGATGTAAATTGCTCGTCATTTTCAGCTCTAACTTCAAGTAACTGCTCAGTACCTTGAAATTTAACCCGTGCTTGGCCAAATGTATTTGTTACTTTGCCAGTAACAACAACACATTCTAAACCCAGTAAATCTGAACTTTGCGAGGTTTGTGCGCTGCTAAAAAAGCGCTGTAATGGCCGAGAAATAATGGCCGCAATTGGCATAGCAATCAGCAAACAAACGCCCAGCATTAGCACGCCAAAAATATAAAACCACATACCATCGCCTAACAGGTAGGCAAAAAACTTATGGGCATAGATGCTGATCAACCAGCTACTCATCACTACGAGACTAATAGATACAGTAATTGGTATGCCACCAAACCCCATGCTAAACCATGAACTCAAGCCTGAGCTTTGCGACGCATCGGCTTCAATTTCTAGATCTGATTCAAACATGTCAATATCAGCAAAGCCAATAAGGGTTATTAGCCAAAACAACATCACAACTAACAACAGGGCTGAAAAAATAACGGTGGGGAAAGTAAGCGCTAAGTTTAAAAATTCCATCATTACAACTATCCATTTATTTTAAACGCAGTAGGCGATAAAACTTTTTATCATTTAGTCGCGTAAATGTTAAGTGTTTTATGGAAAATCAACGTTGTTAATATAAAAAATTGTAAATGAACGACTACTTTGAAACGTTAACTTAGCTTAATTAACGACTTAGAAGTAAAAAAACGCCGCAATTTAGCGGCGTTTTACTTTGTGTGTATGACGACCTAAGTTACATATTACCCAGCTTTATCATCATTGCTGTATACATTTTAAGATTGAGCTTAAGTTGTTCAACTGTAATAAACTCATGCTCTGAGTGACCGGTGTAGCGCTTGCCTGGCATTGATGGCCCAAACGATACTGCATTATCAAATAACTTTGCATTGGTACCGCCACCAATAGATACAAATCCAGCCTCTTGATCACCGGTAAAGTGTTTAAAAATATCTAATAATGCTTGTGCATGAGGTGCGCTGTCGAGCAACATTGGCGTGCCAATCACCACATCAACACCAGATAACTTTACGTTATTTCTCACTTGCCAATTACTCAGTGCGGTATCAATTTGCGTACGTAATACCGCTTCATCTTTACCCATTGGACGACGTAAATTCACAGCGAGTGTGAGTTCATTACCATCACGTTCAATAAGCGTTGGTGCTACTGTCATAGGTCCCATAAAGTCATGTTTATAAGCAATATCACCAAACTGTTTGCCATGTATATCAAGACCAATTAGCTGATTAATAAACGCAATTGCTTGACCATCACTGTTATTCTCAAGCTCAATACCTTTAAAAGCTTCCGCTAAGTAAGCAATGGCGTTAACCCCAGATTCTGGCTCTGATGAATGAGCAGACAACCCTTTTACGCTGATAACAACACCATCAGCTTGCTCGCTAAAGTTAAATTCCACAGCGTTAAGCGCACTCGCTGCATGTTTAAGTTTGCTGACTAACGCAGTATCGGCGTTATGTAACACCACACTCGCATCTTCTGGTATTTGGCTTTTAAAAGCGCCGCCAGTAAGTTCACTTACATACACTCCTGTTTGTGCTGAGGTAGCATTAAACGTTGGTGCAATTAAGCTCCAACCTTTTTCCGCGACAACCACCGGGTATGACGCATCAATAGTAACCGCATATTTAGGCTGCTGATAGCTTTTCATAAACTCTTCAAGCGGACCCCAATCAGATTCTTCAGCTAAGTAAATCATCAACTCAATACGATTATTAAGTGTGATCTGTTGATCTTTTATAGCTTTCATTGCATATAAAGCGGTCGCGATAGCACCTTTATCATCTTCTGTTCCACGCGCAATTAATTTACCTGGCTCTGAGGTACTATCTATTTCAAACGGGCTTTTTTTCCACTTACTTGCGTTGGCAGGTTGCACATCGCCATGGGTTACTATGGTTACCTTTTCAGTTTGTTGCCCCATACCAATAAGTACGGTGTAACCTAAATCTTGGTAATCAAAACCAAGTTCAGCAGCTTTCATTTTTAACAAAGCTTTAAAGCCAATAAAGTCGGGATTATCAGGAGTATTGATGCCGTCTTTATTAACCGTCGGGAATGATACTAAATTAGCTAAGGTATGAATTTGCGCACTTTGGTAGGTATTTACAGCATAATCAGCAACGCTGTCATTAATCTTATTTAATTTTGCATGTGCGTTAAAGGCCAATAAAGCGATACTAGCTAAAGCTAATTTTTTCAAAACAAGTCCCATTCAATTAACAACTAAGAATCACAATTATAACGCTCTGGCTTAATAACGAACAATGCTTTGCGATAGACCGACAACTTATTATTAATAAAACATAGAGCAAAGCAGCTAGGTAAATAATAGGCTGTAAGAAACTTAAGGTTTCATCTGATCAACCATTTCAACAAAACGTTTAACCCCTTGCGTAATTTCACTTAACCCTTGAGATACTTCTAAAATACTTTCTTGCCCTTCGTTTGCAATACCAGCGACAGATCCTAATAGTTCATCCATTTGACTTATCAACGCTTGAGTTTGCTCAACGACACGGCCTATCTCTGCGGTCGATTCTGCGGTATTACTTGCAAGTGTGCGCACCTCATCAGCAACGACAGCAAAGCCACGTCCAGCTTCACCAGCTCGAGCAGCTTCAATTGCAGCATTAAGTGCAAGTAAGTTTGTTTGATCTGCAATAGATCGAATAGTAACCACAATATCAACTATACTTTTAGACTGTATTTTAAGCTCTTTCCCTGTTGCCGTTGCATTATTAACTCGTTCAGCAATGTTTTTTGATGTTTCAACAGCTAAGCCTAAAATATTTACTGCATTGGAAGTTACTTGACTGGTTTCCTCTGAAATAGTCGCAGCTTGATCAATCGTGTTAAATGCTAAGTTAACGCGCTCTGTTATGTCTGATGCAAACTTAATAACTTTATATACCTTACCGTTTTCATCAAAGATTGGATTGTAAGTTGCCTCAAGCCACAAAATGCGACCATCTTTGCTAAATCTCTTAAAACGACCTGAATTAAATCGTCCCTTACTAAGGCTCTGCCAAAACTCTGGATTTTTAAGATAAAACTCTTTATCACAAAATATTTTATGATGTTTTCCTTTTACTTCTTCAAGTGAATAATGAACGGTTGATAAAAAGTTTTCATTAGCATCTAAAATATTTCCTTGTGTATCAAACTCAATGACTGCTAACGATAGATCTAGCGCATTAAGAATTGCATCTTTGTTTTTCAACACATTATTTATAGTCGTGATGTCATTGGCAATTTTAATAACTTTACTTACGCTGCCATCATCTTCTACAACTGGAAAATAATTTGCTTCTAAATAAATAGGAACCTTAGTTTTTGTAAAACGTAAAAAAGTACCACCAAATGATTTACCCGCACTTAAATCTTGCCAGAAATGGCGATAGTCCTCAGAATTTACATAGTCTGAATCACAAAATATTTTATGATGTTGGCCAACAATCTCACTAAGCTTAAACCCCATTACATCTAAAAAATGTTTATTAGCATCAACAATGATGCCATCCACTGTAAAACTAATAAAAGCTATATTAGATTTAATTGCATTTAGCTCTTTTTGAGCCTGAGAGGTCATTGGGTCAGTTTGTTTATGTTTATCTAAAACAGCATTCTTTGACTTAAAAAACATCATTTTATCCTTTGACTGTATCATTCTTATTAGCTATTTAAATCATAGAATTAACAACACTACTCTTTAACAGCCACACTTTAATTGTGACTACTATTCACTACCATTTAGTAACAAAAATCAATAATATCTAATAGTTGAGAATTTTAAAAAGAGCAAGATTAGTCATCAAATTAGTAAGGGGTATTACAGAAAACGCAGGAGATATAAACGATAATAGTATAGGGATAGTTGAGTTTCTAAAATAAATGAGCTATCAGTAAATCTTGTTACTTTTGAGCAACTAAATTTTTAATGTGTTAGAGCATTTAAAATGCCCACATAACAAACATTTTATAAATTTATTAGTCATATTTGCATACAACGAAGTATAATGCGCATCTTAAAATTATGGGGTCGATCATGAATCGCAGAAAGAAAATCGTTACAAAGTTTAATAACAAAGATAAGCGCGCAAATGCAAAATTACATAAAAGTAATAAGCCTGCTTATGTGTCTAAAGCTGAACGTGAAAGATTGGCACTACTCGCTCAAGAACAGCAAATAGACACTTTAAACGATGAAGCGAATTGATAAACCAATAAAAACATAAACTTGAGATTTAAATAAAATAAAAGTTAATAAATAGTTGCAAATTACACACCTAACTGTAATGTTGAATATTCAGCAACAATGCTGAAACACACCAATAATCACTTAGGAGGCATAAATGAACAAATTATTTATTATCGCTCCTAGTGCTCCTCAAGAATGTTCTGTCAACTATCATTTAAGTGAATGGTTCGACGAATAAAAAAACCTGAATAATTTAAAAGCAATAATGCCTCGCAGTAGGAAGGCTTCTATGTAATTAAAATTCAGGTAACAATAATGAAAAGAAAACTCTCAATTCTTAATGGAACACTAGCCGCGTGCATGTTTTTTTCGTTTGCAAGTAATGCTTGTTTAACAAACGAAGTTGAATCAAACGACACTGAAAGCAATGCAAATTCCCCACTTTGTAGTAATACCACCGTTGCAGGCTCGTTGAGCCGCAATGATACTGATTGGTTTAGCTTTGAAGTAACTCAAGTCGGGCCTATTGAGGTCAGCCTTGAGCACAACACTAACGATGATTTTGACTGGGCATTATACCAAGAAATAGGATCTGCTGTTGCCGAAGGGGCGACCAGTAATGTTCCAGAAACAGGCAGTTATAACGCACAATCAACGGGTACTTATTATGTAAAAGTAACGCGTTACTCCGGTACAGGTTGGTACGATTTAACGGTCAATTTTGGTGAAGGTAGTAACACCGGTGGCGGAAGTGGCAGCGGTGATTGTGGCTATAGCTCTCGCCCTGCAAAGCCAAGTTCATTACAAGCATATTTACAAGGTGGCAGTGCTGATTCATGCAGCACATTAACAGCTGATCAAGGTGCTGTATTACTGATGGGTGGTGGCAGCGATGTTGATCAAGCATTTAGTAATCGCGTTGCTAACCATGTTGGCAGCGGTGCCGATGTTGTTGTGCTTAGAACCTCAGGTACTGACGCCTACAACGATTATTTACTGAACTTAATGAATGCCGACTCAGTAGAAACACTGATCATTGATACTCGCAACAAAGCGAATGATGACTATGTTGACTGGGCTATCCGCAGCGCCGAATTTGTATGGATTGCAGGCGGTGACCAATCAGATTATCTTAATCAATGGCAAGGTACAAAAGTACAAACCGCTGTGCAACACGTTTTTGATAAAGGCGGTGTCGTTGGCGGAACGTCTGCAGGCATGGCGTTAATGGCAAACAGCGTGTACGACCCAGATGGCGTTGCTGGCGCAGTATCAGATGAAGTAGTCACTGACTTTTGCCACGAAACACTTAACTTCAGCAGTCGATTTATTGATGTGCCTGTATTAAACAACAGCTTAACCGATACGCACTTCCAAGAACGTGACAGAATGGGGCGTGCCATCGTGTCTTTAGGCCATCACAGCAATCAGTATTTTTCTATTGCAGCCAGTGAGGCAACCTCACTGTTCATCGATGCCTCTGGTACAGGTGTTGTTGACGGCAGCAATGAAGTTTACATCTTTAAAGAAACCGCTAATACGCAAAGAGTGACATTGCAATGTGGGAGCCCAGTAAACTATCAAAATATTAATAGAGTAAAGCTACTACCTGGTGATAATTACAATGTGGTTAGCCACGCTCATAATGGTATGCAACTAGACGTGAGCATTAATGGTAATAACAATAACTTCTACTCCCCTATCAATCCTTATTAATTCCCCCAGTTAAGAGCCCTTTGGGCTCTTTTTTATTTAAAAAGCAACTTGAGCAATTTCAATCAGGCAGGCATTCTCTTACTTTGTCACACTGACGCCACTTCTGAATAAAAGTATAACGAGTAACTATGAAAAACACGCACCTACAGCGCATCCATCATGTCTGTGATTATATAAACCACCATATTGATGAGCCACTTACATTAGATAGTTTAAGTGCCGTTGCCTATTGTTCTAAATTTCATTTTCATCGTTTATTTATCTCAATAATGGGGGTAAGCGTTACTAAGTACACGCAATTTGCTCGCTTAAAGCGCGCCTCTTATCGGCTTGCTTTTGAGCATCACAAACGCATTATTGATATTGCATTAGAGGCAAGTTTTGAAAGTCCTGAAGCTTTTAGTCGTGCTTTCAAACGTGTTTTTGCTCAATCCCCAACTCAATTCAGAAGCACACCAAACTGGCCACATTGGCATGCGCAGTTTGACTTTAAAATACCTGAATTAAAGGTTAGTAATATGAAAGTAGAAATTGTTCACTTTGCACCGCAAGCTGTTGCGTTGCTTACCCACAACGGTTCGGCCACTAAGCTTATGGAAACAGCCGCACAGTTTATTAAATGGCGAAAAGAGTCAGGCTTATCACCGGTAAAAACCAGTGATACTTATGGCATCCCTTATAGCGATCCTGCGGTGACTGACGACAACGATTTTCGCTTTGACTTCGCCGGCAGCGTCAAGCAACCAATTAGCGATAATCAATATGGCGTAAGAAATGGTGAGATCCCGGCAGGTCGCTGCGCTTTAGTCAAGCACTTTGGCAGTCATGACACTATCAGCGACACTGTTTATTATCTATATCGTCAATGGTTACCAAACAGCACTGAAGAAGTTAGAGATTTTCCGTGCTTCTTTCATTACTTAAATCTCATTCATGAAGTAGATGAGTGTGATTTAATAACTGATATTTACTTGCCGCTAAAATAATAATTAACCGCAGAGGCAAAATCTCATTATTGCCTCTTCGTTCTGTATTCATACTATTACAATTTCACACCTTCAAGCCGTTTAAAGCCAAGGAACTAAAATAATGCGTATAACGGATCGCTACATAGCCAACCACAGCGCTTGCTACTAGCAATTCAACTACCGCTAAATGATGTATTTGGTTTATAAACTGTACATCAACATTCATAGTTAGCATCCAATCCGCGAGTTTAAATAACGCCGTAGCACCAATGACCATGGGAAAGGTAAATGCAGCAAACCCAGGGCAAAACCTGCGGCGTAGTAATTTAAAAAATGCCGTATAAATAATGAGTGTCATTAGTATGGCAATACCAAATAACCCCCCAATTATCACTGGCGACGGCTGGGTCACTACAGTGAAATACCCCGCCAACGATAAGCTTGCCGGCGCCGCTAATATAGCTAATGTGGGCTGTGCAGCATCAGGAATTTGCTCAGCAAATATTATCCGGTAAATCATTAACGGCAACATAACTGCGTACATTAACATGCCAAAATAAAGTGCTGCTTGTGCTAAAAACAACAGTGCTGGGTTACCCGAGAACGCGACATCGGCAACAATAATACCCACCGGTGGTACAAACCAACTTGGCACCATGTGCTCAATTTTAAACTCACGAACACGATGAATAATAAAGCTCAATAAAAATCCCAAGTGCAATAAAAATGCGCCTACCCAAAGCACATCCCCTGCTAATGGATTAACGTGCCCTAACGAATTAGATACCACCAACGTTGCCATAGCAAAAGTAGGCACAACGCTACCTACAACAGGGTGCGCTAAATCGGCCTTTAATAAGTGTGGGTACAGTAAAAATTTTAAGCCAAGTATTAATAATAATGCGCTCGCAATTGCCGCCCCAGTGTATTGCGCTGCGCCATTTACATTAAACATATTTTCCCAAGCCCAACCAAGGCTGGCTATGCCTAATGCTAATCCACCCATTGGGGTAGGTGCGGTTATTACTTTGGCTTTTATATAATTAAACATGTTTATACTCCACACTCACTGTTTATCTTATAAAGAAGTTTAACCTTGCATTTTGTTTAGTTAAATCTAATTATATAGAACACATGTTCATAAAAATTAAACACCAAGCTCATGAATATTTCTCTTAAACAACTTAAAGTGTTTGTAGGTATTACTCAGCATGCAACACTTACCGCAGCCTCTGAGCGGCTTTACTTGTCTAAAGCGGCGGTGAGCATGGCGCTTAGCGAGCTTGAAAAGCAGTTAGGTCACCCACTGTTTGACCGAGTAAATCATCGCTTAATTTTAAATCAAGAAGGGCAAAAATTACTGCCCTTGGCCGATGAATTACTGCACAGAGCAAATGATATTAATACGCTTTTTTCGTCCCACGCAAAAGCCAGCGGCACCTTAAAAATAGGTGCCAGCGATACCATTGGTAATCATGTGTTACCCTCTATACTTAGTGGATTTCGCCAACAACAGCTGCATTATTCACAGCAAGTTTTTATTTCAAATTCTGAGCTTATTTGTCAAAAACTGCGCGATTTTGAACTCGACATTGCACTAATAGAGGGCCAAGCCCAGCAAAGCGACTTAGTCTCAACCGTGTTTAGTAAAGACACTATGTGTATTATTGCGCCGCTGTCCCACCCTTTAGCTAAAAAACCACAGCTTAGTTTTAATGACTTAGCAAACAGCGAATGGGTATTAAGGGAAGCCGGCTCTGGTTCACGCTCATTCTTTTTACAAAACCTCGCTACACATATCGATAATTGGAGCCAAAGTTTTGAGCTCAATACCACAGAGGCATTGATCAACAGCGTTGCTGAAGGGTTAGGGCTGGGATGTTTATCGTCACTCGCGGCACAATACGCTTTACAAGATGGCCGCGTTACAAAACTTAATTTAAACCACCCTATGCAAAGGCAATTTTGGTTAGTAATGCATAAAGACAAATATAAAAACCCGTTGCTAACGCAGTTTATAGATTTTTGTGATCAGCTATAATGTAGCCATGCTAAACATCATGGCTACATTTAGGTAGTTTACTTAAAATGCGTAGCTGATACCGGCATTAACCGAGCGACCTTGTCCTGCTAATTGGTTAAAGCCTTGGCCTTGATCCACATTAAACTGGGCAATACTGACTCCGCCTAAAGGCTGCTGGTAGTATTCGTCAAGTAAATTAGTAATTGCCAACTTAACTGTTAGCTTATCCCATGTCGCCTTGGTTGCTAAATTCACTAAGCTATAGTTGGCTGATAGATTTTCAATACGACGTGGATCTACACGCGTTTTGCTATCTACCCACTCCCAGCTCAATGAGTTTTGCCATTTACCGAGTTGTTGCTCAAGGGCTATTTTGCTATGCAGTGGCATTATTTGATATAACGGCTCATCACTGTCATCACGCTCGCCATGGGTGCTATTAAGCGCGGCGGTTAAATCCCATGTGCCTGCATTTTTACTATCAACAACACGGATAATACCTTCAAGCTTAGTGCCATAAAGTGTGGCGTCTAAATTGGTAAATTGCAGGGTATTACGCTCAGTTAATGCCTTATCTGTGCGGTTAGTACTGCCAACAACAGTAACATCAATATAATCATTTACTTGGGTATACCAAGCGTTAGCTGTTATTTGCCACTGACCATCTTCTGCCGATTTAGTGTAACTGGTGCTGATGGTATGCGCGGTTTCGGCTACTAAGTCTGGGTTACCAATATAACCATTACCATCACCAAACCAACCAATCATACTGGTCGACATTGTGCTGACACCCCAGCTATAACGTTCATATAAATTAGGCGCACGATTTTTACGTGCTAAGCCAAATTGTAGTTCATCTTCATTAGTAATTTGGTAGCGTAATAATAGGCTGGCATCCACAAGCGTGTCACTGCGCGCGCGATCCATGGCATTAAACTCTTTTGCAGCATCTTTATTTGGATCTGCCATATTCATTGCTGGCATACTTCCCATACCTGACATTCCATTCATGCCATCACCCATGTCTGAATATGGCTGCACTTCACCGGTATCCGTTTGCACATATTCAATACGCGTACCAGCAGAGACCCACCACTTGTTATTTAGCTGCTTTTGCAGCTCAGCAAAACCGGTGTAGCGGTCACGTTCACCGTCATTAATATTTACATAGTCGTTAGGCCCCATCATCATTGAGCCTTCAATCGCAGGCCACCAATCATCAATGCGGTAACCATAGTATTCTTGGCCGAGCAGTAATACAGTGTCAGCATCAAAGTCTAAACGCCAATTAAGTTGATAACTGATATCTTGCGCGTCGGTATTCATCGGCATCATGCCGGTTTTTTCAGCGCTGAAAAAACCCATTTCGTGCTTTACATCATTAAAGTTTATTTGCGCTCGAAACTCACCACTTTCAAGCTGGCGTTTATACTGAGTGACTATGCCATAACTGGTGTTATCCGTCATATCCATATATTGATTAGCAAAGCCCTGAAAGGGTATTTTTTGATGCGTTAATTTAACCACTAGCTGTTGTTTTTCATCTCGCAGCGCTGCGGTTAATGCATGATTTTGCACGCGATATAGAGTATCTAATACTAAATCACCATTACCATCGTCATAACTATCAGCGTCTTCAAAGGCACCTTGATAATTTAAACTAAAGCTGTCACTGGCAAGTCGTGCGCCAACACCAACCGCTTGCGCATTATTTACACTGCGATACTGCGCCGACACATAACCTGAATGCCACACTAACATATCACTCTCACCATATTGCGGAGCAATGGTGTTTACTACAATAACGCCGGCAATGTTATCGCCACCAGCGCTTACTGGCGAAATACCTGCAATCACTTGATAAGACGATAGCTGATTAGCCGAAATATAAGATAATGGTGGGTTCATCTGATTGCCACAGGCCGCAGTAATATCTGCGCCATCGACCAGTACTTTAACTCTATCGCCCATCATGCCATTTAATATAGGTAAACTAGAAATGCCACCTGCCGCAGAGAAATCCACCCCCAACTCAGTTAAAAGCTGTTCAGCAGAACCTAAATTTGCATGGCTGTTAACGTTTTGGCCCTGTACTTCAATCACTTCAATTGAATCATCAGCCAGTACATAAGGAGAGACTAAACTCGCAATGCAAAGTGCTAACGGAGAAAGTGCATAACGTGAATTGATAGGTGGATTGTGGTTGCTCATTTTATTCTTTAATTACAGCAGGTTTAAGATAAGCAAAGTATATAACTTGACGACAACACTGAACACGCGACAAATTGTCGCACCCCAAGCTCTGACTCGATGTTTATTGTTCTTATTTTAAACACGCTAATAACTTTTAAAAGGCTGTTAGAACACTAAAAACATAAAATAGCCACAACCACTGAAAATTTATTTTTCATCAGCATGCCGCTTAATAACCAAGGTGAATATATCAAGTCATTGAAAATTAGAACGTTCCTATTCAGCCAAAAACACTGCAATCTAAAATCGTATTTTCTGCTCTAAATACACTGTTTTTAGTGCAAGACGCTGACTTATTTTTATCATACAATCGCGGTTTAATTGGTTCTTCAAAATTGCAGTTTCCTGCTTTTTATTAAATAAATCATTCATATTTTGTCGTCAGTCTTTTTACAAGGGTTATCTATGTCACCTGAACCTAGCGTCGTGAACAATACGCTAAGCACTACCGCTATTTTGTTAGTACTTGCACTGGGTACTTTTATTTTAGGATTATCGGAATTTTCGATGATGCCGATGCTGCCATTGTTTAGCGAAACATTTGCCTCAACACCAGCACAAAGCGGTTATACCATTAGCGCCTATGCGATTGGCGTAGTGATCGGCGCACCGTTTTTTATGATCACCACAGCAAACATGCGCAAGCGTAATGCTTTGCTATTATTTGTGTCGATGATGTTTATATTTAACGGCTTAAGCGCATTTGCTAATTCGTTAGAGCAGCTTATATTATTTCGCTTTTTAAGTGGTTTACCCCACGGAGCTTATTTTGCTGTTGCCATTTTATTAGCCGCAGATATAGCACCTACCAATAAACGCGCCAGCTTTATGTCTAAAGTATTTATGGGCCTTACCATAGCAACGATTGTTGGCGTGCCTATGGTTACTTTAGTCGGTCAAAATTTTAGTTGGCGTTATTGTTTAGCGGGCACCGCAGTGCTGGCACTTGTTGCGTTAATTCTAATTGTAAAGTTCATACCAAACACAAAAAATTCAGCCCCTTCGTCGTTATTAAGCGAGTTGAGCGTACTGAAAAATAAGCTGGTTTGGTCAATTTTAGGGATCATTATTGTTGGCTTTGGCGGGGTGTTTTGCATTTATACTTATATTGCCGATACAATTTTAGTGGTCACTCACACACCAGCCTACACTATATCAATTGCAATGGTTATGTTCGGTATTGGTTGCACGCTGGGCAACTATATTTTAGGTAAGGCAGCTGATCATTCGCCCCTTAAAACCACTGGTATAGCACTTGTTGGCGCAATCGTTTTTGCTACAACTTATGTAATGGCAAGCCATAACATTTGGTTACTTTATGCGGTTATATTTTTTATTGGCTTTAGTGTCGGACTTGGCACAGTTATCCAAACTATGTTGATGGATGTATCTCCCCATGGGCACGCAATGATTGGCGCACTTGTACAATGCGCATTCAATACTGCAAATGCAATTGGTCCTTGGGTTGGCGGCTTAGCAATTGCACAAGGCGCGCAACCTAATCAAACCGGCTATGTCGCCGCAGTGTTATTTGCTGGTGGATTTATCATGTGGTTACTGAGTGCATTGCAAATGGGTAAACAAAAACCGCAACTAGTTGCCCCATAAACAGCGCTACACTCTGCGTACTTAAAGTACGCAGAGTGTAGAATTTATATCTCTTCATCTTGAAAGATATCTTCAATTTTTAATTTAAATAAACGAGCTGCTTTAAACGCTAACGGTAAACTAGGATCGAACTTGCCTTTTTCGATAGCATTCACCGTTTGCCTTGATACATCAAGTAGCTCTGCTAATTTTGCCTGAGTAAGGTCATGCTCCGCGCGCAATACTTTAAGGCGGTTTTTCATTCTTCGTCCTCAGCGCCAAGTTGTTTATTTATCACTACGACAGACACTAAATAAGTTATCCCCATAAACATCACTAAATGAGAAATCCCTTGTCGAAACGAAATTACCCCGCTCGTTTGTAATACCGAGTATGCTAAACCAAATACTAAACTCCCTCCTAAGGTAATCGCCATTGCATTTAAATGTAACCGTTGCTGCAATTCATCTAAGCCAGCTAAATGGCGTTTATTTGCCATAATCATCATAATACCTGCGCAAACATTGACCATAATTGCCACTATACTAAGTAGCGTGTTCTGCTCGCCCCACAGCAATAATGGCCCGAATGACGCAAGCGCCAAAGTTAAAACCCATGCCAGAGTCCACTTTGCTAAATAAACAGTGTTTAGTTTGTTGCGTTGTTTGAATGTTAATCCTGTTTGTTGTTTCATGCTCTCGCCTTTTTAGTCAAGTAAACTTGACTAAGTATTGTTGAGGCTCACAGAAAAGTCAAGCAGGCTTTACATAAAGTAATGTAAGATAGACATCACTTGAACTGTAACTGTTTAATAAAGCTTTTTAACGTTTAACTCAGAATATTGTATTAACTTATTGCTTGCAGTAGGATAAAACAAAGCTGTTTAAAGCAACCTCAATTTTAACAATAACAATGATGAGCCCTGCATGCGTAAATCTGTTTTCTTTGTCGGTGAATGGCAAGTAACACCTGCCACCAATAGCTTACGACGAGGTGCGCAAGTCAAACAACTTGAGCCCAAAGCGATGGATGTTTTATTGTTATTATGCGAAAAACAAGGAGAATTAGTTAGCAGTGACGAGATCATTAACCATTGTTGGCGCACTGTTGCGGTGGGCGATAATCCATTGCACAAAGTTATCACGCAATTACGTAAAGCATTTGACGACAAAGCCAGTGATCCGCAATACATAGAGACAATCCGCAAGCGCGGCTACCGCGTTATCGCCAAAATAGAGCTGCCTCTCGATGAAGAACAAAAAGCCAGCCATATAAAATGGCAAGGCAGCTCACCCTTTGTTGGCTTAAGCGCGTTTACTCCCAATGAAGCCGATGTTTTTTTTGGCCGCAGCAAGCAAATAAACACACTATTACAACGGGTATCGGCACAAATAAGTTTTGGCCGTGCTTTTAGCTTATTGCTCGGCTCTAGTGGCTCAGGTAAATCATCTTTAGTCAATGCAGGTATATTACCGGCATTAATGAGTGAATCAGGCTTTGATGGCTTTCGGGTTGAGTCATACTGCCAACTTGATTTTGCTGATATAACTAAAGATCGGTTATTTCTCGATTTAGCCTCTACCCTACTTGATTTAGAAATCAACGACGCCCCGGTGCTTAGTGATATGAGTGCCGACACCTTGAGCGAGTTATTACAAAACGCGCCCGAGCAAGTTATTGAGGGTTGCCAAATGGCTGTAAAGCAAAGCCAAACAGCCCATATAAAACCGTATTTATTTTTATTTATCGACCGCCTTGAAGTATTACTGTCGTCGCCAGTATTTAGCGAGCAAGAGCGCAGCCAGTTTTTAACAATTATAGAGTTACTGGCCACCAGTAACTGCATGATTATATTTAGCGCCTGTCGAAATGACTTTTATCCGCAAGTGGTTAATCAACCTAGCTTAATGGCAGGCAAAGCCAATGGCGCCCATTTTGACTTACTGCCGCCAACTCGCGCTGAATTAAAACAGATGATCCGCCTGCCAGCTTTAGCCGCAGGGCTTAGTTGGCAGCTTGACCCTGAGCACCAAACACCACTGGATGAAATGCTCTGTAACGACACCGCCAATAACCCCGATGCCCTGCCAATGCTGCAATACACTTTGCAACAACTGTACTTACAGCGCAGCGAAAACGATGAGCTATTAGTCTCTGAATATCAAGCATTGGGCGGTATTGAAGGCGCGATTGGCCAAAAAGCTGAGCACGTTTTTACACAACTGCCCAAGCAACAACAATCCCAGCTGAGCTTGGTATTATCAAAACTAATTACCCTGCACGCCGATGGCGAAACCCTCACCAGCCGCGCAGCCCGTTGGGATGAACTCACCACCCCGGCACAAACACAACTTGCACAAGCGATGGTCGATAGCCGCTTATTTGTATCGCACCTTAAAAACGAGCAAGCCTGTTTTAGTTTGGCACACGAAGCGCTACTACGTCAGTGGCAACGTGCCATAGACTGGATAAACCAACACCAACAAAGCTTAGCCATTAAAAGTCGCTTGCAAATCGCCACCGAGCGCTGGTTAAACGAGCAAAAACATGCCGACTTTTTATTAGCGCAGGGCAAGCCATTACAAGAAGCACAAAGCCTGATAAATAACGTTATGTTTAGCCTCAGCGCTGCTGAACTAAGTTTAATTAAAGCATCAAACCGCAGGGCAAAACGTAAAAAAAGAGTGTTACAAGCCACCGCGGTTGCCCTTATTTTACTCAGTTTTATAGCCACCTTTATGAGCGTACGCAGCTACCACGCCGAGCAAGTCGCGCAGCAAAAACGCTTAGAAGCCGAAAGCCTACTTGGCTTTATGGTGGGTGAATTTGCCGATAAACTGCGTAGCGTTAAACGTATGGATTTGCTCGATGGTATTAGCAATAAAGCGCTGGAGTACTTTACCAATCAAGCAGAAGAGCCCAGCTCTCTTTTTAGTTTTAACGACCAAAAAAAAGAATTTAACAACCGCTTTCAATATGCACAAACCCTTGAGGCAATGGGCGACGTAGCCTATTCCCGCGGCAAAACCAGTGAGGCCTATACCGCGTTTGAAAACGCCCGCACTCGCCTTGAAGCACTCTTAAAAATACAACCAGATAATTTAGAACTATTAACGCTTGCGGGCGCAAATGCTTTTTGGTTAGGCCAGCTTCATTATGATAAAAGTGATTACGCTGCCACAGAGCCAATGTTTAAAAAATACCACGCTTATAGTGAAACAATGTATTCATTAGCACCCAATGACTTTAACTCCATTATGGAGCTATCGTATTCACATAACTCATTAGGCTCCCTGTATTTAAATCAATTTAACTACCAAGCCGCAAAGCAAAATTTTACACAGTCGCTAGCTCTAAAAAATAAAGCCCTTGAACTGAAACCCAACAATAAAAATTTGCTACGCGATAGGGCCGATACTCTTAGTTGGCTTGCCAGTACAGAGGAAAAATTAGGAAACTTTAATGATACGCTTACTATGTTTAATAGTGCAGCGAACGAACTAAGTACCATGCTGAGTAAGTACCCTAATGACGCTAGTTTATATAAGGGGCTTGCGTCAAATTACATACAACAAAGTTATTTGTTAAGTTACTTTACTGACAAAAGCGCAGCTTATAAAAAAGCCGAGCAAGCAACAAACACGATTAACCTTGCTCGTTTACAAGACCCAGAAAACAACCAATTTCAACGTTCCTATTTTCGCTTTTTAGCTTTGCAATTAGCGTTATCTGATGACAAAAAAATCAATAGTAAAATAGACGAAATACTGAGTTTTATAGCTCAAGAGAAGTTTAACAATACAGTAATAATTAATACCCAAATAAGCTTGATTGAGTATTTTTTACAACGAGGCTTTTACGAAAAAGCTAAAACACTGTTAATAGCACTTGAACAAAGTGACGATTATAAAGAGCAAGTAAATCGACTTAATGAAAATGATTCGGGGTCAATTTTCGCAATAGTAAATTTAATTAATGCTAAACTAACCTCAAATAAAGAAGAAAGAAAAATATATTGCCAAAATGCACTCATTGCTTTGGGAGATAAAAAAAATAAAAGCATATATCATACCTTCCCTCTTATTCAAGCGCATATTTGCTTAAATAAAGAAGCCGAGATTACAGAATTAAAAAACAGCCTAATTAATTTGGGCATCAGTAACTTTGAACTATAACAATCGAAAAGGAAAAAACATGCTTCCAACTTTAACGCCATATATATTTAACGTAGACATTACTATAAACGATAATGACGAAGCCATAATAACTTACTATGAAAATGACAAAGTAGTGAGCGGTGGTGGCAGCGTTGTAGATGCCAACTCAATTGGCCTTTATATTATTAAAAATCATCCTAGCAATGAAGGCATCACGTTTTTTGATGTAGAGTTCTCTGAAGTTGAAGGCTTTGAAGAGTCTTGCGCTAAAGAAGACTTTGCAGGCGCATTAATAAAAGGGGGGAGAGCCATTTGTGTTTATGATTCAAATGAAAATACTGGCCGTACTTGCATGCGTTTTGTAGTAGAACGTGACGGTAAAACTTATAAAAGCCCAGACCCGCAAGTAGAAAACGATAGAAAACCTAACTAAAACAAGCTAATAATGCCTGAATACTTTGCACAGGTTAGTTAAAACCTGTGCAAATTTAAAAACAAAACAATAAAAATCAACATGTTAAAACCAGAAGATTACCAGAAGGTTTATTTGCACTTTTTTAAGTAAATTTATAGACACCAAAAACGTATAGCAAAGCGTAGGGATCAAACGTGTCTAAGCAAACAAATACTAACAACCATACACTTAATGCAAATAAGCAATCAGCTGCTATTGGCAAAACCCTTTCTGCCTGTCTTTCTCACTTACAGTTTGGTGCCTTGATTGAACTGTTTAATGGTACCGCCGAAGGCATTTTTGTTATCGATGAGCAAGGCACGTTTGAGTTTGTTAACCCGATGGCGGCGCAGCTTTTAGGTGACTCTCAGCAGTCGCTGATTGGGCAAAGCTTGCTACAATTTTTACACGAAACTGATCGTGATAAATACATGTATACGTTACTAAACTGGTTAGATATAAAAGATACTCGCCTTAACTTTGGTCCTAATGAAGTAAAAATAAATAAAGCGGATGGCAATATAATTGAGGCCGACTTATCTATTTCTAATATGCCTTCAAGCATTGCGTCAGCGCAAAAACTTTATGTATGCATATTACATGATTTAAGTATTCACAAAGCAATATATAATAAATTAAAAGTACAAGCATCAACAGATCATTTAACTGGGCTTGCTAATCGCTTCACGCTAGATGAATCATTAAAACAATACTGGCAAGAAAGTATTCAAAGCCACCAGCCATTAACTAGTATATTAATTGATGTCGATCATTTTAAGAGGTTCAACGATACCTACGGCCATATTAAAGGCGATAAGTGCTTACAAAAAATAGCCAAGGTTATTTTGCAATGTATACCATCAAGAGATTGTTTAGCCGCTCGCTATGGCGGTGAAGAATTTGCTGTTATTCTGCCACGTTGCAACCGTGATAGTGCCGCCGTTGTTGCCAGACATATTCAACAACAAATTAATGCGATGTCATTTACTGATATTGGCCTACCGCCAGAAGTTAAAGTAAGTGTGAGCCAAGGTATTGCCTGCGAATTTGATAACCAATACCGCACCTGCGAAGCGCTAATATGTGCCGCTGATACGGCTTTATATAGAGCAAAATCTGACGGCAGAAATAAAATTAGTATTAGTGCTTAATACGCTATAACGGTAAATAATTTGTCTATCAGTTACAGCTCGCTATTACTTTTTGCAGATAGAACTGCAACTTGTAAATAAAACACACTAACAGTTACATAAGACGCAAAATATTAACAATTAAGGTACATTGCTACTATGGTATTCTGATCTATTCTTTGTTGAGTAAACATTTTATTAGTAAAATGTTGTTGGTTAAAATCAACATACTCAAGGGATTACTATATGGCTAACTTAAAAAAACTGCCCCTACATTTAGCAATATGCAGTACATTTGCTTTTCAAGTAAGTGCCATTGCAGCAGAGCAACCAACTAGCGAAAACGAAGTAAAAGATATTGAAGTTATTTCGGTCACCGGCACACGTCGTAGTTTACGCAGCCTGTCGGAAAGTACAGTTCCTGTAGACTTGCTAACCAGTCGTGATCTAGCAACCACAGGCCAACTAGAAATAAGCCAAGTGCTTGCAGCCCAATTACCTAGCTTTAACTACCCAAGTGCAACCCTCGCTGATGGTACTGACCATGCAAAACCTGCAGTATTAAGAGGCCTAGCTCCCGATCACACCTTAGTACTTGTCAATGGTAAACGCCGTCATTCTGGTGCTTTATTAAACTTAGGCGGCACCGTTGGCCGCGGCTCTACTGCCGTTGATTTAAATAATATTCCAACCTCTGCAATTAAACGTGTTGAAGTACTGCGTGATGGTGCAGCTGCGCAATATGGCTCAGATGCCATTGCTGGTGTGATTAATATTGTACTCAAAGATGCCGATGAAGGCGGTAGTGTAAGCTACACCTATGGTGAGTACGACACACAAATGGCGGGCTCTCCTCAGTTACTCAGCACCAGTGCTGATGCGCAAGGTAATTTAAGCTTTGCCAAAGGCGAAGACCGTAAAGTAAACGATGGTATTACCCGAACTGCAAGTGCCAATGCGGGCTTTTCGCTTAGCGAGAATGGCTTTATCAATATCTCAATTGAAACCCGTAACAACGAGCCAACTAACCGCTCAGGTATTGATGAGCGAGAACAATATAATCGTGATGAAAACGGCGCGCTTGATCCAAAAGAGCTGACGTTTGACCGTTATAATCACCGCTTTGGTAAAGCCGATGTTGAAGATATCGCGCTATTTTATAATCTTGGCTACGACTTTAGTGATGACTTATCACTTTACTCTTTTGCCAGTTATTCAAATCGTAAAGGTAACTCAGGCGGTTTCTATCGTCGTGCCAAAGACAACCGTAATTTGCCAAGCGTTTATCCAGATGGGTTTTTACCAAACATTGACACTGATGTTGACGACTATTCGTTTGCTATCGGTTTAAATGGGGTTAGTAATGATTGGACATGGGATATCAGCACTAATTATGGTCGCAATGATTTTGCCTTAGGTGTTAGCAATAGCATCAATACCTCTATGGGTGCTAACAGTCCGACAGAGTTTGATAATGGCGCATTAGTGTATGAACAATTCCTTGTTAACATGGATGCCAGCAATAGCTTTGACTTAGGCTTACCTGATGACGTGTTTGTTACCATTGGTACTGAATATCGCCATGAAAACTACCAAATCAAAGCCGGTGAACAAGCTTCGTATTTAACGGTACTTGATGCACAAGGCGTACCTGTTGCCGCCGGTGGTGCACAAGTTTTATCAGGTTTTTCACCGGATAGTGCAACTGATAAAAGCCGCCATAACATTGCTCTATTTGCTGAATTTGATACCTACCTCACTGAAAATTGGAATGCTGTGCTAGCAGGTCGATTTGAAGACTATAGTGACTTTGGCAGTACTTTTACAGCGAAACTTGCCAGCCGCTATAGCATTACTCCTTCATTATCGTTACGTGGTGCTATCAGTAGTGGTTTTAGAGCACCGTCTCTTGCACAAACGTCTTATAAATCAGTCAGCACTGTATTTGAAAATGGCGTACCTAGAGAAGTCGGATTATTTCCAAGTAGTGAGCCTGCTGCCAAAGCGCTTGGCGCAAAAGATTTAGACGCTGAAGAGTCTGTCAATATGACCGCTGGTTTTATCTTCACAGAAGGTAATTTTAGCTTCACGCTTGATGCTTATCGTATCGATATTGATGATCGCATTGTGCTTTCTGAAAACTTAGAAGGCCCTGCTGTTGAAGCTATTTTACAACAAGCCGCTGAGCTTAATACCCAAAGTGTGCGCTACTTTACCAATGCTATCGATTCGCGTACTCAAGGGGTAGATATTGTTGCCACCTATTTACTTGGTTTAGCTGACTATGGTGACTTACGCTTAAGTGCCGCTGTAAACTTTAACGATACAGAAGTTACTCATGTGAAAGACAATCCACCGGAACTGGAAGCGTTAGGTGATGAATATCAATACTTTGCACGACGTGAAATTTCTCGATTCGAAAAAGGCACACCAGCAGATAAATGGAACCTGTCTGCAACATGGGATTATGAAAATATTCAAACCACGCTTCGTGCAACACGCTATGGTGAAGTAGTTGATACCTCAAGTAGTGCTGAGGGTGATGAGCTTCTAAAAGCAAAGTGGCTCACCGATATTGAAGTGGCATATCGTCCAACTGAGCAATGGAAACTTGCTTTAGGTGCTAATAATCTATTTGATCAGTACCCGCAAGATACGGTAAGTAATATTGGTTATAGTGATTTTAACCAAATTTTCACTTACAGCGGGTTCACGCCATATAGTTTAGATGGCCGCTTTGTTTATGCGAATGTAGCGTTTAGCTTTTAATTAAACAAATAACTACGGCCCATATAAATATGGGCCGTCTTATCGAGGGTGCATAGTTACAATCGCTACAAAGTTAAGGCTTTAGCTAATTGTTCATAGACTATTTTATGGTTACGATTTAAGTCACTCACTTTAACCGCTTTAAACCACTTAATGGCCTGCTGATTATCTTTTGCTTGCCAGCATATTTCTGCCAGCCTTAATGTATGCGAAGCTTTGGTAATATCATCGCTGCCATCGACCATATAACTTAACGAGTCAACATAATACTTAATGGCAAGGTCATACTGTCCGAGCAATTGATATGTACGCGCTAAATTCCCTTGTGCAACAATAATTTTGCCTTGATGCTGAGTTGGAAGTATCCAATCGAGTGCTTTTTTTCTACTATCTCTGGCATTTTCTAAATCGCCAAAAGCATGATAAATATTTGCTTTATTGGAATGTAATTCAAAATTAAAAATTGGGTCTTTACTCTTGCCAAACTTTCGTTCGGTTTTGAGTAGCATTTGAAAAGCGGATTCTTTATTACCAAAAACATACTGCAAATTGGCTAACTCAAGCATTCGCATTGGATCTGCAAACGCGTCGTACATCAACTGTATATCTGTAAGAGCCTTATTAGCATAGATTTCTGCAAGCTCATCATCCTCAGAGTAACGTAAGGCTTTGGCATAATAAAAGTAAACTTGGACTTTAAATACTTCAGGTAGATCATCTCGTTCTGCGAATGGCTCAACAATGATTTTTAAGGTTTCATAATCACTTTTATCGTAATAATAATCAAATAAGTAAGACTTGGCTTTGTACCACCGAGAAGAATCTAGCTCTGATTTCTCTATACGTTCATTAATATAAACTAAGCAGTCTTTCTCTGGCTGCTGTAAGCAGAATTGTTCGTGATCACTAAAGTGTTCAGACGCATTAGCTAGCGTAGAGAAAATAAAGATAAAAATAGCGACTATGAAGTGATTTTTTATCATAAAGTTTAAGTAAACGCTTAATGCTGTAAAGGATATACATAGATTAAAACATATTTGCATAAAATTATTAACAAATATTATACAAAAACAGATCGTTACGTACTAAGAGTGGGGATAATAAACTGGCTTAGGCAATTACAAAAATATTTTATAATTGCCTAAGCATTTGAAAGGTATATATACCTTTACTGATGGCGCTGAATAACTGGTCGCACAGCAGTATTTTTGTATGCTAAATTAAGCTGCTTTTTTCAGCGCTTTTTTAAGCTTACCTATTTTGGCTTTTTGTTTTGCGACTTTATCTTTACGAGCGCTGATTTCTTTTTTAATCGATTTTACTTCTTTACTGATTGCTTTAGCTGGTTTCTTTGACATTGAGTATTTCCTTTTTAATTATGTAGCTCGCAACTGCGAGAGTTGTACTTTATGATAAAAAAGAACCAGATGATACGCGCCAACCAGTTCTTCACTAAAGGTTCACACAACAGAAATAAAACTGAAATTAATCAAATACCTGTAAAAGTTATCATACTGCGTACACTAAAATACTAAAGTAGTAATAAACTACCTAACCCTAAGAAAGTGACAAAGCCAACGATATCGGTCACTGTTGTCAAGATTACTGAACCTGACAGTGCCGGGTCGATTTTCATTTTATCTAAAATCGAAGGGATCACCACGCCAGACAAAGAGGCTGCAATTAAATTAAGCAAAATAGCCACTGTAATAGTGATACTGAGCATCACATCACTAAACCAGAAATAGGTAAGCACACCAATTACCATAGCCCACACACAGCCATTTACAGCCCCTACCCTAAGCTCTTTTTTAAGTAACGCCTTACGGTTTGAGTCGGTTACCTGACCAAGCGCTAAACCGCGGACGATTACGGTAAGTGTTTGACTACCGGCAATACCGCCCATTGATGCAACTACCGGCATTAATACTGCCAATGCAACTACTTGCTCAATGGTTGCGCCAAATAAGCCAATAAACCAGGATGCTAAAAATGCGGTTGCTAAATTAATGCCTAACCAAATACCACGGTTTTTCGCACTTTTTCGTACGCTGGCAAATAGGTCTTCGTCTTCTCGTAAACCACCCGCTTTAGCTGCGGCTTCATCGGTTACCTCTTGGCGCAACTCGTAGGCTGAAGTGACTTTTAAACGCCCTAACAGCTTGTTATCTGCATTGACCACTGACATAGCCATTCTTTCGCTATGGATCACCACTTCAGCCGCTTCGTATAAGTCATCATCGGCATGTAAAGAGGCAACATCATGCACTGCAAAACTCAGCAAAGTATCAGAGTCGTTAGCTTTAAATAATGCATTAACTGGCACTTCACCAATTAAAGTGCCTTTACGGCTAACTAAATAAATCACTTCACTGTACTGAGGTAAACCTTTTTGCAAGATTTTGCGAGCACCTGCAACGGTTAGCTTTTCAGATACTTTAATAGCGTCAAAATCCAACCAGTGACCTAATTGCTCTGGGTTGTATTGCTGTGCAAGCTCGTACTGCTTAGTTTGTACTTCATCCAATT
This sequence comes from Pseudoalteromonas sp. SG41-2, assembly GCF_014164535.1. Classification (NCBI taxonomy): domain Bacteria; kingdom Pseudomonadati; phylum Pseudomonadota; class Gammaproteobacteria; order Alteromonadales; family Pseudoalteromonadaceae; genus Pseudoalteromonas; species Pseudoalteromonas sp. SG41-2. The sequence goes on along the minus strand of NZ_JACJFK010000002.1, from coordinate 105,002 downwards.
GATGGCGCGCGTATTCAACAAAGCGCTCCGGAATTATCTCTTCGAGTTCTAGTAACTCTTCAACACTCACTTCATCAAGTAATTTAAAACCGTCATCTTCATCTAGTGATTGTAATAACCAACGACAGCTATCCGCGCCTAAATTAATAAATATTTCGTGCTGGGTGTCTTCATCTAACAACTGCCAAATATCTAAACGTTGCTCTTTTGGCAATGCTTCAAACAATAACGACAAATGCTCAGTTGAGAGAATTTCTTTAGCGTCGGCTAACAGCTTGTTTTTACGTTCTGTGGTATCGCATTGCAGAAGCTCATCGATAAGCTGTGGGAGTTGATCAATCGGGTATTCAATCATGTTGAAGCCTTTGAATTTAACTACTTTGTGATTAGTTTACCTCAGCTTGAAAAAATAGTTTGAGAAATTTTGCGTGTATTCCCCACAACCTAATAGATTGTGGGGAATAACTTTTTATTTAAACCAGCCTTGCAGGCGCTCCATCAACAAGTAGTTAACTGGCACTAGCAACAAGGTAATAAAGGTCGCAAAAATAATTCCAAAACCAAGACTCACCGCCATCGGGATCAAAAATTGCGCTTGTGTTGCCTTCTCAAACAGTAGCGGCATTAAGCCTATAAAGGTCGTTAAGCTGGTTAACATCACAGGACGAAAACGTGATGCGCCCGCCATTTTTACCGCCTCCAGTAAATCCCCCCCTTCACTGCGTTTTTTATTAATAAAATCAACCAAAACGAGTGAATCGTTCACCACTACACCAATTAAGGCTAGCATGCCGAGTAAGCTCATAATGGTCAGTTCCATGCCCATGATCCAATGCCCTATTACCGCGCCTATCATGCCAAATGGGATCACACTCATAACGATCAATGGCTGCAAGTAGGATTTAAATGGGATTGCTAATAAGCCGTAGATAATAAAAAACACAAAAACCAATGCCCATGCAAGTGAACCAAATGACTCTCGCTGCTCTTTGGCTTCGCCTTCGAGTGAGTGACTTACACCAGGGTATTGCTGTACAAGCTCATCTAGGTAAATTTTTAAGTCAGCTTGGAGCACCGTCATATTGGTGTTTTCTTTTTCAATATCAGCGGTAACATTCAAAGTACGGTAGCGATCAATGCGATTTATCGACGAAGGACTTTGCCCTGGCACCAGCTTAGCTACATGCGATAAAGGCACAGTGCCGCCATCGGGTAGATTGATTAAAATATCTTTTAGATCCGCCACTGAGCGGCGCTCTTCGATTGGTAAACGCACCATTACTCGCACATCATCGCGGCCACGTTGAATACGCTGAGCTTGCGCTCCAAAAAATGAATTACGCACTTGTTGCGATACATCAACACGATTCAACCCCAGTGCTAGGCCTTGCTCTGTTAGCTCTATTTGTAGCTCTTCTTTGCCATCAGACATACTATCAGCAATATCAAATACCGTTGGGTATGTCGCTAACCGCGCTTTGACATGATCAGCCACTTCTTGCAATGTTGTCAGTGAGGTTGCCGTTAACTGTACGTCAATCGGATCGGAACTACGGCCAATTTCGGCTCTAAAAGTTAAGCTTTCAGCGCCAGGTATAATACCAATTAAATCGCGCCATTCACTGGCAAGCTCGCGCGAGCCAATATCAGAGTCGCGGCTTTCAGCGGGTGTTATTTCAAAACGAACACTGCCGGAATTAGACGCACCACCGCGCCCGCCTGTGGTGGCGAGTATATTTAAAATAACACTTTCACCTGTATCTTCATCGCGGTACTTATCTTGTAATTGGCGTGCTTTATCCGACATATCAATGACATATTTATTAGTCACTTCAAACGGTGTGCCCGTTGGCAAGGTTAAGTTAACTCGAACCGTTTCACTTGGAATACGTGGGAAGAAAATAAACTTAGTCCAACCACTGGTGATCATGGTTAAAATGATCAAGAAAATACCAACAAACAAGCCCACCGTTGCTAGTTTATGCCGTAAAGCGAGGTTTAAAATGGGCTGATAGTATTTTAAGATTGCATGCTCAAAACCATCAGCAAAACGTTGTTGGAACTTATCAAATTTTGAGGGCTCGCCTTTTTGATGACGTAATTTGATGTACTTTAAATGCGCTGGTAACACGAACTTAGACTCAATTAACGAGAATAATAGCACGGGGATCACCACCACTGGAATTTGCGCAAATAACGCGCCACGCCCACCTTCAATAAACGCCAAAGGTAAAAAGGCCGCGACTGTGGTTAAAACCCCAAACGTTACCGGCGTTGCCACTTCTTGGGTACCACGAATAGCCGCTTGTTCACCTGATTCAGCCGTTTTTAAATGAGTATAAACATTTTCACCAGTAACAATGGCATCATCAACAACAATTCCCAGTACTAAAATAAAACCAAATAAGCTCATAATGTTCAGTGTTACACCAAACAATGGCATCGCTAAAAAAGCCCCCATAAACGATACTGGAATACCAATGAACACCCAGAATGCGATGGCCGGTCGTAAAAATAACGTCAGTAAAGCCAACACTAAAATGCCGCCTTGTAAGGCATTAGTGGTAAGCGTGGCAATACGACTTTTAACCAGTTCTGAATCATCATCCCAGTAACTCAGCTCAAACCCCATCGGCAGATTTGTTTGCTGGTTTTCAATGAATTCTTTAACCTCATCCGCCACGGTAATAGCACTTTGCGGGCCGATTCGGTACACATCAATAAACGCGGCTTGTTTACCATTAAAGCGGGTGCGCACTGGGGTTTCTTCAAAGTCATCGCTAATTTTAGCAATATCTCCAAGGCGAATTATGGTGCCATCGCTTTGGTGTTTTACTACAACTTGGGCAAATTCGTCTTTACGGTAAGCTTGGCCTTTAGAGCGAATGAGTACGTCGCCGCCTTCGGTTTTTAAATTCCCCGCAGAAATGTCTGAGCTCGAATTGCTAATGGCCCGTGAAATATCACTTAAACTTAAACTATATTGGCGTAATGTATCTTGACTGACTTCAATGGCTAACTCGTAATCGCGCACGCCACTTAGTTCAACCTGCGTCACGCTCGGTAAACGTAGTAATTGATCTCGTACTTGCTCGGCGTATTCGCGGGTTTCTTTTTCGCCGTAATCGCTGGCAACGGTGACTGCAATGACTTCGCGCTTGCGCTCTGCAAGAGCTACAACGGGCTTTTCGGCATCAACAGGAAAGGTATTGATCGCATCAACCCGGCTTTTTATATCGGCTAATAACTCCCGCGGATCATAACCGCTTTCAACTTCGATGCTAACCGAGGCAGAGCCTTCTGAGGAGCGACTTGAGATCTGCTTGATCCCTTCTAAATCTTGCACTGACTCTTCAATTCGAATCGTCACCCCTTGCTCTACATCTTCTGGCGTTGAGCCACGTAATGATACGCTAACGCTAATGCGATCGGTTTCAAATGAAGGAAATACTTCAAGCGGTATTTGCGTAGTTAAACTAAATAGACCCGCAAATACAATGCTGATCAGCAATAAATTAGCTGCAACATGATTTTTGGTAAACCAAGCTATCATGGTTTATCTCCTTGCGATCTTGCTGCGCGGCGTTTTTCAACTAACTGCTCAACAGTAATACCCTGTTTCTTAGCCATCTCTTCTAGCTGCTCACGACTTGGGCGCTGTTTTTTCACAGGTTCTGTCGAGGTTGCGGGTTCACCCATTACTTTAACTCGCGTACCCGAGCTCACCTGACCAAGCGGTGTGAGTACCAACTGTTCACCAGCCGTTAAACCACTGGCAATAATTCCTTGCGTGGCGTTTTGCCATGCTAAGCTAATCTCTTTACGCTTAAGTACGCCTTGCTCAACAACATACACATAGCTGCCTTGATAAATGGTGCTGTTAGGAATAACCAATACATCGTTTACCTGTTTACCGCTGATCTGCGCTTTAATATATTGCCCTATCTTAATTGGGTATTGGTTTTGCGCTGTTGCTTTGTATGGATCATTAATTTGTGCCACCACGTACAGTTGTTGGGCGCTTTCATCAATAGCTCCTTCGGTACGCGAAATTTGCCCAAGCCAACTTTGCTTGCCGACTAAGTCTGAAGTGAAATGCACCGCTGATCCAAGTGCATTTTTTTGCCCATCACGATATTGCTCTGGTAAGTTTATAAATGGCAAATCTTTATTTTTGATTGGCAGACGAATTTCCACACTATCAATGGCATAAATCGTTGCAAGCTGAGTATTATTAGACACCACTTGGCCTAGATCAACACTGCGACTGAGTACACGACCGGCATAAGGAGCTGTAATTTTAGTACGCTCTAAATCAAGTTCAGCTTTTTCAAGTTGCGCTTGAGCTGACAACACTTGTGCTTGCGCTGCGGCTAATTGTGGTTCGCGCAACACTAAGTTACTCGCTTGTGCACCATTACCTAAACGCTGCCAGTCAACCAAAGCTTGACGTCCACGCGCTTGCTCTTCTTGTAAGCCCTGTTGCGCAGTTAATAAGTTTGCTTGTGCGGCTTTTACTTCAGCGCGGTGATCCCTATCATCAAGTTGCAGTAACACATCCCCTTTTTCAAAAAAGCCCCCTTCGCGAAACTGCTCACTAACCGCAATGATTTGCCCCGATGCTTGAGCAACTAAGCCACTTTGCGTACGTGGTTTTACGGTGCCAAAACTATCAATCATCACTTGGTATGATTGCGGTGTTAGTAACTGCACTGCCACACTAATTTGTGCTTTAGGTGGCGCTGCAAAACGATTAGCTTGCGGCGGGTTACCTTGAATGAACATAACGATTGCTGCGGTTGCTGCAATCACTACGGCTGGGATCAATATTTTTCTGGTTTTTAAGTTCATAGTTATTGCTCTGTTGATGCGTTGGTTGGCTGTGAAAAATCGCCACCAAGGGCAATATGAAGATTTATACGGTTAATAATAAGTTGGTTTTTAATTTCGATGACTGAGCTTTGTGCATCAAAAGAGCGGTCTTGTGCATCTAATACGGTGGTGTAAGTGACTAAACCACTTTGATATTGCTCAAATGATAATTGCTCTGCTGCAATAGCATTTTCTTGCGCTTTAAGCGTAGCCTGGTAGCGCTGTTGTAATGACTGCTCTTGCGAAATAGCTTGTTCAACATCATTAAATGCATCATACAAACTCGCTAAATAATTTTGCTCTTGGCTTAGCACTGCTAACCGCGCAGCTTCCTCGTTTGCTTTTAGTCTACCTGCATCAAACAGCGGCATAGAAATGCTACCAACCAACGACCATGCCAGGCTCGACGGAGAAAACAAGTCGCTTACTCGGTCTGTGCTATCACCTAACGTTGCTGATAAATCTAAGCTGGGAAAACGTTGTTTATGGGCATAGGCCAAATTAGCATCGGTACTTAACAGTTGATACCAACTGGCCATTAAACTTGGTTTACGGGTGATCAATTCTGACGGTAAACCTAATGGAATAGGTTTATCTAATAATGGTAGCTCGGCCTCGACAGTTAAGGCGCCTTTTGGATAATCTCCAGTTAGCCGTTCAAGTGTTCGAATAGCTTGATTTAATGTCGCTTTTTGCCCGGCAATTCGCGAGCGTTCAGTATTTAGTTCATTACGCGTTAAATACACATCTAACGCATCATTTAAACCTTGGCGATAACCCGATTCAATAATTGCCAAATTTTGCTCAGCGTTTTTTTCACGCTGTTGATACAGTGCCAATAGCTTTTGCGCACTGATGACATTAAACCAGCCGCTGACTACATCGCCTACTAAGCGCTGCTTACTTTGCTCAAAATTGGCTTGCTCTGCTAAAAATTCAAGGTTAGCTTGACGCTGCGCATCAGATAGCTTGCCCCATAGATCAATTTCGTAGCTGAGGGTTAAATTTGCCGAACTGGCATTATTGTAGCTAACAGGGCGATTATCTTTGCTGCGATTCGTCCGCGAAGATAAATCCAAGCTCGGCCACAACGCGGCGCCTGTGGCAATTAGCTGCTGCTGTTTAATAGCAACATCATAACCGGACTGCAAAATTTGCTGGTTATTTGCTAATGCCTGTTCAACTAGAAAAAAAACTTGTGGGTTTTCTAGCTGCTGCAGCCAATTATCTTCAACCTTTAATGCAGACGTAGTCGCTTGTTGCCAAAGCTCTGGGGTATTTGCGATATCTTGCGCACGTTCAGTAGGATTGAGCTGATTGCTGCATGCACTGAGCAGCAACACACTCACCGCCACTAAACTCGGCTTAAGTTGCCAAATCATATAAAAACCTGAATTACTGCTATTTATGAGTGTAATTCAAGCACCAGTGCAGCAATAGCTCAACTGACTTTACATAACATTACACATGCTTAAAGGAAACAGCGGTGAAGCGCAGGTTTTGTGGGATTAAAGGTGAAAGGTGAAAGGTGAAAGGTGAAAGGTGAAAGGTGAATTAGAAAACTCAACCGAGTACTTGGCAAACTTTACTTGTGCTAATTTTCTCTAAAAAAAAAGCCCCGCATTTTCATGCAGGGCTTTAATATAAATGGTGCACTGAGGCGGCAAAAAATTGTCTGGAACAATTTTTAACGTCCGAAGGATGGCCCGTAGGGCAAAATACAGGGAAGCATTTTGTAATCGAACGTAGTTCGAGGCCGCTTATGTTTTAACTTAAATAAAAACAAAAAAGCCCCGCATTTTCATGCAGGGCTTTAGTATAAATGGTGCCTCGACGCGGAATCGAACCACGGACACGAGGATTTTCAATCCTCTGCTCTACCGACTGAGCTATCGAGGCACTTAAACAGTGCTAATTAAATGTTTTAAAACATTTAATTTAAATAAATGGTGCCGACTAACCGAGTCGAACGGTTGACCTACTGATTACAAGTCAGTTGCTCTACCAGCTGAGCTAAGTCGGCACACTAAACTGTGTGCTAAGGCACGTTTCAATTTTAAAGATTGATAACTTTGGATAAATGGTGCCTCGACGCGGAATCGAACCACGGACACGAGGATTTTCAATCCTCTGCTCTACCGACTGAGCTATCGAGGCACTTAAACAGTGCTAATTAAATGTTTAAAACATTTAATTTAAATAAATGGTGCCGACTAACCGAGTCGAACGGTTGACCTACTGATTACAAGTCAGTTGCTCTACCAGCTGAGCTAAGTCGGCACACTAAACTGTGTGCTAAGGCACGTTTCAATTTTAAAGATTGATAACTTTGGATAAATGGTGCCTCGACGCGGAATCGAACCACGGACACGAGGATTTTCAATCCTCTGCTCTACCGACTGAGCTATCGAGGCACTTAAACAGTGCTAATTAAATGTTTAAAACATTTAATTTAAATAAATGGTGCCGACTAACCGAGTCGAACGGTTGACCTACTGATTACAAGTCAGTTGCTCTACCAGCTGAGCTAAGTCGGCACACTAAACTGTGTGCTAAGGCACG